>NZ_CP135275.1:5857500-6182500 GCF_032302195.1 Paenibacillus sp. MMS20-IR301
GCGACTGGGCCTTTCTATAAGCCTTTTGAAGGGTCATGGCATGGAATATATCAGCTACTGCTACTATCTTGGCGTAGAAATGAATCTGGGTACCGTCCAGCTTAAGCGGATAACCGGTACCGTCTATTTTCTCATGATGCTGCAGGGCGGCCAGTCGGACACCTTCGTTAATGGCGGTAACATTACGCAGCAGCTGATAACCATAGGTAGTATGCCGGCGTACTTCCTCGACCTCGCTGCCTTTAAGCGGCTCCGGCTTCTGCAGCAGTGCCTCATCTACTTTTACGTTGCCTATATCATGCAGTAAGCCGGCAAACGCAGCCTGCATCCAGTCCTTCTGGGGATATCCGCACCACTGGGCAATCCTATATGATGTCAAAGCCGACAATACCGCGTTATGATAATTGTAATCCTGTTCAAACAAGACGCGCGGAGCAAACTTTAGGACATGATAATCCTTCAAATGGCTGATCAGCAGCTCCAGCTGACTCCGTAATTCATAAATGGGAAGTGCCACTGCCGCTGCAGAACGGTAACACTTCTTAATGAGCGCCAGCATTCTTTCATATTCATCATGGATAGGTGAGTTGCTCTTGGCAAGCACGGATTCATTAATAAGAGAGCCTGTTTTGACCGCCTGCTGCTTCACTGCCTGTTTGGCGCCCTCTGGTGCTGTGTCTTCACCCTGGGCCCCTTCTATCTCAACCTGTCCAATTAAAAAGGCCTGCAGAACCTCTATATCGCGCGGAAGGATTATTTTCCCTTTGGAGAAGAGAACCCCTCCCAGTGGTGTTATAACATCCTTAATGATTTTTGAGCCTACTTTTATTTCTGTAACGGATACGTTTGGCATAAATTCAGCCCCTTTATTTCTGTAACACCATTTGTTCTTTAATTATAGTATGTAACCTGACAAGCGACTAGATAGCAGAAACCCTATTCCTTAAATAAAAAGCATGAGCTTCTGGAATCAGAAACTCATGCTCTGCCTGCAAATACTTACTCCTGTTCGTCCGCCTCATCATCAGCAACGGATTCAGGCTGGATATCTTCGCCTTCTTCTAGGACTACAGCACTTTGAATTTCTTCGCCGTCCTCGTGTTCAGGCAATTCATCTTCCTCTTTATCCGCTCTGCACAGCGTAGCAACCGCATCATCCTCACGGATGTTGATCAGCTTAACGCCCTGGGCGTAACGTCCCATTGTCGAAATGCCGTCCATACTGGTCCGGATCAGTGTACCGCTTGTAGTTATAATCATCAGGTCCTCGTCACGCTTAACAACCTTAAGCCCGACTACCGGACCATTCTTGTCTGTAAGGTTAATCGTCTTGATACCTTTACCGCCGCGGGTCTGGGAACGATAATCGCCGGCAGGCGTCCGTTTACCATAGCCCTTGGTTGTAACGATCAGCACTTCAAGCTCTTTATCCACACAGTCCATGCCGATGACATGGTCATTATCGTCGAGTGTAATTCCTTTAACCCCGGTGGCGCTCCGGCCCATTGAACGGACATCATTCTCTGAGAAGGTAATCGACATCCCGCGGGCAGTACCTATAATCAGATCCTGCTCACCATCAGTCAGCTTCACCTCAATAAGTGAATCCTCTTCACGGAGATTAATCGCGATCAGGCCGCCCTTACGGATATTGTTGTAATCCTCCAGGGGAGTCTTCTTCACAATCCCCTCACGGGTAGCAAAGAACAGGTACTTGTCACTGTCCGCATCCTCTACCTGGATTACCGCGCTGATCTTCTCACCCTGCTCAATTTGAATCAGGTTGATAATCGGCGTTCCCCGGGCAGTCCGGCCAAGCTCCGGAATCTCATAGGCTTTGATCCGGTACACTTTACCCTTATCCGTGAAGAACATCAGATAGTTATGGGAATTACTCACGAAGAGATGCTCCACAAAGTCCTGATCCTTGGTGTCCATCCCTATAACCCCGCGGCCGCCGCGCTTCTGGCTGCGGTAGGTGCTGACCGGCAGACGCTTGATATAGCCGGTATGGGTAATCGTAATAACAACCTCTTCACGCGGAATCAAGTCTTCGTCGAGAATGCTTTCTTCTCCGACCGTAATTTCCGTACGGCGGTCATCGGAGTACTTATCACGAATTTCCTGCAGCTCATTGCTGATAATCTCCAGAACGAGATGCTCGTTAGCCAGAATTTCACGGTACTCGGCAATTTTGGCCAGAAGTTCGTTATATTCATTCTCAATTTTCTCACGTTCCAGACCAGTCAGGCGCTGCATCCGCATGTCGAGGATGGCCTGAGCCTGCTCAACGCTTAGGCTGAAGGTTTCCATCAGGCCTTCACGGGCAATATCTGTCGTGCGCGAAGCGCGGATCAGGGCAATAACTTCATCCAGATGATCGAGGGCAATACGCAGACCTTCCAGAATATGTGCCCGTGCTTCCGCTTTCTTCAGGTCAAATATGGTCCGGCGGCGGATAACTTCGATCTGATGCTGCAGATAATGATACAGCACATCACGCAGGTTCAGAATCTTCGGTTCATTCCCTACGATAGCCAGCATATTGATCCCGAAGGTAGACTGCATAGAGGTATGCTTGTACAGGTTGTTAAGTACAACACTCGGGTTCACATCCCGGCGCATTTCAATAACAACGCGCATTCCTGTGCGGTCAGATTCATCACGCAGATCCGTAATGCCTTCGATACGCTTCTCACGCACCAATTCAGCAATCTTCTCTACGAGTCTGGCCTTATTAACCTGATAAGGCAGCTCATGCACAATAATCCGTGCTTTACCGTTATTCTCTTCGATCGTCGCTTTGGCACGCATGGTAACCGATCCGCGTCCTGTGCGGTAAGCCTGACGGATTCCTTCACGGCCCAATATATAACCGGCTGTCGGGAAATCCGGGCCTTGAATATATTCCATTAGCTCCATAGGCGTAATATCAGGATTCTTAATCATGGCCTGCACACCGTCAATAACCTCACCCAGGTTATGCGGAGGGATATTAGTGGCCATACCGACCGCAATACCGGATACTCCGTTTACAAGCAGGTTCGGATAACGCGCAGGCAATACTACAGGCTCATTCTCTTCACCGTCATAGTTGGGAGCGAAATCAACTGTTTCTTTGTTCAGATCGCGGAGCATTTCTCCGGCAATCTTGGACAGCCTTGCTTCGGTATACCGCATCGCAGCTGCCATATCCCCGTCAATGGAACCGAAGTTTCCGTGTCCGTCTACGAGCATATAACGCATGGAGAAATCCTGGGCCATACGTACCATCGTCTCATATACGGCGGAGTCTCCGTGAGGATGATACTTACCGATAACCTCACCGACGATTCTCGCTGACTTTTTATGAGGTTTATCCGAGGACATTCCAAGTTCCGACATCGCAAACAAAATGCGCCGGTGAACAGGCTTAAGTCCGTCCCGCACATCCGGCAAAGCCCGGCTTACAATGATGCTCATCGCATAATCCATGAAGGATTCGCGCATTTCCGCACCAATGTCCCGGTCTTTGATTTGCGGGTTATTTTGTTCAGCCATGAGTTGCTGGACCTCCTTCAGTTAAAAACCGCTACCCTTAATTATATTACTTTCACAAAAGCAGCACAATTAAACCTGATAGCCTTTTATCTTCTATATTGATTTTCTTTTAGTACGGATAAGGGTATACGCCCTTTCCGCTGGTGCCTCCAGTACATAGACTGTAAAGACAAGAAGAATGGCTCTATAACCCCGTTTTCGTCCAAAAAGGCATAACCCCATATCCTTATATTATAACATTGTTTAGTTAGCTTGTCCTGAAAATTCGTTGTAGAACAATACTTAGGAGGCAGAAAATGAGGATTCAGCGTGTGTCCAGCAAATGGGCCAAAACAAAAGTCATTCTGCAGAATCGCCTGCTCTCAGTCTTCATTCCCGAAACACGCAAATACCGCCTGGAAGATTTGAAAGAGCTGCTCGGCATTTACGGAACGGTCTATATTAAACCGGACCGCGGCACCTATGGCAGCGGAGTGATGAGAGCCGAGCAGCGGGCTGTCCATTTAAGCCCAAGCGATCAGCAGCCGGATTTTGATGCCGGAGACGATGTGACTCCTGAAGCAGAGACCGAGCAACGGCTGATGTACATTTTGAGATATGCAAAAGATGCCGAGGTATTTAGCACACCGGAGGAGCTTCATGCAGCCATCCTGCCGAAGATTAAAGGCCGGACCTATCTGGTACAGCAAGGGATTGATCTGCTTCAGCATCAGGACCGCCCGTTTGACCTCCGGGTTCTGGCCCAGAAGAACCTGCGGGGCTGCTGGGAGACGACAGGCATGCTTGGCCGGGTAGCCGCACCACAGAAGGTAGTCACCAACTATCATAACGGCGGCAGCATTTTTCAGATAGATACCCTGTTTAAGGAGCATATGTCAGCTGCTGAAATGGCAGGTGCCCTGGAGCAGCTGAAATCACTGGGTGTAAGAATCGGGGCACAGCTTGAAACCGCCTATCCGGGCCTTAAAGAAATCGGACTTGATGTAGCCATAGATCAGCATCATGACCTCTGGCTGCTTGAGGTGAATACACTGCCCTCTATCATTGTCTTCAAAATGTTCCGGGACAAAAGCATCTACCGCAGAATTCACCGTTATGCAGTCGCTTATGGACGTTTGAAACGTTCCCGGCCGGCTGCCGGCCGCAGGCGAAGCGTAACGGGAAGGCGCTAGCACTCTCTCTTACGCCCATTCCAGACAAAAATAAAACCTCCGGCAAGTCCCTGATAGGGAGATAACCGGAGGTTTGTTATAGGGCTCTGCTTAAATATCGAGATTTCTGACAGACTGGGCATGCTCCTGAATAAAGTCACGGCGCGGCTCTACATTGTCACCCATCAGTGTATCAAAGATACTGTCAGCCAGCATAGCATCCTCGATCGTTACCTGAAGCATAGTACGGCTCTCAGGATCCATGGTAGTATCCCACAGCTGGGCAGCGTTCATCTCCCCCAGACCTTTGTAGCGCTGAACATTGACCTTCACGTTCTCGCCAAAGGTGGCGATAATTTCATCGCGTTCCTTCTCGCTCTGTGCATAGCGGATGACCTTGTTGCGTTCAATCTTGAACAGTGGCGGCTGGGCAATGTAGATATACCCGGCATCGACAATCTTCCGCATATAACGGTAGAAGAAGGTCAGCAGCAATGTTCTGATGTGGGCACCGTCGACGTCGGCATCGGTCATGATGACAACCTTATGATAACGCGCTTTACCGAGATCGAAATCATCGCTTATCCCGGTTCCAAGGGCGGTAATAATTGCCCGGATTTCGGCGTTGGACAAGATTCGGTCAAGCCGGGCTTTCTCTACGTTCAGAATCTTACCGCGCAGCGGCAGAATCGCCTGGAAGTGACGGTCACGGCCCTGCTTGGCCGAACCGCCGGCAGAGTCCCCTTCGACGATATACAGCTCACTGATCGATGCATCCTTCGAGGAGCAGTCAGCCAGCTTGCCCGGAAGGGCGCTGACCTCAAGCGCACTCTTGCGGCGTGTCAGCTCACGTGCTTTACGGGCCGCTTCGCGGGCACGGGAAGCCTGCAGTGACTTCTCAAGCACACGGCGTGAGACGGCCGGATTCTCTTCCAGGAACTCCTGCAGCTTCTCCCCAAACAGTGATTCTACAATTCCGCGGACTTCACTGTTACCGAGCTTCGTCTTAGTCTGGCCTTCGAACTGCGGCTCAGGAATTTTGACAGAGATAATCGCGGTCAGACCTTCACGCACATCATCTCCGGTCAGATTCTGGCTGCTGTCTTTAATGACCCCTGCCTTGCGGGCATAGTCATTAATGATACGGGTCAGAGCGCTCTTGAAGCCGGATTCATGCGTACCGCCCTCATGGGTATTGATATTATTCGCAAAGGAATAGATGTTCTCTGTGTATGAATCGTTATATTGGAGAGCCACTTCAACGGCAATCATATCCCGTGAGCCTTCCACGTAGATCGGTTCCTCATGCAGGGCTTCTTTTTTCTCGTTAAGGTATTTCACATACTCTACAATACCGCCGTCATACTTGAACGTATTGGAGACTCCAGTCCGTTCATCCAGCAGGGAAAGCTCAATCCCCTTGTTCAGGAAGGCAAGCTCCCGGATACGGGTAAGCAGCGTTGAATATTCAAAAACAGTCGTTTCGGTAAAAATCTCCGGATCCGGATGGAAGGTTGTAGTCGTACCAGTCTCCTCGGAATCTCCGATTACCTTGATATCGTACTGTGGTGCACCGCGTCTGTATTCCTGCCGGTAGGCATGGCCGTCACGTTTGACAGTGACCACTACCTTCTCAGACAGCGCGTTAACAACCGAGATCCCTACGCCGTGAAGACCGCCGGAAACCTTGTAACCCCCGCCGCCGAATTTACCGCCTGCATGCAGGACAGTCATTACTACTTCGAGCGTAGATTTCTTCAGCTTCACGTTCTCACCGACAGGAATACCCCGCCCGTTATCGATAACAGTCACACTGTTATCTTCATGGATAATGACTTGAATCCGGTCGCAAAAACCTGCCAGCGCCTCGTCGATACTATTATCGACAACCTCCCAGACCAAATGATGCAGACCTTTGGCGCTGGTGGAGCCGATGTACATGCCGGGACGTTTCCGAACCGCTTCCAGCCCTTCCAGTACCTGAATCTGGCTCTCATCATATGTCGGTTGATTCATTGACATGCCTTCACCTACTTCTTTCAGATTATCTCCTGTAACTGCCGGAACATTATATTTCTAACAAGATTTTGGCTCTTTTTTTGAGAGTGGAGGAGGATATAGGGGAGTAGTAGACAGTATTCTTGGTTACGACAATAGACTTCGCTTCCTCTTCACCAATGCGTTCCAGCTTTTTGTCCTGCTGGGAATGAGTCATGAATTGCTTCGATACCTTGGAAGATTTCTCAATCGAAATATCAAATATCGCAATCAGCTCTGAGGATCGAATAATTTTCTCTCCGCCCAAATGAATATACATGGTCTTCCTCCGCTCTTTATAGCTCCACTTTACCGCCGTGAACATGATACAGGCTCGCGCCCTTGAGTTTATCGGCATTCAGCCCCTCGACACCGGTAGCGGTGATGAAGGTCTGCACCTTGCTTTGAAAGGTTTCGATCAGTTGGGTCTGACGATAGGGATCAAGTTCGGACAAAACATCATCAAGAAGCAGCACAGGATATTCTCCGATTTCCTCATGGATCAGTTCAATTTCCGCCAGCTTGAGCGATAAAGCCGCCGTACGCTGCTGTCCCTGGGAGCCGTATACCTGCGCTTCTCTTCCGTTGATAAAAAAGGACAGGTCATCCCGATGGGGACCCGTCAGCGTCATGCCGCGCCTGATTTCCTGTTCTCTCGTTTGTGATAACTTTAACATAAATTTGTCCAATAAGACAGCTTCATCTTCCTCTTCGCGCTCACCAAAAGAAGGCACATAGAGCAGTTTCAGCTCTTCTCCGCCGTTTGTTATGCCGCGGTGGATGGTTTCTGCCCATATCTGCAGCTTCTTTATGAATTGTTTCCTTTTTTTGACGATTTTAACACCATGCTCTATAAGTTGGGCATCCCAAATCTCCAAAAGCTCCTTGCCGGCAGCCTCCTTACCCCATAGCTGCTTCAGCAGATTGCCCCTCTGGAGCAGAATTTTCTGGTATTGCTGGAGGTGAAACAGGTAGCTGGGCTGCACCTGGCCAATCTCCATATCGAGAAAGCGGCGCCGGATCCCGGGGGTTCCTTTGACAATCTCCAGATCCTCCGGCGCAAACATGACCACATTCAGGGAACCTACGAATTCACTGAGCCGGCGCTGCTCGAGTCCGTTAATCCGGGCTTTTTTACCCTGGGGGGACAAGGTCAGCTCCAGCTTAAGATCACCGTATTTGCGCTCCACCTCAGCTACAATCTGTGCCGAGCCGGCCGGTGCATCAAAAGATATGAGTTCCTTATCCTTGGAGGTGCGGTGGCTTTTGGTCATCGCCAGGACGAACAAAGCCTCCATGAGATTTGTTTTGCCCTGGGCGTTCTGGCCGAGAATAAGGTTCACATCGCCCAGGTTCTCTAGACGCAGCAGCCCGTAGTTGCGGTAATACTGCAGACCGATATTTTTGACAAACAAGACCCTGTCCTCCTTGGGGTATTACTCCTTGATCCCGCCGCCTTCAACTTCGAAAACGCCGTTATCCTGTACCTCTATCTTATCACCCGGGTAAAGCTTCCGGCCACGCCGTTCTTCCTTCTCCCCGTTCACAAGTACATGTCCTTCCTGCAGCAGCGCTTTGGCCATCCCGCCTGTGGATACGCAATCGGCGAGCTTCAAAAACTGGTCCAGCTTAATATATCCACTGTGGATAACTATTTTTTTCATCTTTTTGTTCCTTTCGGCCACTTATCCACAGGTCATGGACAGGGCATTAGTTAGTTGTACGGTAAGGCAGAATCACATACAGGCTGCGGCTTTCATCGAGCGGACGGAGAATAATCGGGCTCATCATTCCGGTGAAGGCGATCACAAGCTGCTCACTTTCTACTACCTTCAGCACATCGAGCATATATTTCGAGTTGAAGGAGATCCGCAGCGGCTCACCTTTGAAATCTATGACTTCCAGCTCTTCCCGTACCTTGCCCAGCTCGGACGAGCTCGAGGAGATTTCTACATCCCCGTTCTCGAGCGTCTGCATGCGGACAATGTTTGTTTTCTCTTCACGGGACAGCAAATAAGCACGGTCAATCGATTCGCTGAGTTTTTTTGTATCCAAAGTTAGTTCTGTTTTGTAGTTGGTTGGAATAATTCTAGAAGTATCCGGATAAATTCCGTCCAGGATCCGCGAATAGAACAGCACTTTGTCGATTTTGAACAGAACCTGGTTATCAGCTACGACAATATCCACCAGCATATTCTGGTCGGGAATGATTTTGCTCAGCTCGTTCAGCGTTTTGCCGGCAATAACAATATTCGCAAACTGGACATTCTCAGTTCCATCCAGATGGGCGGCCCGTGTCGCCAGGCGGTGGCGGTCGGTTGCTGTAAATTTAAATTCGTTATCGGTCAGATTCCACAGAATTCCCGTAAGAATCGGCGTTGTTTCCTGGGTGGAAATAGAGAAGGCGGTTTGCTTAATCATATTCTTCAGCAGGTCGCCGGGAAGTGAGATGGTTTCATTCTCTTCAATGCTTGGCAGAACAGGGAATTCTTCCGGGTCAAGACCGACGATCTGAATCTCCGTGGATCCGGAAGAGATATAGGTTTGAAAGCCTTCTTTAACTTCCATGTGGATTTCTTTGGAGGGGAGCTTCTTGATAATTTCGACAAAGAACTTGGCTGGAAGCACAACGCTGCCCGGCTGCTCTACTTTGACAATCGTATGGCTGTCATTCTCAGCGGGGATAAAGGACTGGATGGAGATATCCGTATCACTTGCGGTTAAGGTTACACCCTGATGGCTAACCTCAAACTTGATACCTGTCAGAATAGGTATTGTTGTTCTGCTTGAGATTGCTTTGGAGACATGGCCTATAGATTCGTTAAGTTCATTCTTGAGAATGCTGATTTTCATAATTTCACTCCTAGCTGAAAAGTTGGGAAATGGCACTGCGGATATCCTCTTTGAAACCTGCTCTTAGATGATGAATTATTATAGTTATTTAATAGTATTAGTAGTAGGGGCTCCGTTTATGTGGATAAGTCGCTCAAACAGCATAAAATTAAGCCTACCCACATGTGTATAGATTGTGTATAGGCTCTTAGTTCCTCTTAGGAAGGATTTTTAATTTTCTCCGAAAGATTATTTACCACTTTGTACAACTCCTGGTCCACCTTTAATTGCTGCGTAATCTTCTCATGGGCATGAATAACGGTTGTATGATCGCGTCCCCCGAAGGCTTCACCAATTTTTGGCAGCGAATAATCCGTCAGCTCACGGGAGAGATACATGGCGATCTGCCTTGGAAAAGCAACAGCCTTCGTGCGTTTCCGCGCTTTGAAATCCTCCATGCGCAAATTGTAGTATTCGCCGACTTTTTGCTGAATGTCGTTAATGGTGATCATCTTCGGACGGCTGGACGGAATAATATCCTTCAGTGCTTCAGCTGCCAGATGCGTTGTCACATCCTGATTCGTCAGTGAGGAATAGGCTACAACACGGATCAGCGCGCCTTCGAGCTCGCGGATATTCGTATCAATCTGATTAGCGATATACATCATCGCTTCATTCGGGATATCCAGGTTCTCCGCTTTGGCCTTCTTCCGCAGAATTGCAATCCGCGTCTCCAGATCCGGAGGCTGAATATCTGTAATCAGTCCCCATTCGAACCGTGAGCGCAGCCGTTCTTCCAGCGTGGGGATTTCCTTCGGCGGCCGGTCGCTTGAAATGATAATTTGCTTGCGTTCTTCATGAAGCGCATTGAACGTATGGAAAAATTCCTCCTGCGTTGACTCCTTGCCGGCCAGGAATTGAATGTCGTCAATCAGCAAAATGTCAACATTGCGGTATTTGTTACGGAAGCTCTCACCGCGGTTGTCACGGATCGAGTTAATGAATTCATTCGTAAATTTCTCGGACGAGATGTAAATTACCTTGTTATTGGGGTTATGCTCCAGCACATAGTGGCCGATGGCATGCATTAAGTGAGTCTTTCCGAGCCCTACGCCCCCGTATAAAAACAAAGGATTGTAAGCTTTAGCCGGTGCTTCGGCTACGGCCAGCGAGGCTGCATGCGCAAACCGGTTGCCTGAACCGATAACGAACGTATCAAAAGTGTATTTGGGATTGAGCAAATGCGTCTGTGCTTCTTCGCGGGATACCGCGGGAGAGGGCGCCAGCTGTTGGACTACAGGCTCAGAGGGCTTGTTCTCTTCAATTACAAATTTGACGTCAACCTGTTGTCCGGTGACCTCATACACTGTAGCTCCTACCAGTTTGGTGTAGCGACTTTCCAGCCATTCTACGGCAAAAGTTGTAGGCGCCGAGATGATCAGGGCCTGAGGGCTGAAGCTTAATGCCTTCGTCGCCTTAAACCAGGTATCAAAGCTCGGCTTGCTTAGTTTGGTTTGAATAATCGATAAAATTTGCTGCCATAATTCGGAAGTATGGCTGTCCACAGACTGTCACTCCTTTAAATCTTCCAAATGTGGCGTCAGCCATGAAGTGGAAATGTCGAAGAAAATGGGTTGTTGCTGAATCTTATCCCCAATATGCAATATCAAGAGACAAAAAAATATGGATAAATTTGAATTGTTCACAACTTTATCCACAGCTTGTTGATAATATATTGAACAAACAAATCTATTCACATTCAAAAGTAATACCATCATAGCAAAAGCCCCCTTGTTTTTCAATGAGCCGCGCTATTTTATCCACAAATTCAATCACTTGTGTATAATTTTTACGAACACCACTACATATTGTTGATAATTTGTTTACCGTTCGACAGGTTCCGTCAACGGTTCGATATTTTTATACACAGGTTGTGCTCAGCTGTGTGCATCCGGCAATTTTTTTTGATCACAGGTGGATAACTGGACAAGCCTGTGGATTATTATTTTGAACAAATGCAATGTGGATAAGGCGCTAAGATGAAACTGTGGGGAACGGAAACCGCCTGGGGATAGCGGAGGTGAGGCAGCCGCAGTCAGTGCAGAAAATAAAAAGAGGGAGGAAGATGACTAGGTTGACTTTTGCCATGATTATATGTTTAAATATATAAAGGTGTTTTCTGTGAGGATATGTCTCCAAATTTAATTGATGATACTTGTAGATACTGTCCCTACTCTAAGGACGGCTTAGTCCGTTTCTGCTTATATGACAGTAATTAAGATCCTGTAAGGGAGGTGCAATACATGAGACCGACGTTCAAACCGAATGTGAGCAAACGCAAAAAGGTGCATGGTTTCCGCAAAAGAATGAGCACGAAAAACGGCCGTAAAGTGCTGGCAGCCCGCCGCCTTAAAGGCAGAAAAGTTTTGAGTGCGTAAGTTAGGCCGCTAGGGACCACTGCTGTGGTCCTTTTTTAAAAGATATGTATTTATCTGTTTCGGGGTCCCCGCAAAGAGCCTGTGTAACCATTGAAGCTAAAGCCCCACTTGTGTGGGGTTATTTTCATGGAGCCTTCCAGGAGATCTGGATCAGGCATCCTTACAAAGGCCGCATCTGCGGGGCTTTTTTGATTTTAAGTGAAGGCAGCGGATACATTAATTGTTTCTCTTCTATATATAGCGCCGAAATGGATGCTGTCCGCAGAGCGGTGGATGACCGCTTCTTCTGCTGCTACAAATACATGTTTGGCTCTGCAGAGGCTGCCTCCGATACTGCGGGGCTTTTTTTGAAACTGTCCTGCGGCGGCAGGTGCTGACTGTATTTGCTGCTCCGGTAGCAGCTGTTTATGGCATCCTCTGACTGACTATACTAATTAAGAAGAAAAAATTCCGGATTCCGGATCCATTCCGCCCGGTATTTAAATAGGAGATTACCGTGCACAAAAGTTTACGTTTACGAAACCGTGCCGACTTCAGCCGGGTCTACCGTCACGGAAAGTCATTCGCCAATCATCAGTTTGTGGTGTACTGGTTCCCCCGAAGAGAGGTCGAGCGCTTCCGGGTAGGGATATCTGTAAGCAAAAAGGTTGGAAATGCTGTGGTCCGCAACCGGATGAGAAGGCTGGTGAAGGAGATTGTACGTCATCACGAACCGGAAATTACCGGCGGGCTGGACATGGTATTCATCGTAAGAAAAGGAGCTCTTTCCAAGGATTACGGCGAGCTTGAGAACAGTGTGCTTCATGTGCTTCGTAAAGCCAAGCTGCTCAAGGCTTTGCGCAAGTAAGCGGGCCGGAAGAGGCTTGTTTATTTGTATCCATAATTATGTTATGATTTACGGTGCAATGGAATGTTTATGAGAGGGGTTTTGAAGTGTCTCTAATGAAGACTAAGCGAGGAAAAATGTTTCTTCTCCTCGGGTTAATGGTTCTAATGATCGCTGTTCTGTCGGGATGCTCTCCGTCTGCGGCAACAGTGACGCACACTACGGAGGATTTGAAAAATGGAGGCTTCTGGCAAAGTAATGTTGTTTATTATTTCGCCATTGCACTGGATACGTTTGCGAAGTGGTTTAACGGCCAGTATGGTTTAGCCGTCCTTGTAATGGTTATCATCGTGCGTACGCTTATTTTGCCGCTTACTATTAAGCAAGTGAAGAGCTCGCGTGCAATGCAGGCCATTCAGCCGCAACTTGAGAAGATTAAGAAAAAATATAAAGATGAGCCGGAAAAGGTACAGCAGGAAACCATGCGCCTCTTCCAGGAGAATAAGGTTAATCCGATGGCCGGCTGTCTGCCGCTGATTGTGCAAATGCCGATCTTCATCGCACTGTACAATTCAATTTACTACAACCCGGACCTTCGATTGCATGACTTCCTGTGGCTGCAGCTCGGCAAGCCCGACCATCTGTTCATACTGCCGCTTCTGGCCGCTGCTACAACATTCATTCAGACTCGTATGATGACCAAGATGAACCCGGTACAACAGCAAGGCCCAATGCAGTTCATGATGATGGTATATCCGGTTCTGATTTTCATCATGTCCTACAACTTCCCGGCTGCGCTTCCGCTGTACTGGTTCTATAGTAACTTGTACACCATTATTCAGAACTACTTCTTGTACCGCAACAACGACAAGCATAAAGCGGCAGTTGCTGCTGCCAGCGCTGCTGCAGATGCCGAAGAAGCAAGACTGGCTAAGAGCAAAAAGAGCAATGCCAATACCCGCAAGGATGTTACGCCTGCTGCTGCTAAAGGCAACGGCGGTAACGGAAAGAAGGGGGCCAAAAAGTCAAAATGAGCAAAGTCGTCGCGACAGGGAAAACCATTGAAGAAGCTGTAGAACGGGGACTTAATCAGCTTGGAGTTCACAAGGACCGGGTAACGGTCAACGTACTTGAACAGCCGTCAAAAGGATTCCTTGGATTGATCGGTGCGAAGGGAGCCAAGGTAGAATTAACCTTGATTCCTGAAGCCGCACCGGTATCAGCGGCGAGTGCTCCGCTACTGTCTCAGCAGTCAACAAGAGAGAGCAACCAGGAGGCTATCAGCGGCGCACCGCGCCAAGATTCCGGACACCCGGTGGAGGAAGCTTACGGGCAGGCCGTTCAATTCATTGTGGATGTCGCCAAGAGCATGGGGCTCGAGGTGGAAGTAGAAATCGTTCATACCAAGGAATCGACTGTTCTGCAAATATCCGGTCCGGATCTGGGGCTGCTGATTGGCAGAAGAGGACAAACTCTCGATGCTCTGCAGTATTTGGCTAATATTGTTGCCAACCGTTATTCTGACAGCTTCATCCGTCTTGTGCTCGATGCGGAGAACTTCCGTGAGCGCCGCAAGAAGACACTTGAGGAGCTGGCAGACCGGCTGGCCGGGCGTGTGGTCCGGACCCGTAAAGAGGTTGTACTGGAGCCCATGTCCCCGCAGGAACGCAAGATTATTCATTCCCGTTTACAGGATCACCGGCAGGTTAACACGCTCAGCAAGGGTGAAGAGCCGAACCGCCGCGTCGTTATAACATTGAAGTAGTTCTATATGCCGCAATGACTCCTTGACCTATGCGAGGAGTCATTGTTTTTTTGAATAGAAGAAATCAAGCCCGAGGTGAATAACAACATGCTTAGTGATACTATTGCTGCTGTATCGACAGCGCTCGGTGAAGGCGGAATCGCCATCATCCGGGTTAGCGGACCGCAGGCAATTTCCCAGGTAGCCCCATTGTTTCATAGCCGTATCCCCCTGACAGAGGCTGAGTCACATACGGTGCAATACGGTCATATCGTAAGCCCGCAGGACGGGGAACGGATGGAGGAAGTGCTTGTAACGGTCATGAAGGGACCACGTTCCTTCACTACTGAAGATGTGGTGGAGATCAGCGCCCATGGCGGTGTAATCTCCGTCAGAAGAGTGATGGACCTATTGCTGCAGCAGGAGATCCGGCTGGCTGAGCCGGGGGAATTCACCAAACGTGCATTTCTCGGCGGACGGATTGATCTTTCACAGGCGGAAGCAGTGATTGACCTGATCCGTTCCAAATCAGACCGGGCATTCTCGGTTGCTCTGAAGCAGGTCAGCGGTTCGCTGTCAGCGCGGATTCATGAGCTTCGCCATACCCTGATTGAGACGCTGGCCCATATCGAAGTTAATATAGACTATCCCGAACATGATGTAGAATCGTTAACAGCTGATTTCATTAAGGATAAGAGTCAAGAGGTTATGGAAGGCATTAATAAGCTGCTTAAGACAGCTAATGAAGGAAAGATTCTGCGCGAAGGGATTACAACAGCAATTGTAGGAAGGCCTAATGTAGGGAAGTCCTCACTGCTTAACGCGCTTGCCCGCGACAACAAAGCGATTGTAACCGATATTCCGGGAACAACGCGTGATGTAATAGAGGAGTATGTTACGATTAATAATATCCCCCTCAAGCTGCTGGATACGGCTGGTATCCGTGAAACGATGGATATTGTAGAGAAAATCGGCGTCGAACGCTCGAAGGCTGCTTTTAGCGATGCTGATCTTATTCTGCTTGTGCTGAACGCTAATGAAGAGCTGCATGAGGATGAGCTGGCACTTATGGAACAAATCCACGGTAGACAAGCCCTCATCATCATGAATAAAATGGACTTACCGTCCCGTTTGGACAAGGAGAAGCTTTACTCCTTTTTTGAGGAGTCCAGCATAGTTCCGATGTCTGTACTGGAGGAGGAGGGCCTGGATAAACTGGAAGAGGCGATCTCGGCACTCTTTTTCGGAGGCAAGCTGCAATCGGGAGATTTAACCTACGTAAGCAATGTAAGGCATATTGCACTGCTGAAGAAGGCACACAAATCACTGCAGGATGCCTATGAGGCTGCGGAGATGCTCATTCCTATAGATATGATTCAAATCGATGTGCGTCTGGCCTGGGAGCAGCTTGGTGAGATCATCGGGGACACCGCTGCCGACTCTTTGCTGGATCAGATTTTCTCGCAATTTTGCTTGGGTAAATAAAAGGAGGGAACAGCTATGAATTATGATGGAGGCAGCTATGATGTTATCGTCATTGGCGCCGGACATGCCGGCTGTGAAGCGGCACTGGCTGCGGCCCGGATGGGCTGCCGCACACTGATGATTACAATCAACCTGGATATGGTGGCGTTCATGCCATGTAACCCTTCCATTGGCGGACCTGCCAAGGGTCATGTGGTACGTGAGATTGATGCGCTGGGCGGTGAAATGGGCCGCAATATAGATAAGACCTTCATTCAGCTGCGGATGCTTAATACAGGCAAGGGGCCGGCTGTTCATGCACTTCGTGCACAGGCCGATAAGTACCTTTATCAGCATGCCATGAAGGAAACGATGGAAAAGACACCGAACCTGACCCTGCGCCAGGGAATGGTGGAAGAGCTGATTGTGGAGGACGGCCGCTGCGCTGGAGTGATCACGAAGACAGGCACGGTGTATCACAGCAAAACTGTAATTTTGACGACCGGAACGTATCTTCGGGGCAAAGTGATTATGGGTGAATTAACCTATGAGAGCGGGCCGAATAATCAGCAGCCGTCAGTCCGTTTATCGGAAAATCTGCGTGAGCTTGGCTTTGATCTGGTCCGTTTCAAGACGGGAACACCGCCGCGTGTGCATAAGGACACCATAGACTTCTCAAAGACAGAGATTCAGCCGGGCGACGATAAACCGAAATTCTTTTCATTTGAAACGAAGTCATCCGATAATGAGCAGCTTCCTTGCTGGCTGACATACACGCAACCGGCCACACATCAGATTATTAATGATAACCTGCACCGTGCTCCGATGTTCACCGGGATTATTGAAGGAACGGGTCCGCGCTATTGCCCGTCGATTGAGGACAAGGTTGTCCGTTTCAGTGATAAATCGCAGCATCAGATCTTCCTGGAGCCGGAAGGAAAGAATACATCAGAATATTATGTGCAGGGTCTGTCTACCAGTCTGCCTGAAGATGTCCAGCTTGCTGTTCTACGGTCTATTCCCGGTATGGAAAAAGTAGAAATGATGCGCAACGGTTATGCGATAGAGTATGATGCAATGGTTCCTACACAGCTATGGCCATCGCTTGAAACCAAACGTCTGCCGGGGCTGTTCACGGCCGGACAGATTAATGGCACCTCCGGTTATGAAGAAGCAGCGGGACAAGGTGTGATTGCCGGAATTAATGCTGCACGTAAAGTGCAAGAGAAGGATGCGGTCATACTGGACCGTTCCCAAGGGTACATTGGTGTACTGATTGATGATCTGGTGACCAAAGGAACCAATGAGCCTTACCGGCTGCTGACCTCCCGTGCAGAATACCGGTTACTACTCCGCCATGATAATGCGGATCTGCGCCTGACGCCAATCGGCCATGAGATCGGACTGATTCCACAGCAGCGGTATGAAGCCTTCCTCGATAAAAAAGAACGGGTGGAACGTGAGATTATCCGCCTTCAAGAAACAAAGGTTAAACCTGTACAGGTAAATGAACTGCTTGCTGCTTATGATTCGGCTCCTATTGTTGACGGAAGCAATCTCTTGACCTTAATGCGCCGGCCTGAGATTCAATACAGCTTCGTAGACAGCGTATCTTCTGCTCCGGAAGAGCTCGATGATGAAATGAAGGAACAGGTTGAAATTCAAATTAAATATGCCGGCTATATTGAGAAACAGCTTCAGCATGTAGAAAAGCTGCAGAAGATGGAGAAAAAGAAGATCCCGGATGATATTAATTACAATGAGATTCATGGGCTTGCTATGGAAGCCCGGCAAAAGCTGACTAAAATCGCCCCAATCTCCATCGGTCAGGCTTCGCGTATCGGCGGGGTAACTCCGGCAGATATTTCGATCCTGCTAGTCTATTTGGAGCACTATAACCGGGTGACGGCTGCGAAAGGATAAATCATGGATAATACGGTTACTCAGTTCACTGCACTGCTTGGCGAGCGGGGGATACAGCTCACACCTAAGCAGCTTGAACAATTCGAGTCATACTTCCAGGAACTGATCTCCTGGAATGAGAAAATGAATCTTACGGGGATCACAGAACGAAGCCAAGTCTATACGAAGCATTTCTATGATTCGTTGACACTGGCCTTATACCTGAATATGGATGAAGTCAAGAGTCTGGCTGATATTGGCTCAGGAGCAGGTTTTCCCGGGATTCCGCTGAAAATTTGTTACCCGCATTTAAAGCTGACAATAGTTGATTCACTTAGTAAGCGAATCTCTTTCCTGCAGCATGTATGTGACAAGCTTGGACTAACCAATGTGCAGTTGATTCATGGACGGGCAGAGGATGTAGCCAAGCAGTTTGTACACCGTGATGCTTATGATGTAGTCACTGCGCGCGCAGTTGCGCGATTGGCGTTACTAAATGAATTCTGCCTTCCGTTTACCCGTAAGGATGGGATTTTTGCAGCGATGAAAGGCAGCGATCCGGCTGAAGAGCTGGCAGAGGCGAAACGCAGCTTCAAAGAGCTGAGGGCAGAACTACAGAAGGTGGAGTCCTTTAGTTTACCGGTAGAAGATTCGGCGCGGCATATTATTCTTGTCCGTAAAACTGGAGCGACACCGGCTAAATATCCGCGCAAAGCAGGAGTGCCGGCGAAATCGCCGCTGGTGTAATTGTTTCACGTGAAACAATCCTAATTGCAAAGTACGAGTTTCAGATCAAGCTCATTGAGAGATGAGCTTGTTTTTTTATATTATTTACTTCTGCTTATCTATTCGACACAAAGCATTAAATAAAGCCGATGATGACATTTGTGATCAACTATTTCCAGAGAAATGAGTGACTGAATGCAGAGTCTAGGCAGGAAAAATAGGTCTTTATGGAGAATAGGATTATGAGAGAAAAAGTGATAGAATACTATAGTAGATCTTTTCTGGAGGTTCTACGCTGTACGATGAGCTTTTCGCAAGAAAGGTTAACGGGATCGTACTAAAACGAAATTAGGTGGTTATGGACGGAATGAAAGAACAATTCACCAAGCTTTTTGGATTTAGCGAGCGGAGCAGCGGAGAAGAGATCAAACAAATCCCGGTTCATGAGGTTGTCAGCAGTCCATACCAGCCACGGACTATTTTTGATGATGACAAAATAGACGAACTGTGCCAGACTATCAAAACTCATGGAGTTATCCAGCCGATCGTTGTTCGTATGCGTGATTCCCAGTATGAGATTATTGCAGGCGAAAGACGATGGCGGGCAGTCAAAAAGCTGGGCTTGGATACCATTCCCGCCCTTGTCCGCGAGTTTAACGATTCTCAGGCAGCTTCAATCGCACTAATAGAAAATTTGCAGCGTGAAGGGCTAACTTCAATTGAAGAAGCCATTGCCTATCAGAAGCTGATAGATCTTCATCAATTAACACAGGAGAGCCTGGCCCAGCGGCTTGGTAAAAGCCAATCTACAATTGCCAACAAAATCCGTTTGCTGAATCTGCCCGAGCAGGTCAAAACCGCTTTAATGGAAAGAAAAATTACTGAACGCCATGCGCGTTCGCTGCTGTCTCTGGACAGTGAAGAGATGCAGCTAAAGGTTCTTGCTGAGATTATTGCCAAAGAACTGAATGTCAAACAAACCGAAGCGCGGATTGCCTTCTATAAGGAAGTTACGCAAATCAAAAAGTCAAAAAGGATATCTTACACTAAGGATGTCCGGCTGGCGCTAAATACAATCCGTCAATCCATAGATATGGTAACCGGCTCAGGAATGGAAATTAAGACCTCAGAGAATGACCGCGGCGATCATTATGAGATTGTCATCCAAATTCCAAAAAGATAAATGATTTCAAAAGCTGAAGGCGGCCTTGAGGTGATTGGCCGCCTTTTCTATGACTTGAACCGGACGTTGTCACATATTAAATAATGTACATTTGTCTATACTTCTTGCAGATGTGATGCCGTGTATAATAAACCATGTTGCTCATCCAACTCATGACCTACAAGATGATTCTTTCTAACAATTCGAGGTGAAATAAGTGTCCAAGATTATTGCCATAGCAAATCAAAAAGGCGGAGTCGGCAAAACAACAACCTCTGTGAACCTGGGGGCCGGTATGGCTACTTTAGGGAAGAGAGTGCTGCTTGTTGATATTGATCCGCAAGGCAACACTACGAGCGGCGTTGGCGTCAACAAAGCAGATGTAGCAAATTGCATTTATGATATTCTGATTAATGAAGCTAATCCCCAGGATACAATTTTGGAGACTGGGATTGAATGGTTGCATATTATTCCGGCTACCATTCAACTCGCAGGTGCAGAGATTGAGCTTGTCTCTACCATTTCCAGAGAACTCAAGCTAAAAAAGGCACTGAATACAGTCAAAAGCAAATATGATTATATAATTATAGATTGCCCTCCATCATTAGGTATATTGACGATTAACTCATTGACTGCTGCAGACTCAGTAATCATTCCTATACAATGCGAGTATTATGCGCTTGAAGGATTAAGCCAATTGCTTAATACGGTGAGACTGGTTCAGAAGAATCTCAATCCTCATCTGCAAATTGAAGGCGTACTGCTTACTATGCTTGATGCCCGGACTAATCTGGGGATTCAAGTTATTGAAGAGGTAAAAAAGTATTTCCAAGAAAAGGTATATAGAACCATTATCCCGCGGAATGTGCGCCTGAGTGAAGCGCCTTCTCACGGACAATCAATTATCACCTATGATGCCCGTTCTAAAGGAGCGGAAGTGTATTTAGAGTTGGCAAAGGAAGTGATTTCTTATGAGTAAACGGTTAGGAAAAGGACTGGATGCTTTAATCCCTTCTCTATCCATTAATGAAGATGATAAGGTTATCGAAATCTCCTTGTCACAGTTAAGAGCCAATCCTTATCAGCCGCGCAAGGATTTCAATGAGGAAGCTATCCAGGAATTGGCTGAATCAATCAGGCAGCATGGAGTTATTCAACCGATCATTGTCCGCAGTGTTCTTAAGGGATATGAAATTATTGCCGGTGAACGCAGATTCCGGGCTTCGCAGTATTGTGGCAAAGCAACTATTCCTGCTGTGGTGCGCAGCCTCAGTGATCAGCAGGTTATGGAGATTGCCTTAATTGAAAACCTGCAGCGTGAGAATCTGAATGCAATGGAAATTGCCGTTGCCTATCAAGGCTTGATGGATCAGTTCGCGCTTACTCAGGAGGAACTTTCACTTAAGGTCGGAAAGTCGAGATCGCATATTGCTAACTTCCTGCGGCTCCTTAGCTTGCCGGAAGAAGTGAAAGAATATGTTTCACGTGGAACAATTTCAATGGGGCATGCCCGGGCGATTGTTGCTCTGAAAGATACAGAGACCATCAAACAATTAGCAGCGCAATGTGTGGAACAGCAGTGGAGTGTGCGCGAGCTGGAAGAAGTAGTGAAGAATCTCGACCGTAAACCGGCTGAGGGGACTAAGTCCAAGGTGATTAAAAGAGATCCTTATATCGATAACGTAGAAGAGGTATTGCGTGAACGGTTTAAGACGACTGTTAAAATTAAGCAGGGCAAAGAAAAAGGGAAAATTGAATTGAATTATTACAGTGCCCAAGACCTGGAAAGATTGCTGGAGCTGCTTGGCAACTGATTTGGATATTTGTGCCGAAAACATATCCTGAGATATCCTTGATAAGGGTATGGAGGGGTATGTTTTTTAAAAGGGAAAAGTGAGGGTGGAGAGATGGAGGGACTTGTGTATCTGGATCATGCAGCAACCTCGTGGCCTAAACCGCCCGAAGTTGCTGCTGCCATGATGGATGCTTTGCAGCATTCAGGGGCAAATGCCGGGCGCGGTAATCACTCACTGGCGATGGGGACAGGGCGTGTGCTGGTCCGGGCACGAAGCCTGCTGGCGGAGCTGTTCTCTGTTGCAAATGCCCAGAATATCGCTTTTACGCATAATACAACTATGGGGCTAAATATGGCTATTAAGGGTACACTTCAACCAGGAGATCATGTGATATCAACAATGACTGAACATAACTCTGTTCGCAGACCACTGGAATATCTGCGCCGGACAATTGGAATTGAAGTGGATTACTTACAGGCTGATGGAGAGGGGCAGATTAATCTGCAGCAGCTTCAGCAGTCCTTCCGCCATAACACCCGGATGGTAATTTGTAACCATAGCTCTAATCTGCTCGGAAGTGTGCTTCCGGTTGGGCTGATAGGGGATATTGCTAAATCGCATGGAGCGATATTTCTGGTGGATGCTGCGCAAAGTGCCGGTTCCATTGATATTGATGTAGCGAAGATGAATATTGACCTGTTGGCATTTCCGGGGCATAAAGGGCTGCTTGGACCGCAAGGGACCGGAGGGCTCTATATCTCTCCTAATTTAGATCTCGAACCATTAATGCACGGAGGGACTGGCAGCCAGTCAGAAAACAGTGAGCAGCCTACTGTGCGGCCGGACCGTTATGAAGCGGGGACACAGAATGCAGTCGGTATTGCCGGACTACTGGCAGGAGTGAAAAAAGTCAAAGCATTAGGGACGAAACAGATCCATTCTCAAGAATGGATGCAGACGCAGACTCTGATGGAAGGATTGGCAGGCATTCCGGGAATCCGGATGCTTGGACCAAAATTAGGCGATGAACGCAGCGGCATTGTATCATTTGTAGTTAAAGGACAGGACTCGGCCGATATAGCCCATCGTTTGGACCGGGAGTATCGTATAGCTGTACGAGCAGGTATGCATTGCACGCCACTGGCTCATCAGGCAGCTGAAACACTGGAGAGCGGAGCGGTCAGAGCCAGTGTCGGGGTGAGTTCATCAGAAGAAGATATTAAGCGGCTGATTGATGCAATGGAAGAAATGTACGGGGTTTCGCGCACAAGATAAATACAAAGGATGGTCCATACATGTCAGAATTGAATGAAATCATTAGTGAGCAGCTGTCGCTGTTCATTATGGGGTTTGCGGCAATCATTATTGTGCTGGTGATCATGCTTATTGTCCAAGGGGTCAAGCTTCGCGGTATGCGGCGGAGATATGATGCAATGATGACCGGGAATGGAATAGAGGACCTGGAGAGCCTGTTGATTAATTTGCGTAATCAGAGTGACAAGCTGGAAGAAGACCAGCAAGGGCAGAAGGTGCTTATTGAGGCCGTACAGGCCAAAATGCGCGGAATGAAATCAAAGGTGGCTGTGAAACGCTACAACGCCTTCGGTGAACGCGGTAATGATCTGAGCTTCTCGCTTGCCATTCTGGATGACAACCAAAGCGGGATTGTGGTGAGCAGCCTGCACAACCGCGAGAACTCATATATTTATGCCAAGCCGCTTGAAAAGGGAGAATCCCAGTACCCGCTATCCCCGGAAGAGAAAGAAGTTATTGCTCTAGCGCTGCAGCAGATCTAGCATGGAGATTCCATTGCTTCAAGGCAGAGAACAGGCTGGAGGCAATGATATCGGCCAATCTCATTACAAGGCTTAATCTTGTGTTCTGCAGAACAAAGTACTCCATGAAGCCGCCCACATTAACAATGCCTGTCAGGTGGATATCTCCAACCGGCGGAAGCTGTTTATTGACTCCGGCCCCCGGGCGGAGGGGGCCTTCAACAACCTGAATACAGCCGACACTCGTTGACTGGCCCAGACAAGCATCAATGCCTATAATGAACGGATCGGAATGTTTCGCGTAGATAAGGCCGAGTGTTTCCTCCAGATTGACGGCATGCACAGGCTCGTCCAGCGTTCCATAGAGATGGAATAGCGGACTGTGGAAGCGGGCTAGAGCTGTGCCGACAAGCGGACCCAGCGAATCGCCGGTAGAACGGTCTGTGCCTACGCAGACAATCACAATCGGTGTATCCGGGCGCGTGCGGGAGAAGTGGAAAAGCAGGCGGTGGGTGATTGCAGAATAGATATCGGGATCAGCATGTGATATTTTTAAGCAAGACGGTTCCTGCAATGACGAAGCTTTCGAAGAGAAATTCATATGATCTTCCTTTCTGGGCGGCAGCTGCTAATTACGAGAATATCATCAGCTTAATGAGAGAAACCTGCTGTGAAATGCTGATCACGCAAAGGCATTGGTCCGCGGATAGTATCCTGATGAGCCTAGTATATGGATGAAAGTGGCTTTTTATACTATGACGGCAATAGATAGGACCAATAGCCCAGAGGAGGCGTAAAAGTGTGGAGGAAGAATTACTGCTAGCCTTTGATTCGACCCAGCAGGCGCTGCGCGCCGAGATGCTGCTGGAGTATGCGGAAATTGAAATTGATATATTTCCTACACCGAAGGAGATTACGGCCGGCTGTGCAATGTCGATTCAATTCTACCGGAATGCACTGGAAGAGGTGCGTGTTATTGTAGCCGAGCAGCAGGTTGAGATCAGAGGGATCTTTGCCAGGTCGGCTGATGGGGCCGGTTATGTTGAAGTGACGGAAAAGGGGAAATTCGATGAGAACGATGAATAACTGGGTACTTGAAGTAACTGATCCGGGGCAGGTTATTGATGAGGCTGTACGATTCAAGGACAGGGTATGGGAATGGGTGACTAATGCGGATATGTGGGCAACCGTATTGTTCGCGGGAATCCGGATTCTCCTGATCTTCATCATAACCCGGGTGATCATCAAAGTGGTCTCCAGCACCATTGACCGTTCACTGGAACGGGAGAGCCGGGGGAGGCTGCTGGCGAATAACCGCCGCTTCTCAACAGTAGGCGGGCTGCTGAAGAACGTGGTTACCTTCATCTGCAATTTTGTCATGATTATGCTGATTCTTTCCGAGTTTCAGTTCGATCTGAAGCCGCTGCTGGCCGGAGCCGGGGTAGTCGGGCTGGCTATAGGGTTCGGTTCACAAAGTTTGGTCAAGGATGTAATTACCGGCTTCTTCATCATCTTCGAAGATCAGTTTGCTGTCGGCGATGTGATTCAGAGCGGAACCTATAAAGGTACGGTGGAGATGATCGGGCTGAGAACGACCAGGCTGCTTAGTGCTACGGGGGAAGTACATATTATCCCTAACGGCACGATTGTCAATGTGACCAATTATTCACTGGCCAATGCGCTTGCGGTAGTGGATGTACCGGTTAAAATCGAACGCGGGCTGGAAGCAACCCTTGCCTTGATCGGAGATGCGCTGAAAGGGATAGAGGAGCGGAGCGAAAGTGTCATTGCTTACCCTAATATCCTCGGTATCCAATCCATGAGCACTTCCGAATATGTAATACGGGTGGCAGCTGGCTGCCACCCTAATGCCAGGGATTCCGCAGAGCGGCAGATTCAGAATGATATTAAGCAGGCTCTTGAGCGGCAAAGCAGCCTGGAGGCCGCTAAGGCCGAGCAGGAGGCCCGTGAACAGGCCGAGAGAGATGCAAGGGCGATTGATTTGGAAAAGCTCTCTGAGGGCCTCACCGAAGCCCGTGAGGAGCAAGAGGCTGCTCCAAGAAGGCAGATTGCTGCTGCTAAAGAAGCAGAGGAAGGGGAGGAGTGATGGAACGCAAAGTATTCGGACTGGGGGATATTGTGCTGATGAAGAAACCTCATCCCTGCGGTACTAATGAGATGGAGATTATCCGGATGGGCATGGATATCCGGATTAAATGTACCGGCTGCCAGCATAGCGTGCTGATCCCCCGGGCCAAATTCGAGAAAAACTTGAAAAAGGTGCTGCATTCCGCAGAAAACACAGCCGACAATAATTAAGCTTGCAAATATGAAATCGTCATGCTACAATAAATCTTGCTGCGGAGAGGTACCCAAGAGGCCCAAGGGGGCTGACTCGAAATCAGTTAGGCGTGTCAAAGCGTGCGTGGGTTCGAATCCCACCCTCTCCGCCACTTCAGCAATTTATAATTAACTTACAGACCTTCGCCCAATTGAGCGAAGGTTTTTTTGTGTCTTCATTATCTGCTAATTATCTGCTGAAGACACAAAAAGAGGGACCCTTTAAGGTCCCTCTCCAGAGGCAGTACATCAATGATGTTCGGAAATCTCTGTCTGTAGCCGCTAAAGTGAAACAGGTTGTGCTGGGCTGCTTTTTTAGGGCAGCCTTTACTCTCCCCGGCTTACATTAGATGCTGATTCAGAATCCCTGTGATTGTGTTCGTCTACGACGTTCAACGGAACCACACCTCTCTTTTGTACTGCCTGGATCTATTATGTGCATCGGTACAATTATTATACATACTGCCAAATTAATTAGTGGACCCGTGCCTTCTCAACCTTTTTCCATTTGCGGTTCTGGTTTGTAGTTTCCGGGAAAGTATCACCTTTCTTCATTTCAATCTGTTTCGGATTCTGAATCTCCGTGTGGAAGCTGCGCCCTTCGCCTACCTCTGTATACATGCCTGGATTTGGAGCCTTATCGCCCTTTTCGTATTCTGTTTTCTCGCCCATAGTATGATTACCTTCTTTCAGCAGAGTGATGGAGCGGTTATATTGTGGCCCTCCATAGACATCTTCATGAAAGCTAAATTCCCCCACTGCATAAGATTCCTAACTTTCATAAGGAATATTTCTTGCATTGGCGGCGGCAGTTTGATATACTGTTTTGGTGCGAGTTCACGTTTGTGCTCGTTCCTTGCTCCTGACTTGATTAGGGGCCTCAGACCATAAGGAGGTGAAAATTATGCGCAAATATGAAGTCATGTACATTATTCGTCCTGACATTGAACAAGAAGCCGTTCAAGCAGCAGTCGAAAAATTCCAAGGCATCATCTCCAACGGCGGAGAAATTACAAAGCACGATGTGCAGGGTAAACGCCGTCTTGCGTATGAGATCAAGAAATTCCGTGATGGCGTTTATGTTTTGGTTAACTTTACTGCAGAACCTGCAGTTGTTACTGAGCTTGAGCGTATCATGAAG
Organism: Paenibacillus sp. MMS20-IR301; assembly: GCF_032302195.1. Taxonomy (NCBI): domain Bacteria; kingdom Bacillati; phylum Bacillota; class Bacilli; order Caryophanales; family Paenibacillaceae; genus Paenibacillus; species Paenibacillus sp. MMS20-IR301. The sequence continues at coordinate 5,884,375 of NZ_CP135275.1, forward strand.
ATTTCCGACGAAGTAATTCGTTATCTCATTACGAACGACGTTGCCTAAGATATTGACAAGCTTTGTAACAAATCGCGCTACAAGGAGGGGATTCTATTGTTGAACCGTATCATTCTGATCGGTCGGTTGACCCGTGACCCGGAACTTCGTTATACTCCTGCTGGTGTTGCCGTAACGCAGTTTACGCTTGCCGTAGACCGCAACTTTACGGGCCAGAACGGTGAACGCGAAGCGGACTTTATCCCGGTAGTAACCTGGAGACAGCTGGCTGAGACCTGTGCCAATTATTTGCGCAAAGGACGACTGGCAGCCGTAGAAGGACGCATCCAAGTACGGAATTACGAGAATAATGAAGGTAAGCGTGTATACGTTACTGAAGTTATTGCTGATAATGTCCGTTTCCTGGAATCCTCGCAGAACCGTGAGGGCGGAAATGCACCAAGTGGTGGAAGTATGCCGGAAGAGCCTAACTTTGGCGGCGGCGGTAACGGCGGGAACAGTTCGCGCGGAAATAACAACAATTTCTCGCGTAACAACAATAATCAAGATCCTTTTTCGGGCGATGGAAAACCGATCGATATATCGGACGATGATTTGCCATTTTAATACGGAAGGACTGAACAGAACATGGCTTTCAAACCAAGAGAAGGCGGAGACAACGACAAAAGACCGGCACGTCGTGGTGGACGCAACAAGCGTAAAAAAGTGTGCTATTTCACTGTGAACAAGATTACTCACATTGACTATAAAGACACTGAACTTCTGAAGAAGTTCATCAGCGAACGCGGAAAGATTTTGCCGCGTCGTGTAACTGGTACAAGTGCAAAATACCAACGCGCTCTGACCATTGCTGTAAAGCGCTCGCGTCAAATCGCGCTGCTGCCTTACACAACGGAATAGGACGTTTTATGAAGCAGCCGGCTTAGCCGGCTGCTTTTTTGCATGTTTTGATAAACGGGGAATGATAACTTAATCGTGCTGAAAATATAGATACTTATAATGGCCGGCTGAAAGCGATGCCGGACAAAATTAGGATGAGCAGCAGCAAGGGGAGTAATTGCCCGAGCGGGGAAATTGTGCGCTGGTTAAAATTAGCATTCAGGTAAATGCCGCTTTGAATCATAATAAAGCCGAGTAAGATAAACAAAATCATTACTATTCGCTGGTCAATAAAATTGGCCGAGAGGATTATGCTGAAACAGCCGGTTATGAAGACCATAGTGTTTCGCCGAGGAAGCTTGCGTTGGTACAATTGTGATAGCCCAAAAGCCAAATGAATCAAAGCGTAAATTACAGCGATAAGTAGAGCGGTGTTTGCCATGTTATTTTAATCCTCCTTTTGCTATTACTAGTATTAAACCATCACAAGCACGATCCGGATATGAAAAATGCATAAATATGGAGGTATGAACAATGATCAGTGCAAGCCCGTATGTCATTATTCAAAACGTACAGGAGTCAGTGGAGTATTATAAGAGTGTTTTCGGGGGAGAAATTAAGGTATTGAATGAGCATAACGGCAAGCTGCTGCATGCTGAGCTGCATTTGGGCCAGACGCTGATTCATTTCTCTGATGATTACGGCAGGGGAGCTAAGACAGAGAATGTAAGCATTATTCTGTCGCTGGGCAGTGAAGAGCAGCTGCGCGGAATTTATGAACAGTTAACTTCTGATGGCGGACAGGCTACAGTCGAGTTACAAAAAACATTCTTTGGTGCACTTCACGGTCAGGTTACCGACAGCAAAAACGGAATTACCTGGGTGATGAACTGCTTTGCCGGCAATTGACAAACCGCTTCCAGATGTAGTAAATTACAGGTATCCTATAACTAAAGGGGAAATTTTGATGTTGGTGAGCGTTCTTAACTAAGCAATTTCATATCATTCCGGCAGCTGCCGTATCATGCTCCGTTTATTTGTGAATGGGTGCATGTCTTGTTAGAGTATGTCCTGGTGACTTTACTATCTAACCTGTGGCTGGACGAATGGATGATTTAGTTAAGAACACATACGAAGCGTCATGATGGCCTCTTTACGGCTATTATTCTCTTTGTGATTAACCGTGCTCTTCGCAGCACGGTTTTTTCTGTTCTCAGGGATAGTTTTGCCTTGGGGAGCAAAGGGAATAGCAGCAATTTAAAGAGGGCGAAGACTGCCGTAGTGGCGGTCTTCGCCCTCTTTTTTGATTTAGGGACTATACCGCCCGGATCAGCCGGGCATTTATTCAAGGAGGAATCAGATTGAATTCACAAAGTATGATTACGCTCGAGTACGGGACTATTAAGCAGGAATTGATGCGTCATGCGGTATCCTATGAAGGCAGAAGATATGTAAGCGAGCTTGCCCCTATGACTTATCTCCCTGGAATTCAGCGGGCGGTGGAGGAGGCAGAGGAAGCCAGGGAACTGCTGGAGCGGGGAGCTAGTGTGCCGATTCCTTCGCTGGAAGGCATAGAATGGGTTCTGTCGCTGCTGGGTACCGGGTATCTGTACAATGAACAGGATTTCACCGCAGTCTCGGTATTCCTGAACAGCTGCGGACAGCTTCGTAAATACATGGCCTCAAAGGAGTATAGCGCGCCACGGATTGCTGCTTACGGTGTATCCCTGCAGGAGCTGGGCCATGTCCGGGAGGAGATCGAACGCTGCATCCGGCTTGGAGTGATTGATGATCAGGCCAGCAAGGGGCTGGAACGGGTGCGTAAGCGGCTGACGGTGGCCAGAGACCGGCTGCACAGAAAGCTGGACAATATCATGTCCCGCCACAAATCCATTCTGCAGGAGAGCCTGGTCAGCATGCGAGGAGGCCGTTATGTTATCCCTGTGAAGCGGGAGTACCATAAGCAGATTAAAGGCTCGGTGCTGGACCAGTCAACAAGCGGACAGACGGTATTCGTAGAGCCAGACGAGGTGGCATCGCTTCAGGGAGAAATTGAGCTGCTGGCCGCGGATGAAGCAAGGGAGGAAGGGATCATCTTAAGCATGCTGACCGGACTGCTCGAACAGGAGCAGGCGGCGCTGCGTCTGAATATTGAAATTACAGGCACTTACGATTTCATCTTTGCCAAGGGTAAATATGCGAGAACTCTGGATGCCCGCCGGGTATCGCTGAATGAACGCGGCTACCTGCGGATGAATGGCGGCAGGCATCCGCTGCTGAAGGATATGATACCGGTCAGCCTTGAATTCGGGCAACGCTACAAATCGCTGATCGTGACCGGCCCGAATACAGGCGGCAAAACGGTAGTGCTCAAAACGCTGGGCCTTCTGTCGCTTATGGTCCAGTCCGGTCTGCTTATACCGGCTGAGCCTGACAGTGATTTCGCGGTATTTACGGATGTAATGAGTGTAATCGGCGACGGCCAGAGCCTGACACAGTCGCTCAGCACGTTCTCCGCACAGATGAAGAGCATCGAAGAGATGCTTGGCAGTGCAGGTAAAGGTATACTGCTGCTGATTGACGAGCTGGCTGCAGGGACAGACCCGGGAGAAGGCTTCGCACTGTCGATTGCAATCCTGGAGGAGCTGAACCGTAAAGGGGCCAATATCATTGTAACGACCCATTTCAATGAGCTGAAGGTATTTGCTGCAGCAACGCCGGGATTCCAGAATGCAAGGATGGAATTCGACAAGGATACGCTGCAGCCGCTCTACCGGCTGACCATCGGGGAGGCCGGCGAGAGCTATGCCTTACAGATCGCCGAGAAGCTCGGCATCTGCAAGGCGGTAATCCAGCGTGCCCAGCAGCTGGCGGCAGAGCAGCAGGAGCACAGAGGCGGCCGTAAGCCGTGGAGTGCTCCTGAGCAGGAGGGGCAAGGGCAGGGGGCTGACCGGGCCGCAAGCGGGGCTGCCGCGGGCGATACAGACGCCCGGGACCGGAGCAGGGCAGCAGAGGCAGCCGGGCAGGCCGGAGCTGCTGCAGGTGAGCCAATGGAAGCGGAACGGGACGGGGCGGCGGTTAAGCGGGATTTTGAAGTAGGTGATGCTGTTTATGTCAGCTCCCTGGGCCGCACGGGTATTGTATATGAGAAGAAGGATAGCCGGGGGATGGTCGGAGTTATGATCCAGAAGCAGAAAATATCCGTAAATCATAAGCGGCTGAAGCCGTATCTGTTGAAGGAGGAGCTGTACCCGGACGATTATGATTTCGATATTATTTTTGAGAGCAAGGAAAACCGCAAGAAGCGCAAGCTGATGCAGAAAAGACATGTCGAGGGACTGAGCATCGAGCTCCCGGAAGAAAAGAAATAAAGCAGTGCTATAGCAGAGGTCTGCCCGTCAGGGCAGGCTTTTTTCAGTAAGGCCGGTAATATAAATAATGTAGGTTTGCTCGCCGGGAAGCTTCTCTGCCGGGCGAAAATAAATTAAAGGCTTCACTTTACCGTCAATATTGTATATCCTCTATTATGTGGTGCATTCCGAAGATCAGAAATAACGTACGTGTATTTTAGTAAAATCCAATTCAGAAACCGCTTTCATTATGTTGCGATTAACCCGGGAGGGAAGAAATATATGTCAAAACCGCTCATCGGCAGACTGATGCTTCCGCTCATGCTCGCGGTGGTATTATCAGCATGCAGCGCTTCAAGCACGGGCAGTCCGCCTTATATAGCCCGCCTGAGCAAAACAGCCGATGAACCTGTTGCAGGCGGAACGGTCACATACGGGTATTCGTCGGCGTTCCAGGGAATCTTCGAACCGGCTTTTTTCGAGGGGGAAGACGATGCGAATGTGCTTGAGTTCACTACAGAAGCCATGTTTACCATTAATGATGATTTATCAACGGCGCCTAATATTGCCTCCTGGCAGGAATCAGACGACCATACGGTATTTACCTTCTCCATTAAGCCGGGCGTCCGCTGGCATAACGGCGACGAGCTGACGGTAGAGGACTGGAAGTTTGCCCTGGAGACCATCGCCAGCCCCGATTACCCGGGATCCAGGTATTATAGCGTGGAAATGATCAAAGGGGCGGAAGCCTATCATCTGGGACAGGCAAGCGAAATATCCGGACTTAAGGTTATGGACCCGTATACGCTGCGGATTACGATGAATTCGGCGCGGGTTAATCTGCTTGACAGTCTCTGGGCATATCCGATGAATAAAAGGTACTTCGAAGGCGTCGCTGTGAAGGATATGCTGGACAGTGACCAGGTGCGCCAGCAGCCGATTGGTACCGGGCCGTTCGTGGTAACAAGTATAACGCCGGGACAGACCGTCGAAATGAAAAGGTTCAATAATTATTACAAAGGCGAAGCGCTGCTGGACGGAATAACCTATAAAGTTATCGAGGGTAAGGATACAGCTGCGCTGCTGGAGGCCGGAAGCATTGATATTGCGGCGGTGCCGCGTGATGCCTATCAGACTGCAAATCAGCTGGACCAGGTGGATATCCGGAATTCACCGGGCCTGGTCTATGAATATATTGGCTTCAAATTCGGGCGCTGGGATGAAGAAAGCGGCCAGGTGGTGATGGACAATCCGAAATTCCAGGATAAGCGTCTCCGCAAAGCTATGTATTACGCGCTTGACCGGCAAGGCATTATTGATAAGTATTCCTACGGACTGGGCACTCTGATTGAGACTCCAATCCCCAGCTCAAGCTGGGCCAAGATCAGCGATGAGGAAATCGATACCTACCCTTATCTTCCGGAAAAGGCCAAGTCCCTGCTTGATGAGGCAGGGTATCTGGATACAGACGGGGACGGATTCCGCGAAGATCCTGACGGCAAGCCGTTCACAGTGAATTATGATGCAATGAGCGGCAGCAAGACGGCAGAGGCAAGGACTTCAGCTATACTGCAGAATTGGCGCGATGTCGGGCTTAATGTACAGCTGAACGGGGGGAGTCTGAAGGAGCTGAACAGCTTTTATGAAGCAGTGGAGTCGGATGATCCTTCGGTCGAGCTGTTTAACGGCGTCTGGGGGCTGGCTAGTGATCCCGATCCGTCAGGCCTGTGGCGGGCGACCGATGCCTGGAATTATCCGCGGTGGACTTCGGAGCGCAGCGAGGAGCTGATCCGGGACGGGGTAAGCCTGAAGGCGTATGACAAAGATTTCCGCAAGGAAATTTATTATGAGTGGCAGAAGCTGATTAATGATGAGGTTCCGATGATCTTTTTCTCCGAAAGGTCGAATATCACTGCTGTTAATAAGCGTGTGCAGGGTGTAACTGTCAACGCGCTTAGCAATATCCTTGACCCGCAAAACTGGTGGATTAAGGAACCGGAGTAAGGCCAACCGACGGTCTGAACTGCTGCCAACCGGCATGCGGGGCAGGCTGTCTTTTTTTTTTTTTGTGAAAATAAGCATCAAAACCGCTTTTCCTGCGTCATATACATTAGTGAATTCCAGCTGCTGTAGTGCTGATGCTGTCGTTATTTGTTGTTTCTTTTTAAGTGTGAAGTGATTACAATAGAAATATTGTTTGTGTGTCAAAGCAGTTTTCCAAGTTTATCTTACAATTAGAACGACCCGAATCCCGGAAAGGGGGAACACTATAGTATAGCAGGGCGGTGTACCGCAGCATGAACAGCCCAGTTATGACTGTCCCGGAAGCATAAGACAGGCATTGTAAATAGATCACGGCCATAATATGTACAATCCCAACATAAAGAAGGAATTATAAATGATGAATAAGATTAAAAAAATGAAAAAAAGATACATTGCGCTCATCGCAGTGCTGGTTATTATCGCCGGAGGTTTTGTGTTCCAGAAGCCGCTTGCGGTGCTGGCCTTTGACCTCTTTTTGTCAGACCAGGTGGAGACCAAACTGGCGGAAGAATCTTACCAGCCGCTGGAGAATGATACAAAGACTACAACCCCGGTTAAGGCTGAGCCTGTAGTTTATAAAAGCGACCCGTTCTCACTGATGCTTCTGGGAACGGACCAGCGGGGCAATGAGGTAGCCCGGTCGGATACGATGATCTATGCAATTATCCGCCCCGAGGATTATAAAATTCTGTTGATCTCCATCCCCCGTGATACGTATACGGAAATCATCGGGCATGATGATAATAAGAAGGATAAGATTACGCATGCCTATGCATTCGGCGGCCAGCAGATGGCGAAAGACACGCTTGAAGCGCTGCTTGGACATGATATTCAGTATTATGCCACAATTAATTTCCAGGGCCTTAAGGATGCGGTAGATGCGATTGGCGGGGTTCCGCTTCCGATTAAGAAGGATATTGTGAATAAAGGCAAGGATCATGAGAAATTTACCATTGTCGGCGGCAAATCCAACTACAGCGGTGAAGAAGCGCTCAATTATACACGCTACCGTGAGGATAGCGATTTCAACCGGACGAAACGGCAGCAGGTATTTATCGATGTTGTAGCGAATAAAATGTTATCGATCAGTCAAATCGGCAACATTCCGGAACTGCTGGACATTATGGGTGAAAACTTCAAAACCGATATTGAGCCTTCCATGATTATCAGCCTGGCGAAGAAATTTATGGGCGGTAAGGATATGGATATTTCCAGCTTTACGGTAATGGGTGAAGGTAAACGCATCGATGGTCTATACTATGATATTGTGGATGAAGAGGACCTTAGCCAGGCCAAGGCAATGATCGACAACTGGATGAATGCCAGCACGCCGGTGGATCAGTTAATTGAACCGGGCAAAGCGGAAAATGCGCTGGAGCCTGCGTCTACACCTGCAGTACAGTAAGGTTCCAGGCAGCCCGTGCTATTCCATAAAAACAGCAGCCATCCGCAAGGTTAATGGCTGCTGTTTATTGTCTTCATGCTATAATGGAGTGGAACTAACGGCGTGTATGGGTGTATAACTACGTGGACCTTACAGCAAGGAAGGTAGAGCAGCATTCCTTCGGAACTCTTTGAGGAGGATCAAGAGATGAATATTGCATTTTTTTTACTTCCGAAACAGGAGGTGGCTTGCGTCACGCTTGACTCGACGCTGCGCCAGACTCTGGAACGGATGGAGTTTCACCGTTATACCGCAGTACCGATCCTGAACCGGAACGGGGAATATGCCGGCACTGTCACTGAAGGCGATCTGCTTTGGTACATGAAGGATTCAGACGGCGCGGTTACTTTTGAGAATGCTTCCAAATATCTGCTTAAGGATGTGCCGCTGCGGATGAATAATCTGCCGGTCTCCATTGACGCTGATATGGAAGACCTGATTAATCTGGCCAAGGTGCAGAACTTTGTGCCGGTGGTCGATGACATGAAACGGTTCATAGGCATTGTCCGCCGGAGCCAGATTATTGAATATTGCGAGAAGGTTGTCTCAAGACAATCCCAGGAATCGTTATAATTTTTATCACTATACGGTAACCGATACGGCAGCCATGCTTAAGGAACCAAGGCCTGTATTTCCGGCATCGCGGAATGCGGGCCTTTTTTGAAGAGTATCTTGTCTGGAAAGTAAAGGGAACATTACCTTATACAGGATTTGAACGGCTGATTAACGGAGCGGCAGGCGTCCGTGTGGCTCGGAAATATTTATGCTATAATGGAGAATAATGCTTTTTGCCGGAGGTAGAGACCGTGCCCAATGTGCCGAAGGACCTGGATGTGGCCAAACGAGCCAAGGTAATTGAGTGGTTAAAGACCGAAGTAATCGATCAAGTCTCACGGTTATTCAAAGCGTTGTGGGAGGGCAGTACCGCCCGTGTGGGCGACAGCCTGGCCAGCCTGATCATGAGCTCATATATATTGGGGCGCAGACTTGGTATCCCTTATCGTGAACTGGATGATCTGCTGGTGGAGAAGCTGCGCAAGCACAGGCAGGAAGGCCATCAGCTGGAAGAATGGTACCAGGATATATCTGCGTTAGAAGAACATATGCGTAAGAGGTGAATACTGTTGAAATTTCGCTGGACGTCTGTGGCTTGGAGCATCGCTTATTTGCTGCTGCTGTTATCGCTGTCAACCCCACTGCTGCTAATCACAACACTGTTTATGATTATTCCGGCCGTAGTGCTCTTTACTACCCTTAATACCAGACAATTTATTCTTCATGTCTTGCCGGTCCTGCTGATTGTGGGCCTGATTACACCAGTTTATATTCTAATTGCAGTCTTCTTCCTGATTCCTTCCCTTGTGATGGGACGCTGGTACAGGAAGCGCGCCTCGGCGATGTCTACCATTACTGCAGGCCTGGTTGCAGTGCTGGGTGAATTCCTGCTGATCCTGCTGGTCAGCTCTACAGTGTTCCATTTCGACCTGTACACGTATGTGCATGATGTATTGCAGACGTATACAGACTGGCTGTCCACATTGGGAGCCAATAATCCGCTGCTGACTGATATTACAATTTCAGCTGATCAGGTCCGTGAGATGAGCTGGCTGACCATTCAGGTCATTCCGATGACGCTTATCCTCAGCGCCTTCATCATGGCTGTCATTACCCATTCCATTGTCCGTCCGATTCTGAACAGTATGGAATATGCTGTACCCAGGCTGAAGCCGGCACGGGAGTGGAGGCTCGCCAGAGCCTTCATCTGGTATTATCTGCTGGGCGTAGTACTCAGCCTGCTCTTTGGCGGTGCAAGCTCGGGCTTCATGCTGATGATCTCGGCCAACCTGCTGCCGCTGCTGCAGATCGCCTTCAAGATTCAAACCATCGGCTTCCTCTTCTTCCTGGTGCATGAGCGGAAGTGGACCAAGGTTGTTGCGCTTCTGCTGGCTATTCCTGTGATTGTTCTGCCGGGATTCTGGGTTATCGGTGTAGTGGATCTGGCATTCCCGCTCCGGGAGCTTGTGAAGAAATCGAAACGATAGGGTGAGAGCTCATGCCAAAATTTCTGCAAAGACGCTGGCACGGGTATCATACCGTGTGGGCGTTCTTGCTGATGCTGGTCCTGATTATAGTGGTCAGTATCTATAACTGGGTCCTCGGTGTTGCGAGCCTCTTCCTGGCCGGAACATTATGTTTCACTATGCTGCAGGCTGAGCTGTCGTTCCGCCGCAATCTTGTAGAATATATTAACGGCCTCTCCTTCCGGATTAAAAGGGTGGAGGGAGAAGCTGTAAGTATGCTTCCCCTGGGTATTATCCTCTACAGTGAAGACCGGACCATCGAATGGCATAACCGCAACGCAGGTAAGATCTTCTCACGCAAGTCACTGGTCGGTGAGGAAATGCAGGAGCTGATGCCGGAGGTTATCGCTTCACTGCCGGGCAATGCACCGCCGAAGCGGGAGCATATTCATGTTAAGGACAGCGCTATGAAAGATCACCGGCAGGAGATTACCGTTGATGACCGGTATTATCAGGTAGTGGTGATTCCAAGTGAACGTCTGCTGTACCTGTACGATATTACAGAGCTTGTAGTTCTGCGCGAACGGTATGAGGAAGAAAAGCTGGCGATCGGCATCGTAATGATGGACAATCTCGATGAAGCGGCCCAGGGCATGGATGACCAGCAGCGGACCTCGCTGATTGCCAAGGTAGCCAGTGAGATTACGGAGTGGAGCAAGCAGTTTGAGGTCTATCTGCGCCGCTTGTCCTCCGAGCGGTACCTGATGCTGCTGAATCACCGCAGCCTCCAGGCGCTGGAGGAGAGCCGGTTCGTCGTACTCGACGAGGTCCGGGAGATGACGGCGGATCTCAAGGTGCCAATGACGCTCAGCATTGGCCTCGCCTATGGTGCGGAATCGGCCAGCGAGCTTGGGGCACTGGCGCAGACGAGCCTTGACATGGCGCTGGGCCGGGGCGGTGACCAGGCAGCGGTGAAGGCGGGCCAGCGGCTCTCCTTCTATGGCGGCAAGAGCAATGCCGCCGAGAAGCGCACCCGGGTTAGGGCAAGAGTGATCGCCCATGCCCTGCGTGACCTGATGCAGGAGAGCGACCGGGTGCTGATTATGGGCCACCGGACGCCGGATATTGATGCGATCGGTGCAGCCATCGGCCTGCTCAAGGCGGCACAAATGTACAATGTGGAAGCACATATCGTAATGGAGGCACCGAATCCGTCCATTACCCGGATGCTGGAGCAGATCCGCAGGGATGAAGAGCTGTACAAGACCTTCATTCCGACGGAGCAGGCGCTGCAGCTGATGACTGAACACACGCTGCTCATTGTGGTCGATACCCACAAGGCTTCCATGACAATGGAGCCGCGGCTGGTACAGTATGCGAGCCGGATTGTGGTGGTGGATCATCACCGCCGGGGGGAAGAGTTCATCAATGATGCAGTGCTCGTATACCTGGAGCCGTATGCGTCTTCCACCTGTGAGCTGGTAACCGAGCTGCTGCAGTATATTCATGACAAAATCCAGATCAGTCCGCTGGAGGCAACGATGCTGCTGGCCGGCATTACAGTGGATACGAAGCAGTTCGCGCTCCATACCGGGTCACGGACCTTCGAGGCTGCCGGGTTCCTGCGCCGGGTCGGGGCCGATACGATACTTATTCAGCGCATGCTGAAGGAGGATCTGCAGGAGTATATCTCCAAGGCGGAGATTATCAAGCATGCACGGATGATCTACGACAATATTGCACTCGTTGTAACAGCACCGGGGATGAAGATTCCCCAGCTGCTGATTGCCCAGACCGCCGATACGCTGCTGGGAATGACGAATGTGGTGGCGTCCTTCGTCATCAGCGAGCGCCCTGACGGCCTGATCGGCATCAGCGCCCGGTCACTGGGGCGGATGAATGTGCAGGTTGTAATGGAGAAGCTGGGCGGCGGCGGACATCTGTCCAATGCAGCTGTGCAGCTTGAAGGAACAAGCAAGGAAGCAGAAGCCAGACTGCTTAAAGTGTTGGCGGAAATTGAATCGAAAGAGGGGTTATTCGAATGAAGGTCATTTTCATCAAGGATGTTAAAGGGCAAGGCAAGAAGGGTCAGGTTAAAGAGGTATCTGAAGGGTATGCAGCGAACTTCCTGCTGCCGCGCGGACTGGTCCGTCCGGCAACCGAAGGCAATGTGAAGACGCTGGAGAATCAGGCAGCCGCGGAACAACGCCGTAAGGACCAGGAGAAAGAGGAAGCGGTGCAGCTTGGCAAGAAGCTTGATGAGCTGACGCTCGTGATGAAGGCTAAAGCAGGCGAAGGCGGCCGGCTGTTCGGCGCGATTACCAGCAAGCAGATCGGTGAAACACTGGCATCCACGCAGGGCATTGTAATCGACAAGCGCAAGATTGAGCTGAGTGATCCGATCCGCCATGTAGGCACATTCCGGGTAACAGTAAAGCTGCACACTGAAGTAAAGGCTAACCTCACGGTTCAGGTAACGGAGGAGTAAAATGGGTGGAGATCTCTTTTTCGATCGGATTCCCCCGCAGAATCTGGAGGCGGAGCAGGCCGTGCTCGGTGCTGTTCTGCTGTCGGATGAGGCGCTTATAACCGCAATGGAGCGGGTGAATACCGAAGACTTCTACGATAAACCGCATCAGATGATATTTGAGGCGATGGTACAGCTTGGAGAAGAGAGCCAGCCGATTGACCTGATTACACTGACCTCCCGGCTTCAGGATAAGGGAGAGCTTGAGGATATCGGCGGTGTCAGCTATTTGGCTAAGCTGGCCCATGCAGTGCCGACTGCAGCCAATGTGGACTACTATGCACAGATCATCGAAGAAAAGGCGATGCTGCGGCGGCTCATCCGTACAGCGACGCAGATTGTCAGCGAGGGCTATACCGGCGGTGAGGATGTAGGCATCATGCTGAGTGATGCCGAACGCCGCATCCTGGAAATCTCCAACCGGCGCAGCGGCAGCGGCTTCATTGCTATCCGCGATGTAGTAATGGAGGTATTTGACCGGGTGGAACTGCTCCATCAGAATAAGGGCAATACCTCGGGTATTCCAAGCGGCTTCGTTGATCTGGACCACATGACCAACGGCTTTCAGCGGAATGACCTGATCATTGTAGCAGCCCGGCCTTCTGTCGGAAAGACGGCGTTTGCCTTGAATATATGCCAGAATGTAGCGGTCCGGGCCAACGAGACCGTCGCCATTTTCAGTCTGGAAATGTCGGCGGCGCAGCTGGTTCAGCGTATGATCTGTGCCGAAGCTAATCTGGACGCCAATATTATGCGTACCGGCGAATTCAAGAACGATGATGACTGGTCCAAGCTGACGATGGGCATCCAGGCCTTGGGTGAGTCGGAAATATACATTGATGATACGCCCGGGATTACAGTTACTGATATTCGCGCTAAATGCCGCAGGCTGAAGAAGGAAAAAGGTCTTGGCATGATCGTCATCGACTACCTGCAGCTGATTCAGGGCCGCGGTAAAGCGGGGGAGAACCGCCAGCAGGAAGTATCAGAAATCTCACGTACCCTGAAGCAGATTGCCCGTGAACTTGAGGTGCCTGTCATTGCTCTGTCCCAGCTCAGCCGCGGCGTAGAGCAGCGGCAGGATAAACGGCCGATGATGAGTGACCTTCGTGAATCGGGTTCAATCGAGCAGGATGCGGATATCGTAGCGTTCCTGTACCGTGATGATTACTACAATCAGGATACCGAGAAGAAGAATATTATTGAGATTATTATCGCCAAACAGCGTAACGGTCCCGTAGGCACGGTGGAGCTTGTATTCCTGAAGAACTTCAACAAGTTCGTCAACTACGAGCGGGCACATGCCGAACCATTTGCAGGTTAGGCGAATTTCGCACAATACACGAACGATTGCAGATCTTTTTCTGCAATCGTTCGTTTTTATTTGACTTTAAAAAGTGCCGCTGTTACACTGATTATTGTGCTTTGGCAGGTTCGCTTGCCCAGGCGCCCAAGGGCTGCATACATAAGAAATGTGTACACAGCCTATATTACAAGTGGAAACGGCTTCGCTGTCCTTTTAACGGGACGATGGTGTTCAGCGGAAACAGAAGGACAATTTATAGCGTAAGCCTATTCTTATATTTCGAAAAATAATGGTGCCTACCAGCACCTACGGAGGAATGAACATGTCAACAGTAGTCGTCGTGGGAACACAATGGGGAGACGAAGGCAAAGGGAAAATCACAGATTATCTGGCGGAAAGCGCAGATGTGGTTGCCCGGTATCAAGGGGGTAACAATGCCGGTCACACGATTCTGATTGACGGAAAGAAGTACAAGCTGAGCTTGATTCCATCCGGTGTATTTTATAAAGAGAAGACTTGTGTAATCGGTAACGGAATGGTTATTAATCCGGAGGCGCTTATTCAGGAAATTAATTATATTCATGAGAATGGCTTCGATACGAAGAATCTGGTCATCAGCGACCGTGCCCATGTTATTATGCCATATCATATGCTGCTCGACGCTCTGGAAGAAGACCGCAAGGGCCCGAACAAAATCGGTACTACCCGCAAGGGAATCGGCCCTGCCTATATGGATAAGGCTGCCCGTAACGGGATCCGTATCGCTGATCTGATGGATGCTGAAGAGTTCGAGCTCAGACTCCGTCCGCTGATGGAAGAGAAGAACCAGGTGATCACTCAGGTATACGGCGCAGAGCCGCTGGATGTGGAAGAGATTCTGGTGAAATACCTGGAGTATGCCGAAGTGCTGCGCGGGTATGTAACCGATACTTCCGTTGTGCTGAATGATGCTATTGATAACGGGGAATCCAAGGTGCTGTTCGAAGGCGCGCAGGGAGTAATGCTGGATATCGACCAGGGTACTTATCCGTTCGTAACTTCGTCGAATCCTTCGGCAGGCGGCGTATGTATCGGTTCAGGTGTTGGCCCGTCCAAGATCAAGCAGGTTATCGGTGTAGCCAAAGCTTATACTACCCGTGTTGGCGACGGTCCGTTCCCTACAGAACTGAATGATGCTACTGGTGATTATATCCGTGAAACCGGACATGAGTACGGTACAGTAACCGGCCGCGCGCGCCGCGTGGGCTGGTTCGATAGCGTAGTTGTACGCCATGCCCGCCGTGTGAGCGGAATTACAGGCCTGTCCCTGAACTCGCTGGATGTGCTGAGCGGCCTGGAAACCGTGAAGATCTGCACAGGCTACAAGTTCCGCGGGGAGATTATCACGCATTATCCGGCCAGTCTCAAGATGCTGGCAGAATGCGAAGCGGTGTATGAGGAGCTTCCGGGCTGGAGCGAGGATATCACGTCTGCGAAGACGCTGGCTGATCTTCCGGAGAATACCCGCAGATATGTTGAACGTGTCTCGGAGCTGACCGGAATTCCGATCTCCATCTTCTCCGTAGGCCGCAACCGGGAGCAGACAAACCAGGTGCTGCCAATCTATATTTAATATCAAATCACTATACAGGTATGAACAGAAGGGGCCTCCATGCGGGGGCCTCTTCTATTTATACCTATGTTTCGGGGGTATTTTGACAGCCTGCAGACGTTTCTCCGGCCGGGTTCTAGTCAATACTGGGAGAATAGGATCACAAGGACTGATTCTCCAGGATTGAATTTAGCATGGGTAAGGGAGCGATGGAAATGAAATTTGTGAAAAGCGCGCTGAGCGTCTGCCTGATTGTTGTACTCGCCAGCGGGCTCTCCATTCTGACAACCGGTTATGTAGTTAATACGTATATTCAGTCGGTGCTGGCCAGCTTTGAAATTAAGCTGGATGGACCGGAGCCGGGCATTGGCGGTTTCGTCAAAAGCCTCACAGGCATGGGAACCGCCAAGAAAACGGATTCCGGCAAGGCAGCTGACAGCGGCCAGGGGAACAGCGGCAACCCGCCTGCCGGCAGCAAGGAGCAGACAGTAGAGCAAGAGGTACCGGAGAATGCCCTGCCTGTAATGGGCCAAGCTGCCGGAGAGCAGGATAGTGCGCTTAATCAGGAGCTGGTTATGACCCCGGAGGCCATGAGTGATCTCAAGCAGAATCTTCCGGATGAAGAGAAAGCCAATATTTTCAATATTCTGATGAATAAGCTTCCGCAGGAGGAGATGCAGAAGATATCCGCTGCGATGGAGGGAGGATTAACGGAGAGCGAGGTGCTGGAGCTGCAGGAGATCATTGCGGGATATGTAGATGCCGATGAATATGAGGCCTTAATGAAAATGCTTACACCTGGTTCTTCAGCAGGAGATTAAAATTAAAAATTGTCACTTTTTGGACACGGAATGACTGTTTAAAATGCATATTTACCGATAAAACCCGCGAAAATCGCGGGTTTTGCTATGAGAAGAAAGTTGAAATGATTCTTCAGGCTATGGTACAGTAAAAAAGGACTATGAGGGGTTAATATTTTGTAACCTTTTTCAGGCCTAGAAGCAGCATTGTTCGTACTCACGTAAACAGATAAATAGATGGCGTTCAACATATAAAAGGGGTCGTAAAAAAAAGTATATCCGCATAGGCGGACCGTATGGGCGGACTGAAAGGGAGAGTTTCATGAAAGGATTTAAGTTTATGCACCGGGTGGGGAACCTGCGGAGCCGCGATGAAGCAGCTGCAGGACCTGGAGCAGCAGGTCAACAAGGCAATGATACTGCCGGCAAGCCTCGGGTCTTACATCCAGAAACAAGGCCCCGCAGACTCCGGCGTTCATGGATTGCAGCTTCTGCCGGGCTGATCCTTCTCGCGGCCTTCCTGGTCGGAGCAGAGAAGAAGCATGTAGCGGCCAACACAATCACCTATTACAAGGTGCTGGTGAAAGGCGAGGAGATCGGAACTCTGAGCCAGGAATCTGATCTGGACAAGCTGTTTGAGGAGAAGAGGCAGGAGTATCAGCTTAAGTATCCTGACTCAGTGATGGTACTGCAAACCAGCGGCATCACTACAGAAGAGGAAAGTGCCTACAAGCCGGAGGTTGACAGCGAGGCTACACTGGACAAGCTGGATGGCATGCTCAAAGCCTATGCAGTCGGCGTAGAATTGACAGTTGACGGCAAATCGCTGGGGATTGTGAAGGACCAGGAGACGGCAGCAGCAGTGCTGGAGGCTGTGAAGGAGCACTATGCTCCGCAAGCGGAAGCAGCTCCGGAAGCGAAGCTGAAGAAGACAGCGGCCAAGGTGAAGACGGTAGCGGCAGCAGGAACGGATAAGCTGGAGTCGGCTTCAATCCGTGAAGAGGTGACTGTCGTTCCGGTCAAAGCCGACCCGAACAAGGTAATGAGCATTGATGAAGCGGTTAAGGTGCTGACAGAAGGCAAAGAAGAGCCGCTGGTCTATGCAGTACAGGAAGGCGATACCGTCTCCGCAATTGCTTCACGGTTTAAGATCACCCAAGCTGAGATTTTCCGCAATAACCCTGCGGTTAAGGAATTGACAATGCAGATCGGCGACGAGCTGCAGCTGACCGTACCCCAGCCTGATCTTACGGTAGTGACTGTGGAGCAGGTATCCGAACAGGTGGTAACGGAGCCGGAAGTCATCGTACGCAAGAGTGACCAGCTGGCAGCCGGTAAACGCAAGGTCGTCCGTGCCGGACAGACCGGGCTTAAGACCATGCAGTACAGGCTGACCAAAGAAAATGGGCTGGTTGTAAAAGAAGAGTGGCTGGGACAGACGGTAGTAAAGGAATCACTGCCCGAAGTCGTCTACACAGGAACCAAGGTTGTCGGTGAAGGAACCGGAATGTTCGCCTGGCCGGTTGCCGGAGCTACTATATCAAGCAGTTACGGTGAGCGCTGGGGACGGGCACATAAAGGAGTCGATCTCGTATCCGGGAACCGTACCATTAAGGCTGCTGATGCCGGAACCGTAAGCTTCGCCGGTGTACAGAGCGGATACGGCAATGTGGTTATTGTTAATCATAACAACGGATACGTTACTTATTACGGTCATTTGAGCTCAATTTCCGTCTCTGTCGGGCAGAGGCTCGGACAAGGCAGCAAAATAGGCATTATGGGCAACACCGGCCGGTCGACCGGCACGCATCTGCATTTTGAAATCCGCAAGAACGGCACAGCCGTCAATCCGATGAAATACCTGAAATAATCTATACTTTATAAGCTTCATGCCGTCCGGAGGATTCCGGGCGGTTTTTTTATTTTCAAATATAAGGACAAAGAAGGCTCTATTTGATGTGAGGCCAGGACAGGTATGTTAAAATAAATGAATAAGGTTTGAGTCTGGTTAGAAAGGTGAAGCTGAATCTATGCAAATGGGAACGATTCTGGTAGTGGATGATGAACAGCCTATTGCTGATATATTGAAATTCAATCTGGAAAAAGAGGGCTACGAGGTCATCTGTGCCTTCGACGGCAACAGTGCTGTCGAGCTGGCGTTATCCAGCCGTCCTGACCTGATGCTGCTTGATCTGATGCTGCCCGGCAAGGACGGGATGGATGTGTGCCGTGAGGTGCGTGCTGCGCATCTGGATATTCCGATTATTATGCTTACCGCCAAGGACGGGGAGATTGATAAGGTGCTGGGCCTTGAGCTGGGCGCGGATGATTATGTGACCAAGCCGTTCAGTACCCGCGAGCTGCTGGCCCGGGTCAAAGCCCAGATGCGCCGTCAGCATAAGCCGGCCTTGTCCGAGGCACCGAGTGAAAGTGTAGAGAGCAAGCAGGGGGTGTACCACTTCGGCCTGTTCATTGATACGGATATGTATCTGGTCTATAAGGACGGCGAGCCGCTGGATCTGACGCACCGCGAATATGAGCTGCTCTACTATATGATCCGCCATGCCGGCAAAGTAATGACCCGGGAGCATCTGCTGCAGGCAGTCTGGGGCTTCGAGTACTTCGGGGATGTGCGTACCGTTGATGTAACCATCCGCCGGCTGAGAGAGAAAATTGAGGAGAATCCAAGCAAGCCGGAATATATATTCACCCGGCGCGGACTCGGTTATTTAATGCATAGCCCCAAAAGTGGAGGGCTGTGATGAAGGGACTGTCCTTTTTCCGGACGATTCAAGCCAGGCTTATCGTAATTTATGTGCTGCTGATTCTTATTGCCATGCAGCTGATCGGCGTCTATTTTGTCAGTTCGATGAAGAATTCACTGACCGATAATTTCACCAAGGATCTGAAGGCCCGGGCGGAGATGCTCTCCATCCTCACCGCTGATAAGTTCGGCAGCGAGACAGGGACGGCTGATGAGGAGTCGGCAGCAGAAAGCCTGCGCGGAATGGTGAACAACCTGTACATTAACGGTGCAGAGATTCAGGTGCTGGATGCGAGCGGCAAAATTATCACCACCTCTGTGCCTTCGCAGAATGATTATATCGGCCAGCGCAATACCCAGACTGTTGTCAGCCGTGCCCTGCAGGGAATCAGTGACAACGAGGAATATATCATTGCTGATGATAATGTGCGCAAGAAGGTTGTCGCCAAGCCGGTGATCTCCGGTGATAAGGTGGTTGGCGCGATCTATATCGCTGCTGACATGAAGGACCTGTATGCTACGATGAGCAGGATCAACAGCGTCTTCCTCTCCGGGCTGCTGCTGGCGCTGGCGCTAACGGCTGTGCTAGGGGTTATTCTTGCCCATACCATCACCCATCCGATTAAGGAAATGACCAAGCATGCCACTGCGGTGGCGGAAGGCCGGTTCAACCGGAAGGTTCCGGTATTCGGCAATGATGAGATCGGACAGCTCAGCCAGGCCTTCAACTATATGACAGACCGGCTGCGTGAAGCTTTGTCGCAGAATGAAGAGGAGAAGGAGAAGCTGTCCTCGATTCTTGCCAATATGAGTGACGGCGTGGTTGCCACCGATGAGAGCGGGGCGGTTATTCTGATGAATACCCGCGCTGCGCTGATGCTGGGTGCGGAAGGCCCGCTTCCGGAGGGCGCACCGCTGGACGAGCTGCTCGGGCTTGACCATGAGCAGGCCGGTTCGCTGGCAGAGGGCAATGCCCAGTCGGCCATGCTTCATCTCTCGCCGATGGGCGGAGAGGACCCTAATATCGTAAGAGTCACCTTCACTCCGATCCACCGCCGTGAAGGCGGACGGATTGCGGGGACGATCGCGGTACTCCAGGACGTAACCGAGCAGGAGAATCTGGAGGAATCGCGCCGGGAGTTCGTAGCGAATGTATCGCATGAGCTGCGGACGCCGCTGACTACGATTAAGAGCTATGCGGAGGCGCTTGATGACGGGGCGCTCGATGATCCGCAGCTTGCCGTGCGGTTCGTCGGGGTTATCCGCAACGAGACTGAGCGGATGATCCGGCTGGTGACTGACCTGCTGCATCTGTCCCGCCTGGACTCCAAGGAATCCAGCCTGCGCATACAGCAGACCGATATTTCAGAGATGCTGGAGGATGTTGCCGACCGCTTCTCCTTCCAGATCCGCCAGAAGCGGATTCATATCAGTACCAGAGTGCGCAAGGAGGTATCTTCGGCCTGGCTGGACCGTGATCAGATTGATCAGGTGCTGGGCAACCTGGTCTCCAATGCGCTGAAATATACACCCGAAGGCGGAACCATCCGGCTGGAGGCGCTTAAGAGTGAGGATGGCATGCTGGCTATTTCAGTCCGTGACTCCGGGATCGGGATTCCGAAAAAGGATATTGAACGCATCTTTGAACGCTTTTACCGCGTGGATAAGGCCCGCTCGCGGAATATGGGCGGGACAGGCCTCGGGCTGTCCATTGCCCGGGAAATTGTCAAAGCACACGGCGGTTCCATTACCCTGCAATCTGAGCTGAATGAAGGCTCACTGGTCACGTTCACGCTGCCTTTGATGAAGCATAGGGGGAGTGAAGCGTGAAGGAAAAAGTGAAATCATGGGTGCTTACCCTGCTAATTCTGGGGAGTCTGATAGAGAGCTATTACTTGATCTACAGGCTTCCAGGCAGTGACTCGGCAGTGCTGTCAGAGAATTTGTATGTGAAGACTGATAATATGGGCCCTCAAGAAAAGGTCGAGAATCTGCTCTATCCCGATAAAATGATTATTCATATGGGTGAGAACAAGCATACGCTGTTCTATCCCAGCTCAACCTTCTATAATCTGATTCTGAACCGCTTGAAGGGACGAAGCTTCGAGAGCTTCCAGCGGCGTTCAGTCCAGGATTTCGACTGGAATAAAATCCGCAGTGAGAATTCCGGCATTGAATTGTCCTTCGGGGCAGGAATTCCGGTAACGCTGCTGCAGCGGGTAATGCAGATCTCGCCGGATTCGCTGTTTGAAGGAGAAAGCATTGACCGGATCTGGATCTACAATATCAAGAATGACTCCAAGGCGCATGCTATCTTCTTCAGCACACGCGGAGATATCGTGTATGAGGCGGCTAAGGCTGACCTTACCGTTCAGGATGTCCAGCAGCATGTTGATTTCGGCAAGAACCTGACGCCGTATACTGCTGTAAACGGTGATTACTATGTGCCTGAGGCGTCAGTTCCGCTTGTTGAAGTAGTGACGCCTGCCGCTATGTATACTATTGAGCAAATGCAGAGTAACCTGTTCTTCGATGCCGGAAGTACAAGATATATTCCGGAGAAGGACGGTTCCAAAATCTATACAGACAGCAAACGCAGCCTGCAGGTAGACCAGGAACAGAACTGGATGAGCTACAGTGTTCCGGCTGCGCTGCCTGACGGGGAAAGCACTGCGGCGAAGGATGCGCTCGAGGCGGTTGATTTCGTCAACGGGCATGGCGGCTGGAACGGAACGTACCGGCTGGCTGCGACAGAAGAGGGAAGTCAGGACCGGGAGGTTTCTTTCCAGCAATATTACGGCACCTATCCGTCAGGCTCTTACCCGATCATGAGCAATCCCCAGCTTCCTTATGGAATCATCCGGCTCGAGCTGCAGCAGGGGACCGTCTCTTCATATGAGCGTTCTCTAATGTATATGGACGAGACTAAGTCGGAGAAAACGATTGTTGAGCTGACCGGCGGTGAATCCCTGAAGCAGCGGCTGGCCCAGATCGGCAGCTCCCTGCGGGTCATTGATCTGACCCCGGCCTATATGCCTGCGCTGACAGGGGACAAGCTGCAGCTTCATCCGGTATGGCGGGTCACGCTCAGTGACGGCAGTGTACTGATGCTGAATTAGCCGCTGACCAAACAAAGCGGATGCTAACAAAACAAAGCGGATGCTTTCGAAGTGAGTTTTGTACGAGGATTAATCATAGTAGCAGATGCTGACAAAACTTTTAGGAGGGAACGTATGGACTGGGGAAGAGCCAAAAGTGTATTGATCTACGCCTTTCTGGTACTGAATCTGCTGCTATGCTATCAGCTATGGATAGATGTGCGCGATCAGGTCAGCGCGGGACTTGATTTCACTTCCCTGTCCGCAGAGACGCAGGCGGTGATGGAGGAGAAGAATATCCGTGTGCTGTGTCCGATTCCCGCTGCCACTCCGCAGCTGCCGGATATCACCTACCGCTACTCTGCAGAGGAGCAGAACGAAGTTCCGGTGCAGCTCAGCGAACCGATTGACAGCAAGCTGATGTATTCGTCCTTCTCCGAGCTTAGCAGCCTGCTACAGAGTCAGATTCCGGATATCTCCAGTTACCGGTTCGATTCCCAGGAGAGTGAAGTCGGCAAGTTCGTGCTTCATCCGCTGGTGGATAATAAGTGGTCGCTGTTCCGGGTCCGGCTGGAGCTGATTAACAATAATCAGAAGATTGTAGCCTACCGCTGGCCGCAGATTGAGATTGGGGCAAGCCGGAGCGATAATCTGCAAAAGGTGCTTCCGGCCTCACAGGCGCTCAGCAGCCTTATTGAGAAGTATTTTCCGGCAGATTCGGCCGTGAAGGAGATTGAGCTTGGCTATTACGGCGAATTGTTCAACTCCGAGAGTCAGGTAGCTTCCCCGATGTGGCGGTTTATGCTGGAGAACGGCAGCGCCTATTATGTGGATGCTATAAGTGCGGACATTATCAGTCCCAAGACAACAGAGTAGAAGGAGCAGGAGAGATATGGGAATTTCATTTACAGTACTGTCCAGCGGTTCTACCGGAAATGTAACGGTGGTGCGTAACGGCGAAACCACGCTGATGATTGATGCGGGGCTTAGTGCGAAGCGCATTGATGAGCTGCTGGCCATGCGTGAGCTGACGGGGGCGGATCTAGACGGAATTCTCGTGACCCATGAGCATTCCGATCATATTAAAGGGCTCGGAGCGATGGCCCGCAAGTACGATCTTCCAATCTATGCAAATCAGAGCACATGGGGAGCCATTGAGAAGGGGATCGGCAAGATTGCGGAGCATAACAGAGTGATTATGGAAACGGGCCAGCACCGGGATTTCGGAAGTATGCGCGTAGAATCATTCGCCATCTCCCATGATGCTGCTGAGCCGGTAGCTTATAATTTCTACGACGGCAAGGAGAAGCTGTGTGTGGCGACAGACCTCGGGTATGTCAGCGATAAGGTCAGAACAGCCATCTCGGATGCGGATGTGCTGGTACTGGAAGCGAATCATGATATTGAGATGCTGAGAATGGGCCGTTATCCATGGAATACGAAGCGGCGGATTCTTGGGGATATGGGGCATTTGTCTAATGAGGCTGCCGGGGCGGCGCTCAGTGAGATTTTGACCGGACGGACCAAACGCACTTATCTGGCCCATTTAAGCAGAGACCATAATATGATCGATCTGGCGAGAATGTCAGTGCGCGGGGCTATGGAAGACCGGGGCTGCTTCTTCAAGGACAGTGAATTCCGGCTCTGCGATACTTATTATGACCGGCCTACGCCATGGGATAAGGTGAGCCAGTCATAAGACGGTCAGCCTTGGTAATGGTTTGCTCCAGCTCCTGCCGGGAAAATACCCCTTTGGCAATCATCAGCTCAATCATTGCACTCTGGACAAGAATGAGATGATAGTGCTCATCCTTCAGGTCGCCCAGCTTGCCGATGAACTGTACAAGATCCATGCTTGCGGAGAATGATTCCATTGTTTGTGCCTCCTTTTGAGTCGTGAATACCTGCGCAAATGTAAAAAATTCGCAGTATATTTAACACAGAAAAAATGTGGGCAGATAAGCTGCCTGTGATACAATTATAGAGCGTCCTAATCCTATTGTAGTCTTATAAGTTGCATATTATTCCGGATACAAGCTTATATTTTAGTAGGTTGCAAGAATAGAAGACACCCCTTGCGCTTAGAAACCGCAGAAATGTGGTGAATGAATCAAGTGAAACCTTTTAGGGCTTCGTGAAGTCTAAGAGATATAGCGGTTAAGCTCGGGCGTGGTTGCTTGGCGTTCAGGTCTTGAATGCAGTGGCAATAGAGGGGAGAGGATTTATCGTGGGATTGTTCGATGATGATTTTTATTCAACCAAGGTATCGCGGCGCAGAACGGGCAGACAGCAGCCGGCCGAAGGCAAATGGTCAGTCCGCCGGTCGCGGCGTTCTCTGGCAACCTGGCAGGTCTCGCTGATCAGTTCCGTGTGCAGTGCTGTTGTGGCTGTGCTGCTGTTCAGCCTGGTTACGGGGCAGTTCACGGAGGAGAAGGCTCAGGCGCCTGCGGTAATTGATAAGGTGGCTGTAAGCAGCGCGGATCCGTATGACCGGATTATTCAGGCTGCTGCCACTGTACGCCCTGCGGTTGTAAGCATCATTAATCATAAGGAAGACAACAAGGAGCTTAATATTCTCGACGAGTCTGCACTGGGCTCGGGAGTTATCTATAAAAAAGTCGATGATAAAGCATATATCATTACCAATAATCATGTCATTGAAAACTCCGGCAAGCTGGAGATTGTTACAGTAAACGGCGAGACCCGTAAAGCGGAGCTGGTCGGGGCTGATAAGGTTAGCGATATCGCTGTGCTCTCTATTGATGCCAAAGGCATCGATACTGTTGCACAGATCGGTGATTCCTCCAAGCTCCGGTTGGGCGAGACGGTAATTGCCATCGGCAATCCGCTCGGCCTTGGGGATACGCTCACTTCGGGGATTGTCAGCTATACAGAGCGGACAATTCCGGTATCGCTGAATCAGGATGGAGTCTATGACTGGGAGCAGGAGGTTATCCAGACGGATGCCGCCATTAATGAAGGCAACAGCGGAGGCGCGCTGGTTGATCTCGACGGCAAGGTCATCGGCATCAACACGATGAAGATTTCCGATACAGGCGTTGAAGGGCTGGGCTTCGCGATTCCGGCCAATCATGTAATGGAGACGGCGGATGAGCTGACAGCAAACGGACGGATTGCCCGCTCCTACCTTGGTGTGTACTCGGTCGATTTGAACAATCCTTATGTGCCGCTTGCCGAAGATCAGCGGAAGGAGCTTAATCTTCCAACTACCGTAACCGACGGGGTTGTTGTGCTTGATGCCGTGGGGCCGGCGAAGGATGCAGGCCTGCAATTCAATGATGTCATCACGAAGTTTAATGATAAGACGATTAACTCTACCCTGGCGCTGCGGAAATATTTATATGATCACACCAAGATCGGCGATAAGCTTGAGATCACCTTTTACCGGAATGGAGAAGCCAAGCAGATCACGGTACAACTTCTTGAGAAGCCCGAGGAATAAAATGGGCAGCACCCGTATATAATAATGAGGCAGTCATAATTAAGGAAACGGATTAAGCCGTCCTCCCTGGAGACAAAATAAGAGGACGGCCCCGTTTCAAGGCTGAAATTATGGGGTAAAGAATAATATTGGAGCAATTTATAAGTGATTTATCACTGTGGTAGCCCTTACATTGGGAACAACACCTTATAAGGGTAAAAACGGAGAAATTCGGATAGGACAGCTTGCCTTTGTTAATCAGGTGTGGTAACATGAACTTAATCATACAATTGATACCTAATTCTCGTATTGAAAAGGGCTGTCAAAGTAAACACAACCTTTTTCAATGTGTGAATTTTTTCTTTGTCTGAAGATAAAAAGAACATATTAATTTAAATTTGTGGAGGTAACACACATGCAAACAGGTACAGTTAAATGGTTCAACGCAGAAAAAGGATTCGGTTTCATCGAAGTTGAAGGCGGAAGCGACGTATTCGTACACTTCAGCGCAATCACTGGCGAAGGCTTCAAAACTTTGGATGAAGGCCAACGCGTTGAATTCAACGTTGTTCAAGGCAACCGTGGACCACAAGCCGAAAACGTTGTAAAACTGTAATTAATAGAAGATACCGTCCCGGCTTGTGAAAGTTGGGACGGTCTTTTTTTTACTGGTTTCTCAGCTTGCTACATAAAGGAAGGGAGGAACGGCAATGAACTACCGTAAGAAGCCTTTGGAGGAAGTACCGGAAGAAAATACCGCAATATGGGCCTGTACCAACGATGGGTGTAACGGATGGATGAGGGATAATTTTGCATTTGAGCATGCGCCTTCTTGCCGTCTCTGTCATTCTCCAATGGTACGAAGCATGAAGATGCTCCCGCAATTGCTGAATTCCAATGGCGATCTCAAATCGCTCAAGAAGGGTATTTCCATTACCTAAGCCAATGCCTTTATGATTCAAGACAACTATAGCAGCATGGACAAATCCAAGACGGCAAAACCGTCTTATTTTTTTTGCTTTCTAACCGTTTAATTGTGATATTTGTCACAAATTTATTGATTTTGATGCTGAAATAGGGTGTATAATGTGATGAAAGTCACACATTGAGTGTTGAAAATTTGACAGAATAGACATAACGAATGGGGAGAAGGAAGGGGAGAAATATGGATACAGTAATACTGTCGCGTATACAATTTGCGTCGACGACAATTTTTCATTATTTCTTTGTGCCGGTATCGATCGGACTAGCGCTCTTAATTGCAATTATGGAGACAATGTACGTAAGAAAGGGCAATGAAGAGTACAAAAGAATGGCACAGTTTTGGGGGAAGCTGTTTCTTATTAACTTCGCAGTAGGCGTAGTGACAGGGATATTGCAGGAATTCCAGTTCGGAATGAACTGGTCTGACTATTCGCGCTTCGTCGGTGATGTTTTTGGGGCCCCGCTGGCTATTGAGGCCTTGCTGGCCTTCTTCCTGGAGTCTACATTTATCGGGGTTTGGATATTCGGCTGGGATAAAGTATCCAAGCGTGTCCATCTCGTATCTATCTGGCTGGTAGCCCTCGGCACCATGCTGTCGGCATTCTGGATTCTGGCCGCGAACTCGTTCATGCAGCATCCGGTAGGCTTCGAGATTAATAACGGACGGGCTGAAATGAATGATATTTTTGCACTGATTACGAACGGGCAGCTGCTGGTGGAATTCCCGCATACCGTGCTTGCCGCTTATGCGACCGGCGCATTCCTGGTAACAGGGATCAGTGCTTATAAACTGCTTAAGAAACAGGATATTCCGTTCTTCCGGAAATCCTTTGAAATTGCCGCCATTGTCGGGATTATCTCCTCCTTCGGCGTAGCCGTTGCAGGACATGCGCAGGCACAATATCTTGTGGAGACACAGCCAATGAAGATGGCCGCTTCCGAAGCGCTATGGGGTGAGAGTGGCGACCCGGCACCTTGGACAGTGTTTGCCAATATTGATACAGAGAACCAGATCAACACCGGTGAAGTCCAGATTCCATATCTGCTGAGCTTCCTGTCTTACAGTAAATTCTCCGGTGATGTTAAGGGTATGCTGGAGCTGCAGAAGGAATATGAACTCGCATACGGACCGGGAGATTACATTCCTCCTGTAAAAACAACATTCTGGAGCTTCCGCATCATGGTTGCGGCCGGCTCGCTGATGATTGCGCTTGGCGTATATGCAATCTACCTCATGTGGCGCAAAAAGATGGACAGACCCAATACCTGGTTCATGCGGTTCATGTTCTGGGGGCTGCTGCTTCCGCCGATTGCCAATACCTCGGGCTGGATTATGACAGAGATCGGGCGCCAGCCATGGACGGTATTCGGGCTTATGACTACGGAAGACAGCGTATCGCCTAATATTACAAGCGGACAGGTGCTGTTCTCGGTAATTTCTTTTACCGCAATCTATGCTATTCTGGGTGCAGTGCTGATTGGCCTCTTCGTCAAGGTTATTAAAAAAGGTCCTTATGCTATGGATAACGAACACGGTGAATCCCACGATCCGTATAACAAGGAGGACTAACCCATGTCACTTAATGAATTGTGGTTTCTGTTAATTGCCGTGCTGTTTGTCGGCTTCTTCTTCCTTGAAGGCTTTGACTTCGGGGTAGGGATGGAGACGCAGATTCTGGCCAAGAATGATACAGAGCGCCGGGTGCTGATTAATTCCATCGGACCGTTCTGGGATGCAAATGAAGTATGGCTGATTACGGGTGCCGGCGCGATGTTCGCCGCTTTCCCGCATTGGTATGCGACGCTATTCAGCGGATTCTACATTCCGTTTGTGTTCGCGCTGCTGGCGCTGATTGCCCGCGGTGTCGCCTTTGAATTCAGAGGTAAACGCGACTCGAAGGCCTGGCAGAAAACCTGGGATGTCTGCATCTTCTTCGGCAGCTTCCTGCCGCCGTTCCTGCTGGCTGTAGTATTCGCGAGCTTCATCAAAGGTCTGCCGATTGACGGGGATATGCAGATGTATGCCGGATTCTTCGACATCGTTAATGTGTACACAGTTGTAGCCGGAATTACAGTAGTGCTGCTGTGTCTCGTGCATGGACTGATGTTCACTACGCTCCGTACCGTTGGAGATTTGCAGGTGCGGGCACGTAAGCTGGCCCAGAAACTGCTGATTCCGCTAGCCGTACTGCTGGTGGCCTTCGTAATTATGACTTACACCATGACTGATATTTTTGATAAACGCGGAGTGCTGCTCTGGATCGTAGTCGTTCTAGGTGTAGTAGCTTACCTGCTGTCTGGTTACTTTATGACGAAAAAGAAAGACGGCTATGCCTTCGGAATGACCGGAGCCGTAATGGCCTTGTCCGTAGCCTCGATCTTCATCGGCTTATTCCCGCGGGTAATGATCAGCTCGCTGGATCAGGCGTTCAACCTGACGATCACGAATGCGGCTTCCGGCCATTATTCACTGAAGGTAATGACGATTGTGGCGCTGACCCTGCTGCCGTTCGTGCTTGGTTATCAGATCTGGAGTTATTTCGTCTTCCACAAACGGATTCACGAGAAGGAGCATCTTGAATACTAATGGATAAAAATTTGCTTGGGTACAAAGGAGTAAAGCCCGTCTTCATGATTGTCGGCTTCCTTACCCTGGTGCAAAGCCTGTCCATTCTTCTGCTGGCGAAATCGCTGGCCGAAGTTGTCTCTGCGCTGTTTGCGGGAGAACCGCTGAAGGAACAAGGGGCTAATTCGCTCTTGTTCCTTCTTGCATTTCTCGTGCGTCATGCCTGCGCCATGCTGATGAGCCGTACGTCTTACCGCTTCGCGGAAGCAACCGGCAGCAGCATGCGGAGACAGATGATGGATAAGCTGTTCCAGCTGGGACCAAGACTGGCAGGAGACCGGGGAACCGGAAATGTGGTTACACTTGTACTTGAAGGAGTAACGAAGTTCCGTACCTACCTGGAGCTGATTATTCCGCGGATGGTCGGCATGGCTGTAACACCGGCCCTGCTGCTGGTCTATGTCTACACCCAGGATACGTCCAGCGGTGTTATTCTTACGCTGACGATGCCGATTATTATCGTCTTCATGATTCTGATCGGCATGACGGCCCGCAAGCAGATGGACCGTCAGCTGAAGTCTTACCGTACGCTGTCCAATCACTTCGTGGATTCACTGCGCGGCCTGGAGACGCTTAAGTTTCTTGGGCGCAGCCGCAGTCACAGCGAGAGTATTGCTGCGGTCAGCGACCGTTACCGCTCGGCAACTATGCGGACGCTGCGCGTGGCCTTCCTGTCCTCGTTCGCACTCGATTTCTTCACGATGCTGTCCGTAGCTTCCGTAGCGGTCAGCCTGGGCCTGCGTCTTGTGAATGAGCAGATGACGCTGGTCACCGGTCTGACGATTCTGATTCTGGCCCCAGAGTATTTCCTGCCGGTACGGCTGGTGGGGGCAGACTTCCATGCTACACTTGACGGCAAGGAAGCCGGGGAAGCGATGAAGAGCATTATTGACCGTGAAACCGTACAGGCGAAGCTGCTGGAGCCGGGAGCTGAAGGCGCCGGAAATGGTGCAATGCTGCAGGCTGGCGGACAGGCCTTCACCTGGGATAAGGACAGTACACTGCAGCTGAACGGAGCCGGTGTGAAATACGAGGAAGACGGCGTGTCCTCGCTGGAAGAAGTGAATCTTGCATTCAGTGGCTACGCGAAGATCGGGATTATCGGGGAGAGCGGTGCCGGAAAGTCTACACTCGTCGATGTTCTGGGCGGGTTCCTTCATCCGACGACTGGAAGTATCACAATTAACGGAACTAAGGTCAGCGCATTAACCGATGAAGCGTGGCGTAGGCAGACGGCCTATATTCCGCAGCGGCCGTATATCTTCAGCGGTACGCTGGCTGACAATGTCCGCTTCTACTATCCGGAAGCTACTGACGGGGATGTTGCAGCGGTGCTGGAGTCTGCCGGATTAGCGAAGCTGGTATCTTCACTTCCGGAAGGCTTGAATGAAATGATCGGCGGCGGCGGCCGCTCGCTCAGCGGCGGGCAGGAGCAGCGTGTGGCGCTGGCCCGTGCACTCTTAAGCAGCCGCCCGGTGCTGCTGCTGGATGAGCCGACGGCTCACCTGGACATAGAGACTGAATATGAGCTGAAGGAAACGATGCTGCCGCTGTTCGAAGGCAAGCTCGTATTCCTGGCTACGCACCGGCTGCACTGGATGATTGACATGGATCTGATTGTCGTCATGGAGCAGGGCCGGGTAGCAGAGATTGGGACGCACCGCGAGCTTATAGCCCGCAAAGGTGCCTATTACGGACTTATTCAAAGTCAATTGGAGGGAATCCATTGAAACGTGAAGGATGGTTTGCTCCCTATTACTCGGCCTACTTCTGGCGGTTCGTACTGATCGTTGCGCTGGGCGCTCTAACGATATTCTCAGCCTCTTCGCTGATGTACACGTCAGGCTTCCTGATCTCGAAGGCTTCGATTCCGCCGGAGAATATTCTGATGATCTATGTGCCGATTGTCGGCGTGCGCACCTTCGGGACAAGCCGGGCCGTCATCCATTATGTAGAGCGGCTGGTAGGACATGATACCATTCTGCGCATTCTCTCGAAGATGCGGGTCCGGCTGTACAATATTCTGGAGCCGCAGGCGTTGTTCTTATCTTCACGCTTTCGTACCGGGGATATTCTCGGCATGCTGGCTGATGATATTGAATATTTGCAGAATGTATACCTCCGTACTGTCTTTCCGAGTATTATTGCGCTCTTAATCTATGCTGCTGCAGTGATCTCGCTGGGCACATTTGACCTGGCGTTCGCCCTGCTCATGGGGCTGTACATGCTCGTACTGGTTGTTGTTCTGCCGCTGATCTCGCTGCTGTTCACCCAGAAGCGCCAGCGGCTGGTGAAGCAGGAGCGCAACCGGCTGTATCAAAAGCTGACCGATGCCGTGCTCGGCCTCGGTGACTGGGTGATCAGCGGACGGCAGAGCCAGTTCGTGGACACGTATGAGGCCGACGAGCAGGCGGTTGCCCGCACAGACGGTGCGCTGCGGCGCTGGGCCCGGCTGCGGATGTTCATCGGCCAGGCCGTAGTTGGCTTTGGCGTATTGTCCATGCTCTACTGGGCAGGCGGCCAATATGCTGACGGAGCGATTGCCGGAACGCTGATTGCCGCGTTCGTGCTGGTGGTGTTCCCCGTAGCGGATGCCTTCCTGCCGGTATCGGAGGCCGTAGAGAAAATTCCGCAATACCGGAATTCGCTTGAGCGTCTGGAGGGCGTGGGCGCTGCGGAAGGGGCAGGCGGAATTGCGGCAGCCGGAGGGAATACTGGAGCTGGCGGGAAAGCAGGGGACGCGGGAAAAGCGGAGACTGCCGGAGTTAGAGGAGCAGCAGGAGCTGCTGGGAATGCAGAGGCTGGCGGGGAAGCAGGAGCTGCGGGAGATGCAGAAACAGCGGCTCAGGCGGCCGCTGCGGTCTTGGCGATCCAGGCCAGCGGCCAGGCGCAGATTGAGCTGAAGTCGGCGGCCTACCGCTATGCGGCGGGAGACGACTGGTCTGTTCAGGATCTGACGCTGCATATCCCGCAGGGGCGGAAGATTGCTGTTATCGGCCGCAGCGGAGCCGGCAAATCGACGCTGCTCAAGCTGGTGCAGGGCGTAATTACGCCCACCAGCGGCTCAGCTACGATTAACGGGATCGATGCTGCGGCTTACGGTGAGCGGATTCCGCAGCTCATCGCCGTACTCAACCAGAGCCCGCATCTGTTCGACACCACAGTGGCGAACAACATCAGGCTCGGGGACCCGGCCGCCTCGGAGGAGGCGGTCAAGGGGGCAGCAGCGCTCGCGAAGCTGGATGCGCTGATCTCTTCGCTGCCGGAGGGCTATAACACTCCGGTGCGCGAGGCCGGGCAGCGCTTCTCCGGCGGTGAGCGGCAGCGGATGGCCCTTGCGCGTATTCTGCTGCAGAATACGCCGGTGGTTGTGCTCGATGAGCCGACGGTCGGCCTCGACCCGCGCACGGAGCGCGAGCTGCTGGCCACCATGTTCGGTGCGATGGCGGGCAAGACGCTGATCTGGGTTACGCATCATCTGGTCGGTGCGGAGCAGATGGACGAAGTGATTTTCATGGAGAACGGCCGGGTGGAGATGCGCGGTACCCATGCTGAGCTGATGGAGCGGGAGCCGCGTTACCGCAAGCTGTATGAGCTCGACCGGCCAAGCCAGTTCATGGATGCAGCCAAGTAGAGTAAATATAGGCATCTGTTCCGGCTGCCAGGGGGGATACTCCATGGGAGTGAGGGCGTATCCCCGCCAGTCAGGTCTGCCAACGGACACAGCAGCTCTTATTTCTCGCCAAAACCAACTTTCTGCAGGCTAACGGACTCCAGCGCACTTATTTGGAGATTAAGCCCTCTTATACGCATGCTTGAGGGTAAATAAGTGCGCTACGGTCCGTTAACCGGCTAAATAGCTCATTTTCGCTAAAATAACGGCGCTGTGGTCCGTAAGGATCGGAAGAGTAACATAATTCATTTGAAAGCAAGAAAGGCTTAGATCCAGTAAGCAGCAAGCGTACAGTTAGATCTTAAGTTCAGGGTGTGCGCTAATTAAAGAAGCTCTTTCCGTCCGGTTCCGGGCAGAAAGAGCTTTTTTAAATGACGAAGCCGGAAACCGGCTAATAGCTGTATTCTGTGCATTTAAACCGGTGAAGGGGCGAAAATGGCAGCTGATAACTGTAGTTCATACAACTAAATCGGCCCGAAGTCTTTCAAATGCTCTGTATTGCGACGATTAATTGCACGAAATACAACTAAACAGCTCCGGCGCAGGAAATCAGACATTTTAGTTGTACGAAGTGCAGTTATGTGCGGTAGATGGGTTCACTTATATACTATACCGCTCAGAAACCCACTCTGTGAACATAGCGTAGTCCTTCTCCACCTGTCCGGCATAGCCATAAGCCCACTCTGCAAGGTAACGGGCGAAGGCTGCGGAGTCAGCACCCATGGCTTTGGCAATTTCCTGCTCGCTGTGATAATCGAGAATACCCAGGTCGACGTCGGCATCGGCGCGGGCATGCATTTTGGCGGTCAGGCTGCCCATCTGCCGGAGAACCACGGCCAGCTCATCGGAACTGGTAAGGTTTTCTGATTTAAGGCTTTTTTTATAGGGGGAACGCTCCCGGATATAGAATTCCCGGCCGTCCAGCGTCAGGAAGCCAAGATAAGGGTCAGCCTTGTGGTGCATCGCCTGCTGGGTGGCGGATACCCGCTTGCCCTGATGGGCAAAGGATTGCCAGAATGATTCGGAGTAGGGCAGGAAATAAGCCGGAACGGGAACCCGCACTTCTTTTACCTCCAGAACGGTGTCGTCGGTCCCCGCCTGCTCCATGCCGCCCTCAATAAGAATATAATAACGGTCCAGTCCGATGGAGGCTGTGCCCGAGCCGCGCTTCACCGCGATATCCTTGATCCGGAAATGCTCCTCAGTGAGCGTACGCGAAACTACCGTCCGGGTATATAAGCTCCAGCCCTGCTCAAGCATTGCCTGCTCAGCGGCTCCGGGAATCAGCAGCTCCGTGGTCTCCAGGAAGACCCGGTCGGTCTGCATCTGGGCCGTGACCTTCTCCAGAAAATGGCTCTGCCGGCGCTTGTCCAGCTTGCGGAGCAGCTTTTTGACCGGACCTTTGGCGGTATTCCCGTCTATAGTGAAGCTCCCGGGATCATCCTTGTGTTCACAGAAACGGCGGATCTGCCGGTAATAGGCCTCCGCATAGCCCTGGATAAGCGCATGCTGCTCGCCCGGAACGTACCCGAGTGCCCTGCCGACAAGCGCAATACTGACCGCCATCCGCAGCAGATCGTAGAGATAAGAGCCGACATAGCCCTCGTCGAAATCATTCACATCATACACCAGGTCCCCGTCTTCACTGCGGAAGGCACCGAAATTCTCGAAATGCAGGTCACCTTGAATCCAGGTAGGCCGCTCCGGCGAGCTGTGGTAAGGGAAGTACTGCCGGGTAGTATCGAAATAAAACAGATAAGCGCTCCCGCGGTAGAAGGAAAAGGGACTTAGCGCCATTTTGCGGTACTTCTCTGCTCTGGCATCACGGGTGAGGGCCATAATGCTGCCGTCGAATTCATCAAAAATCGAAATCAGCAAATCTCTGCGCAGCTTCGAACGGGTACGGATGACGCCTTCAGTAATCGACGGGTTGACCATGGCGGTGCTCCTTTCGGGAAATCGGTTATGGCTGTTACAGCCGGACTGGTGCGGGCGGAAGATGTCCGGGCTCCGGTACAGCTTGATTATATCTATTATTTCCATGGGCGGCCGGAATAGCAAGCGTGATATACTGGAGAGGATTTGGTGTAATGGAAAAACTTGAAGAACGGGGTGGAAGCATGTGATACGGAATTGTTCCTGCGACTAAAAAATAAGGGGATGTTACCATATGCAGTTAACTTGGAATCTGGACAGTATCTATCCTTCCTTCCAGTCGGAGCAATTTCAGCAGGACCGCATGCTTGTGGAGACACTCGCCGGGGAGCTGGAGGCATGGTCAGCCTCAGCGCTGAATACGGTGCAGAATGCAGCCGGAGTAATGGAAGAGTTCCTTAGACAATATAATGCTTATCAAAATATATATCTGCGCCTGTTCAGCTACGCAGAGTTAAGGTTCAGTGCGGATAACAGTGATGCCGGAGCGGCTAATACGATGGACGAGCTGGAGGAGGTCACCTATGGTGCGGCAAAAGCACTGATCAGCTTCAGCAAATGGCTGGCCAAGGTGAGCCCTGAGGAGCTTGCGTCATGTGTCGCCTCCAGTGAATATCTTCAGCAGCATGGCTTCTATCTGCGCGGGCTGCAGGATAAATCCCGGCATATGCTGAGCGAAGAGGGCGAGGCGGTCATTGCCCGGATGCAGATGAACGGCTCCAAGGCGTGGGAGCGGCTCTATATGCAGACGCTGTCTATGCTGCGGGCTGATGTGGAGCTGGACGGCATACAGCAGAGCCTGTCGCTGGCGGAGCTGCGCAACCTCGCTTATGATTCCGATCCGGCGGTACGGAAGGCGGCAGCCGAAGCTGAACACATAGCCTGCCGCAGCGTGGCGGAGCAGAGTGCAGCCTGTATCAATGCTGTAACCGGCGAAGCGGCAGCCGTCTATGAGCTGCGGGGTTATACATCACCGCTGCACAAGGTGCTGGCGGCCTCGCGGATGGATGAAGAGACACTGCAGGTGATGCTGCAGGCGATCCGGGAGAGCCTGCCGGACTTCCAGCGCTATTACGCCAAGAAGGCGGAGCTGCTGGGGGTTGCGGGAGGACTGCCATTCTATGATGTTATGGCGCCTGTGGCGGGAACGGCTGCGGAAGCTTCTGCCGGCCGGATCAGCTATGAAGAGGCCCAGGCGATGATTGTGGAAGGGTTCGGCAGGTTCAGCAAGGAGCTTGGCGGTTTCGCCCGCAAAGTGTTCCGGCAGCACTGGATCGATGCCGAGCCGCGGAGCGGCAAGGGCAACTTCGGCATGTGTGTCGATATTATCCCGATTGGGGAGAGCCGGATCATTACCAGCTTCAATGGCAATTATATTGATGTGAGCGTGCTGGCCCACGAGATTGGACATGCGTATCACAGCAGCCATCTGGCCGGACAGACGATCGTTAATACGGATTATCCGGTGCCGATTGCCGAGACGGCTTCGATTTTTTGTGAGAGTCTGATGAATGTTGAGCTGCTGACCAGCCTGCCTGCGGAGGAAGCAGAAGCCATACTGGAGCGGAGCCTCGCCGATGCCGGATACTATGTTGTCGACTTCTATGCCCGTTATTGCTTCGAGAGCGGGTTGTATGCCCGCAGGAAATCCGGCAATCTGCTAGTGGAGGAGCTGAACGGGCTGATGCTGGAATCGATGCAAGCCGCTTACGGCGACAGTGTGCTGCCGGGCTCCATTCATCCGTACCAGTGGATCAGCAAAGCCGGATATTATATGGCAGGCAATGAGTTCCTGAATTTCCCGTATTCCTTCGGTCTGCTGTTCTCCAAGGGACTGTATGCGCAGTACAAGAAACGGGGCGAAGGCTTCGTAGCCCGGTATGAGCAGTTCCTCTCGGCGAGCAGTACGATGAGCATTGCGGAGGCCGCGAAGCTGATGGATATCGATGTGCATTCGCCCGCGTTCTGGCAGGATGCGCTCTCGCTGATCACCGGGGATATAGATAAATTTACGGGGCGGAAGTAAGGACGGATTTTTGCGCGGCGGAAGGTTCCTTTTTGCGGGGAATTGTGGTAGAACAGTAGTAGAAGTATACACCGCAGCGGCACAGAAAGGGATGCTTGATTGAATGTATGTAGTGTGTAAGGAACACGTAGAGCTGGCCATCGACAAATTTGTGGACGAGTACGAGGATGCACCGGATGTTGTGGATCTGAAGGAGACGGAATTCTCGGACTGGGACCCGCCGGCGAAATGTGCGGAATGTGAGAAGAATGCGGAATATCTGGTGGTCTGAGGACTGCCTGGATTAGAAAAAACACCCTGTAGCCGTGAATGGCCGCGGGGTGTTTTGGCGTTGATTATGAGTAACAGGATCAGGCGTCTGCCGCTTCTGCCATGTCGGGAAGTGACCGGCCCGCTCTGCCCCGTCCGTAGATAAAGGCGGAGACAATCGCAACGATTGCCGCAATCGACAGTCCCCAGTAGATGTTGGAGTAAGCGGTCTGAAGCGGCAGGCTGCGCTGCCACTCCAGGGCACTTGCGGCCATCGCTACGCTGAAGGCTCCGCTGAAGAACTGCAGCAGCTGGAACAGGCCCATCCCGGAGCCAATCTGCGAGGAAGGCAGAATCCGGGAGATCTCATTGGATACGCTGCTGGACAGCACGGTGAATGAGAGGCTCATAATCATATAGACGAGCATGACAGCCACCCACGATTGTCCGGCGAATAAGGCGAACAGTACGGTCGCGGCCAGCACCAGCAGCGGTGCGAAGCGCAGAATACCGCCATTGCCGTAGCGGTCAATGACCCGGCCAACTGTGCGGGAGACGAAGATCGCCAGCAGCGAGCCCGGAAAAATAACGAGACCCGCATGGCTCGCGCTGAAGCCGAAGCGGTGGACCAGAATCTGCGGCAGCAGGAATAAGGTCGCGAAGCTGCACAGATAAGAGGCGACCCCGATCAGAGCCAGCACCAGATAAGACCGGTTGCTGAAGAGCGCAGGCAGTACGAACGGGTCCGCTGTGGTGCGGATGCGGCCGACGAATAAGGCAATCGCTACAATTCCGGTGAACAGGGCGAACCATAGCCCGCTGGTCAGGAACAGCAGCAGACCGGTGGTTCCGATGCCGAGGAATATTCCGCCCAGAATATCGAAGGAGCCGCGTGCCGGCACCTCCTTGGGCAGCAGAATCAGGAACAGCGGCACGAGCAGCAGAATCGCTGCCGTTACAGCGAACAGCCAGTTCCAGCCGAGGTACTCTACAATTGAGCCGCCTGCTACCGGCCCAAGGCCGAGGCCCAGGGAGACGGCGGACATAATGGTGGCCATGGCTTTGCCGCGGCGGGCCTGCGGGACATAACGGGTGAAGAGCACCAGCGACAAGGACATAACCGCGCCCGCACCGGAAGCCTGCAGGATGCGCACAATCAGCAGGAAGATGAAGTTCGTACTGAAGAAGCCGGCAACTGCGGCCAGCCCCAGCGTCAGCAGCCCGATTACCAGCAGCCTGCGGATTGGCAGGAAGTCAGAGAGCCGGCTGTAGGTAATGGAAGCGATAGAGAACATGATCGAATACCCGGTCACGATCCAGGAAGCGGATGCCGCCGTGATTCCGAAGGTCTCCGTTACATCCGGCAGTGCCAAATTGAACATCGCTGTATTCATAATAACGAGCACGACAGCAACGCTGAATAGCAGGGTTAAGAGGCCTTCACGGGGAAGGCCCGGTTCCGGAGCAGCGGTTGAATCGTTTGAATTATCCTCAGATGTATGTAATGAGGTCATGAACGGCCACTCCTTTTAATATAGGTTGTGCCTGGAATGATCCAGACTAATGATTAGATAGTTCGATTACTTACGAACAATTGAAATATAGCATGGGCTGTTGTAAAATGCAATTATATAGATTGAACTGAAGAGCCTGTGGGACTTCCTGAGGTTACTGTTGCTAAGGAGTCCTCATTATAACGGCTCTCGGGGGAATGGTCAGGCAACTTCACCAGAAATCCTGCACAAAATACAACATTTCCCTCCTAAAATCGGCTCAAATCCGAAATTGTTGCAAGAAATGCAGGATTTCACCTGCCTCAAGCGGTTTTTCCGGAGATTTGTTGTATTTAGTGCAACAATCCTCCCGAACACGTAACGAGCTATGAACCAAAGTTGCAAAATGTACAACATTCACAGTACCTAATATTCAGTAAAAGTCCAGACAGAAGATATATTTAATTCTGTACTCCAAAGGAGTCTTACTTATGAAGCAGCTCCATCACCCGGACCGCAAGGATATTCAGCTCGCCTCCGTATTGTATGCGCTTAGCGACCCGGTCCGTTTATATGTTGTGTCCGAAATCCGCAAGCATGGCGAGCAGGCCTGCAACAGCTTCAAGGTGCCAATTGCTAAGTCGACACTGACCCACCATTCCCGTACGCTGCGCGAAGCAGGCGTTATCAATACGCGGGCACAAGGCACGCAGCGCATTCTGTCATTGCGGACAGAGGACCTGGACGAGCGGTTCCCTGGACTGCTGGATTCGATCCTGCAGGCTTACGAGAAGTCGGGGCAGGCTGAAGGGTTCGGGGAGCAGGGGGAATTGGGAGAAGAGCAGAGATAGAGGGAGTAGCGGGAAGAGCGAAAATATGAGATAAATATAGAGGATGAGTTGAAGCAGAAAGGACGTAGCGGATACGTCCTTTTGCTGTTTCTATAATGTAATAACGATGATTGAACGGTGGACGTAAATTCAGTGAAAGCCACAGTTATATATACAAGCATAGTCATAGGAGGAAGTTATGTTCATTCAAATTAT
Source organism: Paenibacillus sp. MMS20-IR301 (assembly GCF_032302195.1). NCBI lineage: Bacteria > Bacillati > Bacillota > Bacilli > Caryophanales > Paenibacillaceae > Paenibacillus > Paenibacillus sp. MMS20-IR301. The sequence continues at coordinate 5,923,672 of NZ_CP135275.1, forward strand.
CGGTGTAGGCAAATTGAAGGAAAAGTACCTGGTCAGCGGCATCGCAGAATATGCTAAGCGGCTTACGCCATACCTCAAATTTCAGATGATTGAGGTGGCGGATGAGAAAGCACCTGACAACCTCAGCGATGCAGAGGTGGATCAGGTGAAGGTGCGCGAGGGCGAGCGTATCCTCGCGCACATCAAGAGCGAGGCGCATGTCATTGCGCTCGCGATCGACGGCAAGCTCTGGAGCTCCGAGGAGCTTGCCGCCGAGATCGACCGGCTCGGCACCTACGGGACGAGCCATGTCGTCTTCGTCATCGGAGGTAGCCACGGGCTCTCCGATGAGGTGATGCGCCGCGCGCAGCAGCGGATGAGCTTCGGCCGCATGACGCTGCCCCATCAGCTCATGCGGCTGGTGCTGGTGGAGCAGGTTTATCGGGCGGTGAAGATTAATCGGGGGGAACCTTATCATAAGTAGGGCGAAATTAATTAGGAGAGGTCTGTTGAACTCTAATTAGCAGTGTTTTTTCAAATTGTATAATTATTTTATGGCATCCGGTGGGGTGCCTTTATTATTTTCAACTCAGTTGCCTCCTCAATTAAATAGGCAGAATTAAGTAAAAGTATGTCGAAACAAGAAAAAATTTATATACAATTTTAATATGGATTCTATACAATAGGAATATGGTGGAAAATTAGGAAGATAGGTTGTGGGCACCTTGTCGCGAAGCGCTGACTATACAATACAAGGGTTTATTTATCAATTTAATAAGACACTACTAGAAATTTTAAATGATGAAGATGATGCAGTTATTTCAATAGAAGGTATCATTGAAGATATAGAAGTCGCTACTGCCCTTACAACAAGGGCAATACAGTGTAAATATCATGAGGAACAAGAGATTTTTACCCTAGGTAACGTGTACAAACCTATTCTTCAGATGATGGAACATTATTTTGATAACGCAGATAAGGACATTGAGTATAAACTCTATGCGCATTTCCCAAACGAAAGAGAGGGTAGCAATTTCGAGATAAATGAGGAGCAGATAAAGACAATACTCCAATCACGTGATCAGAGGTTTCAAAGAATCATCAATAAGATAAATGGAAATGTTGATATTCCGGGTTTTCTTGAACGCTTTACTTTGGAATTTGGTGCTTCTCTGCAGGTGATTATTGAACGTATTACGTTGTCTTTGGAGAGAAATGGCCTACCAAGAGATGATATTGATACTTTATTTTATCCTAATGCCATTCAGATGATTGCAGACCTGAGTATACTTCATGAGGCCCAACAAAGAGTAATTAAGAAAACATCAATGTTAGAAAATTTGCAGCAAATTAGGAAAACTGCAATCACAAGATGGACACGATCATTACGAACATTGGATAAAATATTATCCTCCAAAAGAAAACAGTTAAAAACAAATCTTGACAAGAACTCAAGGTTGCGATACTTGTTTTTATCCCAACAATCTATTAATAATTTCAATGATGAAATAGTAAATTTTATATGTGACTTTATGAATAAGTATCATTTTAAAGAGGTACACGATAAAACACCATTAATTTGCATTAATTGTTCATTGGAGGTTTTTAAAGATATTCGAATAAGGTTGCACAAAAAGAATATTAGTTATAATGATGGATTAGTGACTGATGAATATTTTGATAAGAATAAATTTCTGACAGGACCTGTACGAGCCAGACTAGGAAAGCAACTTTATTCTGACTTTCAATTACGACTTCTACGATTTGATGAGAATGAAATAGGAATACTAAATGAAACAAAATGTGATGATTTTTTTCTGTTTTCAGATATAGTGCCTGACTTTGATTTTCAAGACGTAAATGTTGAACATATAAATCTAAACGAAATCGATCAAATCAAATTTGTTATGGGAATGGTGGACACGTATGAGTAATTTAATCGGTAAAGTATTGTCTAGCTCCCCTAATAGTATTGTTGTTACAATACAAAATTTAAAGGCCCTTGAAGATAACAAGGATAAATTACAAATTGGACAATATCTAAAAATAGCAGATGGAAACAGCAATTATATTGTGAGCGTGATAAATAATATCAAAGCAATTGATTACAATATTGAGGATGACATTAAACTAATAATTGAAACGCAACCGATAGGCAGTATAGTTGAGGGAGATTTCCGTAGGGGAACTAAAAATTTACCTGTTCCAACTGAACCGGCATACATATTAGATTCTGGAATGCTTGATCGTATTTTTGGGGCAGGTGCAGAATATAATTTTCCTATTGGCGTATTGTCCCAAAATGAGAACATTCAAGTAAAAGTAAATGGTGATAAGTTTTTTGGGAAACATATTGCTATTGTAGGCTCTACTGGTGCAGGCAAATCATGTACAGTTGCAAAAATACTACAAGAAGCCGTAGGTATTAATAATTCGTTAAATATAAATTCAGAGGACCAAAAAAATTCTCACATTATAATTTTTGACATACACTCTGAATATTCCGCTGCTTTTACACTAACACAAGAGCAGAATTTCACATTAAACAATCTATCCGTGGATAAAATGAAATTACCTTATTGGCTTATGAATTCAGAAGAGTTGGAATCATTATTTATAGAGAGTAATGAAAATAATTCCCACAATCAGATTTCAATGTTTAAAAATGCCGTTATCTTTAACAAGGAGAAACATAATCCTACAATCAACGACATTACATATGATACGCCTGTCTATTTCGATATTAAGGAAGTATTTAATTATATCGAAAACATGAATAGAGAAGTGATCAGCAAGCTTGAAACCGAAAATTGCCCTAAATTAGTAGACAATACGTTGGTAAGAGATCGTAAACAGTTCTACTTTAATAACGTATATGAATTTGTGTCACAGTCTACAGCCGCTGCGACCAAAGCTTCTAATGGTCCATTTCATGGTGAGTTTAATCGGTTTTTGTCCAGATTAGAAACGAAACTAACTGATAAAAGATTGAATTTTTTGTTGAATCCTACCAAAGAGAATGGTGAACTATATTCGACTAATGATTTTGAAGAACTCATGAAGCAGTTTTTAGGATATCTAAATAAAGCAAATGTCACAATTGTTGATCTTAGTGGAGTACCCTTCGAGGTTCTTAGTATAACAGTTAGTTTGGTCGCAAGATTAGTATTTGATTTTAGTTTCCATTATTCAAAAATCCAACATGATAGAGAATTACTTAATGATATCCCTGTAATGATTGTTTGCGAAGAAGCCCACAACTATATTCCGCGTAACGGTGGCGCAGAATATAATTCATCAAAAAAATCTATTGAGCGAATCGCCAAAGAGGGGAGAAAATACGGGTTAAGTTTAATGGTTGTAAGTCAAAGGCCTTCTGAAGTATCGGAAACAATACTAGCGCAGTGCAATAATTTTGTTTCACTTCGTTTAACAAACCCTAATGATCAAAATTTTATAAAAAACCTTATGCCAGATAGTACAAAGAATCTTGGAGAAATACTTCCAAATCTTGGGCAGGGTGAATGTATAGTCGTAGGTGATTCAATAATAATGCCTACAGTTATAAAGATGGAAAAACCGGTGCCAGAGCCGAAATCTCAAAGTGTTCCATTCAGTCAAGAATGGGAGCAATCATGGAAACAGATAACCTTTTCAGATATTATTAAGCGTTGGAGAAAAGAAGAAGGATTATTAGAACAGTAATTATAAGTTAGGGGTGCGAATGCATCCCTTTATTTATTCCAATAATACCTAGTGGCTCATGATATTCTTAAATAGCTTTCTTTTTTTGAGATAATCTACTCTGAATACGACAAATACGCTCAGTCGGTGTTTCCGACTTAGATGTTTGAAGATGGCTGTCCGAGTGAGTTTTAATAAAATATTATCTAACAACTTTAATCTGTTAGTACCTCATTAAATATTAGGAATAGGAGAACGTAATTATGCGTGATAATCTCCCAACGCGATTGGCAACATTTGATCAGGAAGAAGACAGTGTACTGAAATTTAAGCTCCTTGTCCCTAAGAGTAAATATCTGGTTCGCACGGAATCGGGAGGTGATTATGGGGTTGACTTAATTCTCGAACTTAAAAAAAACCAATCTATGACTAATTTCCGAATACATATGCAGTTGAAAAGTAATTCAACGGGAAAGGTAAGCAACGGTGGTACTTTTGGGTTTTCAGTACCCGTCACTACGTTAAATTATCTGATGAACCAGCCGCGGTCTATCTTTGTTGTATATGTAGAGAAGAGTAATTGCTTTCTATGGGAATGGGTTGCCGAAATCAATAAAGCCTGTGTAGATAAAGGTATAGAGTTATCAAGCACAAGCCAAAGAGAAGTGAAGCATGAGTTCCAGAGAGAACTTACTTATAAATCTTTTGACGAGATTTTTGATATGGTTATAACGCATGGGGATTTTACACGTGAGATATCCCTCCGCTTAATGAATGGTTTTGAAGTGGTTCCGGGCATTGGAGGACAAGTCGTTGATGCAATCGACTCTTTTAGAGAAGAATACGATCAGGCTCAGGAACTAGAGAAGGATTTTGAATTTGCGAAAGCTCTAGAAAAATATGACGCTCTATCTAAATTTCTCAGAACCGAGGGCATTTACGTAAAATGTGCTATTTTATCTGAAAATGTAAATGATTATAAGAGAGCGATTAGTTATTGCGATAAAATATTAAATAACAATACTCGCCATTTCGAAGCAACCGTAATAAAAGGAACAAGTTTAGGACAGTTAAGAAAATATAGGGAATCCATTACGGTTTTAGAGAAAGCCCTTTCGCTTGAAGAGAATTTCATTGTTCTTAATAATTTGGGATATTCATGGTGGATGAACAACGATCCAGAGAAAGCGACTAAATACTATTTAAGAATCCTACAAATTGAACAGAGTGAAACAGTACAGACTCATATAAACTTGGCTCTCTGTTATGATCAGATGTTTAATTTTTCTGAAGCCTTTCGACATATTAATATAGCTCTCAAAAATGATCCTTCAAGTTCTAAAGCCTTAGCGATTGTCGGCAAGTTTCATCGTTTTTTTGGCAGGCACGATATCGCAGAAAAGTATTTTAGGAGATCACTTGACATTAATCCACATAATTATGTAGCAATTTCGGGATTAGCTTTGATTCTTGTTGAGAGAAGAGAAGATTTTGAAGCGGCACATTACTTTGGGATGTGGATGAAAGATTATGGACATACACTCTTCAAGGATAAACGAAAGAAAAAGCAAAATGTTATCATTGTAGATATGACGTGGAGAAGCTTTAAACCTATTCTGTTAAAGCAGCTTTCGAAAAGGAGATTTATGGTTAGTTTCGAAGATGGGGAGGAGCACCACCTTGAGGTTCAAAAAAAGGATTGGGTTGGAATCGGTGCCATATTAGAAAAGGATGAAGACGTGGAAACTCCTATAGTACCGTATTTATTTAAAGTATACGAGCAAGAACAAGATGCCGTCCAGACCATTAAGCAAATATTGCAACAGGTTTCGTTAGCCCGATATGTTTTTATACCAGACACATATGTAGATGCAAATTCCAGTATACAAGTAATTATAAAGGAACTAGAAAAATCTGTTTTTTTCACGATCGTATTTAACGATTTCAGAATTACGGGTTCTACGAATGCCTCAGACAAAGCCGGGTTTAAGCAATTTGTTAAATCATTTTCAACTTCAAAAGAGATTCAAATCCATATACGGGATGAAAATGAACGAAAAAATTTAATTATCTGGGGCGTAAAAAATGTAACTATTTCTTAGGCAATTTGTCTCAAATCGTCGTTTCATAGATTAGAATTTTAGAAGATGAACTTTAGAATATGAAGGAACGCGACAGAACCCTTGCCGCGTATTTAAAAGGGGAGCGGTGAGCTTCGCAAAGCGATAAGCATCATTATATACTATTTTGAGTTCAGGCACCGACATCGGCGTTCGCCCTACTTATGTTACGGTGAACCGTATCACAAGTGACGGCGAAAAGTCGGGGTGTTGGATATGGCAGGGGAGTGTGACATAAGAATTTGCAGAGCCTCTGAGTTCTTATGTTTCAGGAGTTCGTAGTTCTTTTTGATTAGGTGATCACCCATTATTTTCTAAAAATATGATATTATGAAGAATGGGCAATTGGTTTCGGATACAAGGCCATTACGAAGATATTGAAGATATTAATGAAGTTCGTCAATACAAGAACGTTATGCTGAATTACTGTTAATAGTAAAGGAGACATGAAGAATGAAAGAAGACAATCGTGGAATTGCAATCTACCATGTAGTTAAAAGAAAAGAAGGGTTTGAGAAATCGGCGGAAATTTTGTTTACTTTAGTTAAGAATGCTCAAGAAAAATACCCAAACAAGAACAGAATGATTTACTTAGATATCGAGGGACATAAGAATAAAGATGGCGGCTTTGATCATGATTTGTTTGAATTGCAAAAAGAATTTATCCTTGGATTTTTAATGCAGTTTATATCAGAAGTAAGTATGCCATTGGGAAGATTTAAAAATGAAAATCAAAAAAATGATGTCCCAGATGGATTAAATATAATGCCTGCAAAGGATTAATTGAAACAAGAATAACTACAGTGCATTCGAAAAGGGCATTAACTACGCGTAACACCCAATGCACTATCGGCCATAGAGCCCTCGGTCGGTAGCAGTTATTTAAGGATTCAACAAGGCATTTCTGAAGCAGTAAAGCATTAACAACCGAACACAGTCGCCCACCTACCCGTATCAGTTGATGCGGGTGTCACTGTTGGTGGAGCAGTTTTCAAACGACTAGATTATTGGGGGATAACTCTAAAAGTGACGGCAAAAAAACTTGGTAGAAAAGTTCGTCTCGCCATATATTCGCCCTGTTATTGATCTTTGTGATGAAGGATAATTAACATAAAAATATGGCTAATAGGCTAGAACAGGCTATATCGTGAAGTTCGTCAGTGTCAGAAACATTACTAAGAAATCTCCGCAGATGAGTACGAACAAATAAGGTTAACGCAATTTCTCACGGAAAAAACTGCTGAAAAAATGGAAGAACATAAACGAGATGAAAGTTAATTATAATCCATAGATAGAATTCAAAGCATATGCTTCAAAGTCAGACACCACTTAATACGCTTTCACGCATTGGGCAATTTTTGCCTCGGTCCGACATAAATGCTTTACCTGTCGCGTAATGTTTAAGGCATCAAAATGCACAAAGTAAATAAATAACTAAATTTCAAGTTTTAATAATGTGTTATAATCCAAATATTACATGAGATGTGTTATGGGGGAGAAACAATATGGTCTTTATGGATAACTTTTTAGGTAGACAAGATTTAATTAGTAAATATAAAGACAATGCTCTTTTATTATATTCTTTAGAGCTTCGTTTACAGTTAGAGGATATTCAAAGTGTTGCATCTGATGCTTTGACTGATGGAAATGATGATAAAAAGTGTGATCTTGTATATATAGATGAAGAAGAGGGTCTGGCAATAATTGCACAGGGTTATCATTCACAAAAAGATAGAAACTCCGCTCCAGCTAATAAAGCTTGCGATTTAAATACTGCAGTGACATGGTTGTTTAATGAAGACATTGAGAATCTGCCGTTAGATATAAGAGCCGCATCAATACAACTAAGACAAGCTATTAATGATGGGAAAATACATACCATTCAAATTTGGTATGTTCATAACTTACCAGAATCAAAAAATGTGTCTGATGAAATGAACGCAGTAAAGCTTTCGCTAATGAGCGCCCTAAAGTCATATACTGATAATCCAAAAGATATAAATGTAATTTCATTAGAAGTAGGTAAAGAGACTCTAAATAGATGGTATAAATCTTCATCTGTTCCCATATTGGTAAATGATCCTTTTGAAATTAGCACCCCCAATGGAGGTTACCAAATAGTGGGAGATAACTGGACTAGTTATATGACGGCTATTCCTCTAACTTTCTTATTTGATAATTATAAAAAATATAAAGATGACCTTTTCTCGTCTAACATTAGAGGATATTTAGGAAGTCTAAACAAAAAGAATAATATTAATAACGGTATTAAAAGGTCAGTAGAGAGCACACCTTCAAATTTTATGATTTATAACAATGGTCTTACAATTCTTGTTAATAATTTTGAAGAGGTTTCTATAAAAAATATTTCAGTGACAGGAATGTCAATTGTAAACGGGGCACAAACAACTGGAGCTATAGGATCTGTCCTTAACAGGCCGAGAGAGGATGCACTGGTTTCTGTAAGATTTATTAAATGCGATGATCCTAAAATACTCAGAGATATAATTGAATTTAATAATAAACAAAATGTGGTAGCCTCATCTGATTTTAGAAGTACTGATGAGATTCAGGACAATCTTAGAAGACAGTTTAATGAGATACGCAGTGTTGTATATCTCGGTGGGAGAAGAGGTGGAAGTGAGGATAAGATTAAAAGATACTCGAATTTGATTCCTCATGATTTAGTAGCCCAATGTCTTTCTGCATTTCATCAAGATCCTAACACAGCATATAATAGAAAAAAGGAAATATGGGAAAATAATACTTTGTACTCGAGTATATTTTCAGAAAAAACTACAGCAAGGCACATGTTTTTCGTGTATTCACTATACCAAGCAATTGAGAAAAAGAAAGAGAATCTTAAACTGAATAAAACTAATCTGAGTACTACAGAGCAAGATATTTACGAATATTTGTCCGTTAGAGGTTCGACCTGGGTCCTACTTGCTGCTATAGCAAGTAGTATGGATAATATATTAAATAAGCCACTGAGAGATCTCTTCGATTTAAAGTTCAAGCAGGAGATAACCTTTGAGGAGGCTGTATTAATATGGGAACATCCTTTGGAAACAGCGCTTCCATTTGTAAGTTCATTGTTACCAGCTGTTAAAAACGGTGTAAAAACCAAAGATGTTATTAATAATTCAGTAAAAGATTTTAAAGAAAAGACTGCTTCAATACTAAAACTTCTTTGGGCAACTCCAGGTTTGAAAATTAATTTTGAAGAATTTAGTAGTCGGACTGAGACTAACTAGAAATATAAAAAATTAATTCTGAGTCGTGTTCATTTCATAAAAGAAGTGTCTAGTTTTTTATAAGATGTGTGAATATTATCCCCTTGGGTAGACAGTGGTAAATGCGTATATCCGCATCACTGTTTGTTCAAGGGGATTTATTTAAATCTATAAAGCGCGATTGTAGTTTTCTCGCGGTTAGAATAATACGGTGAACCGTATCACAAGTAGGGGCAAGTTTAAACTAAAGATTAGTAATGAATTTACGTGTGTTTTCTCTAAATAAGGTAATAAGCACGGTTTGTGAAGTAGTCAGACTTTTAGTAGAAATTAAATCCTTATTATTAACTTACTCAAAAATATCTTTTAACTGATCTACATTTATATCTACAATTTCTAGATGCTTCAGGAAAAGAAAGATTTGATATTGGTTAAGTTGCTGACTCAATATGGTGCGGATGTGAGCGGGGGTTACAAACAGCTGTTACGTATTGTAGAGAAATGTGGTTCGGTTGTTGCTGTAGCGTGAAAATTATTCACTATTAGAGATTTATAGATTGTTGTGATTGCTATCTATGAGGCGTCTTAATTTATATTGGGGGAACTATGGGGAATTCACAAAATATGCCCCGAAATAACAATAAGAGCGGAACATAAGCTAACAGCTTCATGCCCTGCTCTTATTTATATTCACTCGTTTTCCTGCGCTTTCTCATACTCTATTTCAATCAGCTTGAAAAAATCAGACGGTTTGATTTTCAGCCCCTGGCAGAGATCAAATATTTTCGTGACAGAAGGCTCGTTTCTGCCAACCTCAATCATGGAAATATAGGATCGGTCGACGTTGCATTCATGGGCTAGATCTTCTTGGCTTAGACCTTGCTTGATACGTATAGCTTTAACGGTTTTTCCGATTATCTGCTTAATGATGTTGGACGGATCGCTCAAGGAAAATAACCCCTTTTAAGTCCATTATCAATCTGATATAATGGTCACAACAGATAAAGTATTCAACAAAAAGTAAAATATATACATATTCTTACCTGTTCTGCACTCCTCTGTAGTTTCTCTATAATTCAAATTTACTCAACCCAAAACTTACCGCACAGATAATGTACCTTCATAAAATAAAAATTATTCATAGTCTAAAGGAGGCTCTACCCGTGCGCCCTTCCTTTCTGAAATCATTCAACCTTGATGTTATTGTGGAGATGATAGAGATGGCTTGCCGACTGGAGAAATGGGACAAGGCCATTGAGACATCGGAGATTTTGTACGAATGTGTACAATGCCTGTATCAGGAGCAGCAATATCGGAAGGCTAAGTCTTCGCCACTGTTAACAATCGAGCTTGAGCATCCACTGGTTTATTATTACGGATTCAGTTATCTGACTCGGGGAATGGCTTATCAAGAGAAGCGGGAGTATGGAGAAGCACGGGCATACATTGATAAATATGCCGAGTTGGGATGGTTAGAGGATTTAGGTGAGGACGGGCTGGAGGTTGTAGAGGAATTCCGATTTCTGGCCCAAGTGAACGGATATGCACTTGAGCTTCTGTCTGGCGGGGTGGGGGTTCTGACTTCTTATACTGCTTTTCTGCGAGAGAATCCAGAAGAAGTACTGCCGGGATTGGATGTGATTCTGCAGGCTGCGCTGCGGTATGGGCTGGACGTGGACGAGTTGCTGATAATGTTCGCGGAGCATACAGCAGAATTCAGCACATATGAGGATGAGGGAAATCTAGAACACTTTTATCGCTTCACTCATCATTTGGCGCTGTATTATAAGCAGGCCGGAAGAATGATGGAAGCAATGGAGCAGATAGTGCAAGCTGTGAGACTAGCCTATCGGTCGGGGAATGAAAGTCACTCTACTAGAAGTCTGGCGCTCTTCGAATCGTTGCGCGATTGGGCAACGGTGGAGCAGGTGAGCGAGGTTCAGGCGTTAATTAAGGGGCTAATACCGTGATGGATAAGAAAAAGAGCGTGGTGAGAATAACCTCTCTTTATTGAATTTACATAAGATAGCGGAATCGCTTGAAGTTAATTTAGTTCAGTAACGGTACGTCAGCTAAGCTGATATACTTAGTCCATAAAGAGATGAACATGGAGTGATTAGGGGATGATGAATTTATATGGAGCGGAGCATCACTTGATGGTGGTGTCAGACGCGATTGATGCGGAAGAACACCGGCATTCCTTTTTACAGGTGACGATCTCATTAACAGGAGAATTTGATATGGAGGTAGCGGGGCAAAGCTTGAGTTGTCCAGGGATCATTATCCATTCGAACGTCGTTCATCGCTTAAAAGAGGCGGGACACCCGCTGATGCTTCTTCTGATAGATAGCACCTCTGAGATGGCGGCAAGCTTTAGGCGGGTTCTGGAGGGACAGCAGGTTCATGTGTTTCCGCAAGGCATGATGAAGAGCATTCGCGAATTTGTGCAAAAAGAATATGCTGGCGTTAAGGACCCGGACAGCTATCGTTCTTTTCTGGGACAACTCATGGCGCTACTCGGCGTAGAACAGGTGAGTACAGCTATTGTTGATCCGAGAATAAGAGAGTTTATTCAGCGCATCAAAGATTGCACCGACTCCGAACACTCCTTAAGCCAATACGCCCGGCAATTTGGTTTATCGGGCAGCAGATTGTCGCACCTCTTTAAAGAAAATACCGGCATTTCGCTTAGCGGGTACATGGTGCTGCACAAGCTGCAGAAGGCAACCTACTTCATTTTTGCGGGGCACAGCATTACGGATGCGGCCATGGCAGCAGGATTTGACAGTCCGTCACATTTAGCCGCCACCAGCAAGCAGTTGCTGGGAATGACGGCGAAGGGGATTCGCAAAGATAGCGTCTTTTTAAAAGTTTCTTGCCTGTATTAACCGTACAATGGGTGCAGGAGGTGTGTTCCATGAGTGCATACTTGAAGGAAACTGAACTACTGAACTATTCTCACCCGTTGATCCAGCAAATTGTTCACAGCCGCCAGTGGGATTCGATGCCCAGGAGGGAGCAAATTCTCGGCATATACAACTACGTGCGTGACGAAATCCGGTTCGGCTATAACCGGGCGGATGATATTCCGGCATCGGAAGTATTACAGGATGGCTACGGTCAGTGTAATACAAAGGGTGTGCTTTTTATGGCGTTGCTAAGGGCTGTGGGAGTGCCATGCCGTATGCATGGATTCGCCATTGATAAGAAGCTGCAGAAGGGGGCCATGAAAGGGTGGTATTATGAGCGGTCTCCCCAGGAGATCATTCATAGCTGGGTTGAAGTGTTATATGAAGACAAGTGGCTGAATATCGAAGGGTTTATACTGGATATTCCCTATTTGACCAAGCTTCAGCAAAAATTTGAACAGTGTACGGGTTCATTCTGCGGGTATGGCGTTGCAACCGATAATTTTCAAAAGCCGGATATCTATTGGAACGAAAATGATACCTACGTGCAAAAAGAAGGAATCGTTCAGGATTTCGGGATTTATGACAGCCCTGATGCCTTCTTCAAGGCTCATCCGCAAGGGCTCGGTCCATTCAAGAAAATAATCTACAGCAGGGTGGTCCGGCATCTGATGAACCGGAACGTCGGTCACATAAGGCAGGGGTAGCTAACTGATGCTAAATGTGGAAAAGCGCAAGCCATTGGTTTGTGCTTTTTGCCGTAGCTTAAGTGCAGTTCTTATTTTATGATCAATGGTGCTGAGTTTGACTAGCGTGTAGCTTATGGATCATAAGGAGGAAGAAATGACGGAATTATTAGCTCCAGCAGGAAATATGGAAGCTTTAAAAGCTGCAATATCTAATGGGTGTGACGCAATATACTTAGGAATGCAAAAATTTGGTGCGCGCGCATACTCCTCTAATTTTGATGTAGAATCGTTAAAAGAGGCTGTTACGTATGCGCACCTGAGGGACGTTAAAATCTATGTTGCAATGAATACCATCGTTTTCGAAAACGAAGTTGAAGAGATGAAGGAACAGATACAAGAATTAAATGAAATCGGGGTGGATGGCGTTATTGTCCAGGACCTGACGGCTTTCGATTATATCGTTAACAACTTTCTTGATCTGGAAGCACATTGTTCCACTCAAATGGGAATAGACGATGTAGACGGAACTTTATTATTTAAAGAGCTTGGTGCAAAAAGAGTTGTTCTGTCCCGTGAGGTGGAGATTGAGAAGGTAAAAGAGATCAAAAGAGTGGCTGACATCCCTTTGGAGATTTTCGTTCACGGTGCGTTATGTGTATCTTATTCGGGAAACTGTCTAATGTCAGGATTACTCGGCAACCGATGCGCAAACCGCGGAAGATGTGTGGGTTCATGCCGTAAAGAGTATGAACTAATGGATGTGGCAACAGATACATCTTTAGGGAAAAGCTATATTTTGTCTACTAAGGACTTAAACACAATCGATTATATCCAGGATCTGAAAGAAATCGATTCTTTGAAAATAGAAGGCCGAATGAAAGCACCTACGTATGTTGCTAATGTTGTATCCAAATATCGCAAAGCCTTAGACAATAAAATAACCGAAGAAGATAAGGAAAACCTGAAAAAAACATTCAACAGGACATTTACTAAAGGATATTTGTTCCGCGAAGACAGGAGGAATATTACAAACATCGTAAAACCTAATAACTTTGGTTATGAAATTGGAACCATCAGCAAGATTATTAAAGATACGTATGAAATAACACTTTCACGCCCTTTAAATCAGAACGATACCATCCGAATAAGTCACAACAATGAAGATGTTAATTTAACGGTTGCCAAACTGTACGACAAAGATGGCGAATTAATCAACAAAGCAGAAGATGTCTGCTATATCAAAATCACAGAAAAGATGTCTACGGGAGATTTGGTATATAAAACGAAGGATTATTACTATTACAAAGAATTAGAAGCCTCACTGGAAAAAGAATTTAAGCGGTTTAATCTAGATATAAGAGTATATGCATATCCAGATTCAAAGCTCTTCATAGAGGCGGAGGGCTTAGGCTTTGGTTATACCTATGAAAGCGAGGAAATACTGGGCGAAGCCATTAATAATCCAACAACCAAAGACCAGGTAATCAAGCAATTCTCAAGATTGAATGATACGATATTCGAACTTCATCAGGTCGATTATGAGGAATGCAATGCGTTTATTCCAGCTAAATTGTTAAATGCAGCCAGAAGAGATATTGTACTGGGCTTATATGACTTAAAGCTTAACAGCCAGCAGAAAAGAACCAAGGCGGTGAAAGCAAAAGAAAAAATAAGCTTTACCCCTGAACAGCCATACCTTACGGCCTCTGTAACGAATCAGGAACAGTATGATGCCTGCGTGAGCTGTGGAATTAAGGAAATCTATTTTGACAATGTGGTTAGAAGAAATCAGAATGATTATAAGGAAAAAGAAGGGCAGCTGCTAATTGGAGGATATGGCGGGATTCATCACTACAAAGAAACAAACCCGTTTGTTACGGACTATTCTCTAAACGTTATTAATGCTACGAGCTGCTATGAATTATATAAATTAGGTGCAAAACGAGTTACTTTATCTCATGAATTGAATAAGAGCCAAATTGAAGATTTAATGAATGCCTATGTTGAAGAAAATGACGGCTATCCTGCACTGGAAATGATTGTTTATGGCAGGGCCCCTTTGATGTTTACGAAATATTGCCCCATGAAAAAAATGAATCAATGCAGAGTCTGCGAAACGAAGAGCTATGAGTTAAAGGATGAGCACGGAACATTCCCTATCCTTTCCCATGAGGATTGTACAACGACTATTCTTAATGGGAAGACGCTTAATCTTCTAGATGAGCTACAGAACATCAAAGGAATTGAGGCATTCCGATTAAACTTCACAGTTGAATCCAAAGAGCAGGTTGTGAACGTAATTAGTATGGCCTCCGGCAAATTAAATGGCTCAATGAGTCATGCTGTCTTTAATCAGGAGACTGATACAAGAGGACATTTTAATAAAGAGATTGTGTAGTTAAAAGAAGGCCATTCAATGGAGACATCCCGAAAAAGAAGGAGAAGCGGCCTTGCTTAAGAAGAAGCATGTTGGTATATCCTCAATTACACTGATTGTGATTATGGTCGTTCTATTCTTCAGTATGAGAAATATTCCTTTCGACGGCTCTTCTAACAAATCAGAGGAACCAGCAGCCACAATAGCGGACAAGGGAACCTATGAAAAGAAGAGCCTAACCGCGACCGAGGCACTGCGCCTTGGGTACTCAGAGGCGAAGAAGCTGACGGAGGAAGAGCCACTACTTCTTAACATAACAAGCATATTGATCCTAACTCCTCCAAAACACGTCTGCTGCTAAGAGTTATGGGTATCTCGCCGAATTCTCCTAATCGTGAGAATGACAGTTTGAGAATGAGCGCTTTCTTTGATGTCAAAACTGGCGAAGTGATAAGCGCTACCGAGATGACAGGCTACGACAAGGATGGGAATACCATGTGGAAGAATATTGAGCTTAAATACTGATTCATAATTGATGGAACTTACTGTGCGTTACTGCTCATGGGCAGACGCAGGGTAAGTTTTTTTTGTGTAAAGGTGTTAATGATTGTCTTTAGCTTTAATTCATAAATTAACTCTGTATTTTCTAAAAAAAAAATTACGGCCCAAAGAAAAAGACTCTTCAAAAAGGGTGCTGAGTACTAGATCACGAATATGATATATGTGCCAAATATTTACTGATGGTTAAGAACTATCTGGTTGCATAGATCAACAACGAAGGAGCTAGTCATGTTAAATTATACAAACACCACAACAGAATTATCAGATAGCGGCATTGATACTGTGGTCATATCCGTCGGGGCTACAGAGCAATTCGGTCCTTATTTGCCAATGCATATTGATACTTTGATTGCTGAGCTTTACGCCAATGAGTATGGTAAAGCACTAAATGCATACGTATTGCCTGTCTTGCCCTTTAATACCTCAGAAGAACATGCAGGGTTCAAAGGAACAGTTACTGTCAGTCCTAATATTTTGACTGCTATGCTTGAAGATATAATATTGGGTTTAAGAAGACAGGGTTTTAAGAAATATCTCTTATGTTCAGGGCATGGGGGAGCATATTGGTATAACGCGTTTATTAAACATATGAATTATAAATATCCGGATATCATTGTTATTTACCCCGGATATAACGGTTCGTGGGAAAATGCAGTGAAAGCAGCAGGGTTAGATGGACGCAATGAAATGCATGGCGGGTTAACCGGTGTTTGTACGGCAATGTGGTTATGTCCTGAGCTTTTAAAGTTAGAAAATATGGGATCTGAAGTACCGGAAGAAAACAACCGATATTCCGATTATATTGGCTGGGACAAGCTCACAGAGGATGGTAACTGGGGATTGTTTAGCAAAGGACAATACAGTAATGAAGAACTTGCTGAAAAAGGAAAAATCTTATGGATGACACTGATAAAAGGTCAGTGTGATGGATTAAAAGAATATCTCGAAGATGCCTATCTCAGGAAAATTGGAGGGATATAAATGAAGTACTTTTACGGAATATTATCTTTTTTGGGACTCGTCTTGCCCTATTCGCAATTCATCCCTTGGATCGTGCACAACGGCCTTGATTTAAATCTCCTACTTGCGGCCATAACCAGTACACGTATCGGAGCTTTTGCATGGATGGATGTTTTGGTTACCGCGATTGTGCTTGTGGGATTCATTCTGTTAGAAGGCACCCGAAAGAGAATGAAAACTTTATGGCTGCCGGTTGTCGGTACGCTATTGGTAGGTCCTTCACTGGGGCTTCCCTTGTTTTTGTTTCTTAGGCAGTTACATTTGGAGAAAAACGTTCTAAAATAGCATCAAAGTTGGGAACGGATAACCCAGCTGGAGGAGACATCTTCTGACTGATAATTATGAAGATGACCGGGGGTGGCCTTTCTGAGCTGCTGCGGTCGTCTCCCTTCTAACAAGAATGGAGAGTCTTTTAAGAGATGTGATGTATTGGATATTGTCTATTGAAGAGTCTATTACTGTGAAATGAGGCTATTATATGCCATTATTTAATGAAAAAGACGAGTGCCGCTTAATTGAGGCTTTAAAAATACATATACCGGATATCGGGGAGCTGTTGAATTCGCCAGTGGATGAAGCAGAAATAATCGCAGCAGAGAGCCTGATTGGCTTCCAATTTCCTCATGAGTTCAGAAAACTATATTTGAAGCATAATGGAGAGGGAGAGCAGGTCATGGGCGTCATGGCCGGATTCAGCTGGATGACCCTGCAATCAGTAACGGGTACTTGGAGAACGCGACAGGACCTACCTTATGACATTATTTCCGGCAAACCTGATGCAGTAAGGAAGGCGGATATAAAAAGGGCTGGGTTCCTTTTGCTGAAGATGGCGGAGGTTCGTTATTGATAATGGATTTGGAACCCGGCTGAATTCAGTAAATATTTTAATCTTAACTCTTATGGATGGTCGGCAATGTGAAAGAAATGAAGTTGTATTCACAACAGATGGAATCTGAATAAAAGGTCTCATTAATATAAGTTCATGTAAGCCTGATGAAGAAATATATTATTCCACTCAACAAGCTATTTTACAGCATACTGAAAGAAGGTAAATAATAGATGCCTAAACTAAAATGTAGATGTGGTTTTATTCACAATCTAAGCAATATCCCTGATAATGGATTTCTGGTAATAAGTGATAAGGACTACGAACCATTACTTGAACTAGAAAGTAAAAGAGAAGTTCTTGGTTCTAGGCATCCTAGAGAAAGAACAGTTTGTTAATGAACTAGTGAGAAAGTCAAAGGATTGGGCAAAGTTACAAGGAAACTAAATAAAGAGAAGTTCTATAACCCTATTCCTGGATTTTGACGTTATCCACGATTGTATTTCCCCAGACCGGGAGCAAGCCCGGCTCCCCCACAAAGCGGCTTCCGGCTAATGAGCCGTCTTGAAACACAGCTCCTTCAAAGCTGCAGTCCTCAAACCGGCAATAGGTGAGTATAGCTCCGCGAAAGTTGGCGCCCTCAAAGCGACAGCGTGTAAATGATACATCGCTTGCTATGGCTTTACTTAAGTTGCTGCCTGTAAAATCGCAATCGGTAAACTCCTTGCTGATCCTGGCATGATTCAACTTGGCTCCCCGGAAAGAACAGCGGCTGAAGGTGTGAGTTACATAACGGCGATCTAATTTAACCCCGTCAAAGCAGCAATTAGTGAAGGTCGAGGTGTTCAAGCTTGCCGAATCCTCGAAACGGGCATAAGACAGATCGGCATCCTGTACGCTCAGGTATTGTATAGTCTCGGTCAAGGTAACTCCCTGGAAATCCGCCCGTCCGGCCTCCGTCAGTCCGTAGAGTGATGCTGGGAAGGCGCGGTCTTGCTGGTGCAGATTATGTTTGCCGGTAACCGCAGCGAGCAACCGGTTCACTTCATGAAGCCGGTCTTCATTCCATCTTGCAACAAGTGACTTCTTATCCAAGATCAGTTCCTCCTTATATTCATTTGGTAAAAGTATGAATTGAAGTTACTATAATAGTATGATAAATATTATTGAGAAACCAGCCGGAGGAGGCATCTTATGGGAAGATCATTCGCAAATCTGCATATCCAATCGGACGACCTGGAGAAAATTATTGAAGCTTTAAGAGAGCTGAGCACCAGACATGGTGAAGTATTAGGTTATTCTAAGGGTGAGGCTCCAGAGAGCAAGCCTGTAATGTACGTAAGCCAAAGCAACGGGGGCTGGATCAGCGTGCTTCATGAATATTTCGTATGGGGTACGGTGAAGAAGATTGGGAGAACGCTGTCCCGGCTAATTGAAGCGCCAGTCATGACGGTGGGATATATGAATGAGGAAATCTTCGAGCTGTCGTTTTTTGAGCATGGGGACATTCAGGCCGAACGAATCTTTTGTGAGTCATGGACCCGGGAGGAGTATGAACAGCTCCGGGAAGAGCGTATCGATGACAGTTATCTGCAGCAAGTGCTGGGTATGAACGATGAGGCGGCCGGCGAATTCATCAGCATGACGAGTCCGGAACAAGCGGTAGAGAAGCTGTCAGAGATTGCAGGAATGTCTGTGTGGTGCGACTATGAGTGGGTGCCTTATGAAGAGACAATTAGAGAGCGTTTCCAGGCCTATTTTTTATAGAACAAGCCATAGAAATGGGGGACGGACATGGACCGACTGAAGAACAGCGGATTCTATACGCTCAAATTTCTCATCACGCCGGAAGAGTTCCGGAGTGCGCTGAAGCTGCTGGAGCCTGCGGCGGCACAATTCTACCAGACTAACTTCTCCCGCACTGAAGATACTTCAGAGCAGGTGGCGGAGGGGTACCGCAGCTACTATGAATATTTCATGACAGCGGAGAAAAGGGAGGGTCATTGTCCACTGTTCGTATACGCCATTGCTGTGCAGCCTGGGGATGAACAATCGGGATATCATATAAAGCCGGAAGACATCTCTTTCCCCCGCTACGGACAGTGGGCTGAGGACAGTTTGCCGTGTGTGATGGTCTCCTTTCCCAAAGGGTTCCAGATTGATCTGGAGGACGAACGCGGGAAGTATTATATCTACGGGGACATCCGGGAGCATAAGCCGCTTACCTATGCGCTGTTCCAGAAATTCACCGGCGCTATCCGGAAAATAACCAAGCCGCTCCGCTTCTCGGCGCAGGACGCTGAGGCCATGAAGGAACAGAGGCCTGCTGTTCGCATCAGCCTGGGTGCAGCTCAAGACCTTAGCCACTCGTGGATGTTCAGCAAATACGGACTGAGGCTCCAGGGAAAATGGGGAGGAATAACAGATGCGCAAAGTGTGGAAAAAAAGAGTTCTATTTAACAATCCTGATACGCTGGACCCGGCTCAGATTGAGCAGGAGCTGCGCAGCGGCCACCAGGTTATTGTCCAGTTCTCCCACCCGGAGTTCTATGAACCCGTCTTGGAGGAAGTAGACGAGCTTTGCGCGCGCTATAATGAGGATTTCGGAGTGCGGTTCTATGCCCACTATTCCTTGTCGTTTGATTGCCGTACCCTCTTAAGGATCCCCCATGTCAAAATGCTGCACCTTGATCTCGCTCAGGCTCATCACACGGAGGCTTTAGCCCATTCGTATTTCCTGCACAGCCTGAACCTAGGAATCTACGAGCTAGAGAATTCGGAGATTCTGGGCTTAGACTCGCTAAGCTCGCTGAGAATCCTGACCATCGTCTCGGACAAAAGAATGCTTAATCTGCAATATTTCAAGGAGATTCCTTACCTGGAGGAGCTGCATGTAGGGGGAAAGGTCAAGAATCTGGAGGCTATAGGGCATCTGGAGAACTTGAGTTACCTGGCACTGCATTCGATCAGCAAGCAGCCGCTGCATTTCGTCAACCGGCTGCGGAAGCTGAGGCATCTGCGCATTCTGCTGGGAGGCCGGGAGCATATTCAGGAGATTGAACAGAATGAAATTGGGAGCTTGGAAATCACCAGAGTCCGCGGATTCCATGATCTGGGCAATATTACAGCCTTTCAGGGACTGAAGAGCCTGAAGATTGAAGATCAGATCAAGCTTGTGGAGATCAAGGTGGATCAGGAGATGAAGGCGCTAGAGGAGCTGACGATCAGGAATTGCAAGGGCTTGACCCGTCTGACGGGAATGGACCGGATGCCCGCGCTGCATAAGCTTAGTATTCTCCAGACCGCCATCGATTTCGAGGCCTTCATCCAGCAGAAGCTTCCCGGGTCATTATCCTCTGTGGAGTTTGCTACGTTCAAAACGAAAGCGGATCAGAAAATCCAAGAGACCTTAGTGAACTTAGGTTATCAATAAAAGTTTCCCTATCCTAACTTTGTTGTATTCCGCGTGTTACCTGAAAGCTATGAGAGAAGAACGTCAAGGCGGTTCGATTGCAGGGATCATACTCTCTATTTGGATATCAGCCTGAGCTATGAACAATACCAGCGCATGTCTATGAATGAGCAGCGGGAGGCCTTGGGTATTCACCTATACAGCTATCTGGCAGAGTCCATTGCTAAATATACCAAGCATGCAGATAAGACCGTCCAAGATCAACTGCTGCAATTGGTGAAAAGCTGGATGCTGGCTAATCACTGGCTGGAAGGAAAAATTCATCAGGCGCGAATCCTCCTCTCACAAGAAATGGGACTCTATGAAGTCATCCGGACCTTGAAGATGCCACTAGAAGAGATTGAGTATATCTTGCTGCGCATGAATGACGATGCGCCTGCTGCTGTTCATCCTGATCATTTATAATCATCCCTTAGCAGGGAGATAGGGGGCACACGTATGTATGAACGTCTAACACAGAAATTGAGTACGACTTCCACTATCCGATGGTTTCCCGGCCATGGGGCCGAAGAGAGCTGGATTACCGAAGCCGAGGAGGAATTAGGCTTCAAGCTACCGCCGTCTTACCGCTGGTGGCTGACCCACTATGGGAATGCCGGTCTAGGGGACGGGAATATTCTGACGCTCGTCCCCTCCGAGCATAGAGAGTATTCCGACAGCGACCTTCTGTATATCCACCGGCTGAACCTTGCGGAGGATTGGTGGGTCAGCCGGTTTCCACACCGGCTGGACCTGTTCGTACCGGATAGCGATGAGCTGTATTACTTCGATACGTCTGCCCGGAATCAACAGGGAGAATTTCCGGTCATGCGGTATGATCTGATGAATGATCTGATCGACGAGTATGCCCCCACGTTCGCAGCATTCCTGGAACAGCTAATCGACGAACGCTCCTAGAACCCCTTAGCTGCCGGCCAGGATAGAGAGGAAGGATATGTTGATGAATGTGGCACAGGAATCCGAATGAACAAATGAATTCCACCCAGAGGAGGAGACGCTACTTTAGCGTCGCACATAATCATGCGAGTCGACCGATTGCTCTCCATGCTGCTGATCATCTCCGGTAAAGGTACGGTAACAGGCAAGGAGCTTGCCGAGCATTTCGAGGTATCCTTGCGGACAATCTACCGGGATATTGATAAGATAAGCGAAGCCGGTATACCGGTTGCAGCGTCCAGCGGCAAGGGCGGAGGCTACTATATTATGGACAGCTATAATATAGGCAGCCTCTTTCTGAACCGGGATGAAGCGCACACGTTCGTAGCTGTAATGAAGAATTTACACGGCTTGTTTGGCAGGAATGAAGCTTTTAATGACATCATACTAAAGCTTGAACATACCTATAGGCAGGAGCCTGATAAGGACAAACTGACGCTGGATCTGTCCCATTTCAGCATGGAGCAGGAAATTAAAGAGTACCTTGGGATCATCAGCAAGGCCATCACGGATAACAGGCTGCTGGTGTTCAGCTATATCAACAGGAATATGGAATCCCTGGAGCGGACGGTAGAGCCAGGCTGGATGGACTTCCGCCACGGCCATTGGTATATGATCGGCTTTTGCCGGGTCAGAGGGGACTACCGCAGATTCAAGCTCGTGCGGATCAAGCATCTGGAGCAGGGACCGTCTTTTGCCCCAAGAGAGCTGCCGGATGACCGGATCGCTGAGATTATTGAGCACAGTTATTCGCAGCGGGAAATACAGGTTGTGCTGAGATTCACTTCGCGAATCGGTGCGCAGCTAACAAAGTATTTCCAGAAAGAGAAGATTAGCCGGGATGAAGATGGCTTCTATCTCGTATCGGATACTTTTCCGTATGAGGAGGGTCTGCTGAAATTCATTCTAAGCTTCGGCAAGGAGTGCGAGCTGCTGGAGCCCCGTGAATTACGGGCAGAGCTGCAGCAATATATGCAAAATATGCTTCGATCCTACAATGACTGACCCCCTGGTGTCAGTCATTGTGTTTTATAGTAGGGATATCGCCGGGAAGAATACATAACGCCCGCTATAACTAGGCTAGGAGTGAAATAATTAGATGAAAGCCAGCAATATACATGATAATTTCAATAATTTCGGTACGGAGGACTCGCGAACAGAACTGATACAGAGGCTGCAAAGATTGGAGGAGGCACGTTATAACCTGCGGGAGAGAGAAAGCTTGCAAGACCATACCTGTCTGATGCTGCGGTATATCGGCGATCCTGAGTCTGAGCTACGTGAGCAGATCTATTCCACGTTTCACGTATGGCTGAAGCGCGATAATAAGTTCTCAGATGCGGAGATGCGTCAGCTGTTGGCTGTCCTGCTGGATGACCGGCATTTGTTCTACCGGATTGGAAGCAACGGCGACCATAGCGTACTCACCAGGGCGTTTGCGGTTCTGCCTGTTGCTTTGATTGTAAATCGGCACAGGAACCATCCATTCCTGACTCCGGTTGAGTTCCAGCATCTGAAGCATTCGCTGCTTCGCTATTACCGGGAGGAGAAGGATCTGCGAGGTTATCTGGAAGCCGAAGACTGGGCTCATGCCGCGGCTCACGGGGCAGATGCCCTGGACGAGCTGATCCGCTGCCTTGAAAGCGATCATGCATTGCAGCGCGAGGTGCTGGGGGCGATTACAGGAATGCTGCATAATGGTGTTCGCATTTTTGACGAGGAGGAAGACGAGCGCATGGCCACGATTGTGGAGACGATGATTAGCAAAGCGCTGCTTCCCCAGCAGGAGATTGCCGGCTGGATTTATAGGTTGTCACAGTGTACGGAATGGCCGGATACGCGCGCATAGAGAGTCGCTAGAGTAAACGGGAAAAATCTTGTGCGCAGCCTGTATTTTAGAACAAGAGCCCGCAATGACGGGGAGAAGCTTATGCTTACCGGCGCCATGCTGACGGCTGAAGCTAAATTAAACCGCTTTACAGAGGGGAATTAACACATATGGAGGTAATTGAGTTTGAGTACTCACTACTATTTCAGCTGGTTTAATGATTTTTTTCCAGAGAAGCTGGCCCGATGTTTGCATGAGGATATCCAAGACCGGAAATCGCTGGTTATGATTAGCGCTGACCCGTCTGGTTATACAGATGAGCAGATTAACTATAATGACATTTCGGAATGGACATGGCTAACTCAGGCTAACCTTATTTTTGATGACTATCATTTTATTGATTACCGTATGCAGAAGGAAGAGGCCCGGCGGTTCATTCAGAACGCATCTGTCATTTTTTTATGTGGCGGGTATCCTATTCTGCAGCATGAATTACTGGCGGAATATGAATTATTGGATGGGATTAAGAACAGCAATGCCGTTATAATGGGCGCCAGCGCCGGTGCGTTAAACATGGCTGCCAAATGGTTAAACGTGGATGACATTGACGATGACGCTGAAACGGGTACCATTTATAATGGGATTGGGTTCGATTATTTCGCCTATGAATCTCATGCTAAACGCGATTACGCCACATTTGTTCAGGGCTACCTGTTCCCCTTGTCTGAAGAGATTGATATATATGCGGCAGAACAGGAGAGCGTTATACGGGTAAAAGACGGCATTATAGACATAATGGGTCCTGTATATTTAATCTCCCGTTCCAAGATTCAGAAATTGGCTGAGACGCTCTAATTAGGGCAGAAATGCTCAATCCGGATACGCACTTTAAGGCAAGAGTGGGGTACACAACTGGGATAATTTCAGGTTTGACGGTCCAGTGTGAGTGATTGATCCCTTAGCCGCAGGCTTGATTGCACGGAAGGCGGGAGCATTGAGTTGTCATGTACAAGTGGTGCCTGATGGCATCCCTAGTGAACTCTATGGTGAAGAGGCCGTATTCACAACACCTGGAATCTTCGATGATCTCTTGACATTATTGCGTATGGAATCAGAATAGGGAGAAGAGAACAGAAGTAAGGAGAAGGACTATGTACACAATAGGTGAACTCGCTAATATCATGAGAATTTCTAAGGATAAATTAAGATATTATGAAGAAAAAGAGATTTTGACACCCATCCAAAATGAAGAAAATAATTATAGACAATATGATTTTAAGGATATAGATACTGTACTGGCAATAGAGTTCTACAGATCACTGGATTTGGAATTTAAGACGATCCAGAAGCTTTGCAAAGAAAGTGATATAAAGGATATGCAGGGTATTCTGGATGACAAACACAACGAAATCATTCGAAATATAGCCAGATTAAATACTATAGCACTTAGAATTGAAAAGGCTAAAAAGGATTGCGATGATATCGAAAAACACTTGAATAATTATTCAATTAGGCCCATGGCACCTATAAAAAGTTTGGGGGAAATATCAGATTTCAGGGCCTATAAGGAATTTGAAGTGATACATAATAACAGGGATCAATTAGTTGAGGAACCCATTTTCAAGAGTCTAAAACGGTATATTACTTTTAACGAAGAGGGAATACAGTCGAATACAATGCTAGTCACCAAAGATGTAGAGGTTGATAATACCGTAGACGAAAAGGATATTCTAGACTATAAAAAATGTATATATACTGTCGTTGAAGATGGAATGCAGTATGAGGGCGTGATGGAAGATAGCTTTATAAAGGGTCAACGGTGGATGGCTGCCAATAATTATAAACATATAGGCGTAGCAATTATAGGCATGTTATTAGTAGGCTACCACGAAGGAATATTAAAGTCATATTTAGAAGTGTATATCCCCATTGAATAAGGAGGTTCACATCATACATTGACCTTGGGACGGCCCCATAGTTTAAGTTATAGAAGAATTAAATTATGGGGGGAACAGATTATGAATAGCGGGCATGAGATCAGAAGTATATGGAAGCTTGTAGCACTTCACTTATTTCCAGGAATAGTGTTAAGCATAGTGTATATATTTTTATTGAATAGCGAGAGTTTAACAGAATACCCCAAAGTTGTTACGCTAGGTATAGCCGGGTTTTTCTCGATATTGCCTATAGAACTGGGATATTTATTGTATGTTGCCAAAAAAGAAACGGGAAAATTCAATATCTTTAAGGTGATGGGCCTAAAAAGTAAGATGAAGGTTAAAGAATATGCAGTTTACACTCTTTTATTGCTCTCAGTGGCAGGAATACTTATGAAGGCATTACAACCCTTTTCAAATTACATATTGAATACAGTATTTCATTGGCTTCCAAATGACTATAATTATGTCCAGGATATGAGCCTATTCAGTAAAAACTTCATTCTAATTGCAATAGCAGTAAGCTTCTTCTTTCTTACACTTATACTACCCATAACGGAAGAACTCTATTTCCGGGGATTTCTACTGGCACGTATGAAATGGATGGGCAAGTATAGTGTGCTGGTCAATCTCTTATTGTTTGCAGTTTATCATTTCTGGTCTCCGTGGCTTATAGTTGCAAGAATTGTGGCCTTCTTACCCTTATTTTATTTGGTATACAAAAAAGACTCTTTAAAATTGGGGATTGCCGTACATTGCTTGGCTAACTTTACAGATGTAGCAGCTTTAGTGATGTTACTATGAATTCTATTACAAGTAGCCACGAAAAAAGGAAGTGTCTGCACACTCCCCTCAAGTTAACATTCTCTATCATCAACGATCTACTCCACATTACTCATAAGGTGAATTACATAACGAGACTTGCCGTCTTATTGACGAAATCAATCTCATTTCGGATTCCTTTATGGGCGTCATTCCACAAGCCCTTTGTCAGGCGAACGCGCAGCAGGCAGGTGTTGGGGTCCTCGTCGTTGTTGGCATCGTAATACCAGTCGGCGAAAATGGTGCGCAGCTTGGTCATCATCTCCGCATTCTTCTCGTCACATACCCAGCCCAGATTCTCACCGATCCCATCGGCTGTAAAATTCTCAACAATGATGCACACGGCGACTTCGGGGTTGCGGGCAATCTGCTGCATCTTGCCTGAGGTCGCGTAAGTGACAGTGTAGAACGCACCGTCCTCATAATAGGCGTCCACAATGCGGGAAGCAGGACGGCTTAGGCCACCAGGCCCCGGTTCCAGCGCGATGGTAGACAGCGTGATCAGCCCGTCCTTGTTACCCGCTTGTTCATTCAGCAGCTTCATGGCTTCGTCGTAATTGCTCATTATATTACCTCCTCAAAAGTCGTAAGGCATACATAACTGAGCATATCATTGTAAAATCCTGGTGCATGTGAAGAATGATACTTACCCTACACCATCACTTTCTAACAGGGAGTAGAAATTATCGCGGTCTTCATTATCGAATTTGCCCAGCGCCCGTACCCGGACAACCTCATGTCCGCCAAGCAGGTCGACTTCCTCGCCGTAACTGTTGTAGAGTGCGATCATATTACCCTCCTGATTCAGCTCCATATACCCGTAACAAGCTGCCTCCGGCACCTCACCGTACAAGAGCAAAAATCTGATCTTATCCACGCTGTGCATACATGCAGAGCTCCTCTCTTACTTCCTTATCAATCTGAAGAATATTTTACGTGACCCCGGGCAAATTGGAAAAAGCGGTATGGTTCTGCATACCCGGAAATTCATTGCTATTTAGCGAGCATAAGGGGGAGAACCCTCGCTGTGCCGCTCGTACACACATTATTTCTTGACGGGACGCGATTTGGGGAGTATTATAACGTGCCAGTGAAATGGGCGAGCCGGGAAAGGGTGCAGTGCATGAATAAAACAGACCGTTTGTTAGCCATCGTGCTTGAGCTGCAGCGTAACGAAGTGTTACGGGCGGAGGATTTGGCTGCTATATTTGAAACAAGTGTGAGAACGATCTATAGGGATATTCAGGCTTTAAGTGAAGCTGGCGTATCCGTAATCGGAGCACCCGGTCAGGGATATTCCTTAATGGAGGGGTATTTCCTGCCGCCCGTCAGTTTCACGGTGGAGGAAGCGGTGACGCTGCTTATCGGTACAGATTTCATCGAGCAGTCGTTTGATGCTCACTATGTCAGTAAGGCTCGAACTTCGAGGGGGAAAATAGAAGCGATCCTGCCGGAAGCGGTCCGCAGTGAGGCATCCCGGATTCGTAAAGGGTTTCGTTTGTTTTCATCCCCTGAAGAAGTATCCCGGACACAAGCTAAGGTGTACCTTGAAGCTATTCGTGAAGCCATGCTCGAGGAGAGGAAGATAAGCTTCACCTATGCAAAAGGCATCGCCGGGGCTGACGGGAGCCGTCAAAGTGTCCGTACGGTTGCCCCTTATGGAATTGTACTTCATCAAGGGTCCTGGATCCTTATCGCATGGTGTGAATTGCGTCAAGGTATCCGGCATTTCCGGCTGTCCCGGATGACGGAGCTTATTATACTGGAGGCGGGGTTCAAGCTGCCTGCAGATTTCAATTTGGATAACTACCGCCCGCCAGACGACCGCAATGTTCTTGTCCGTATCCATGTCGATTCTGACATTGCAGATAAGGTGAGGGAAGCGAACAATTTCTTTACAGAAACCATAGAGGAACATACGGATGGGCTGTTTATCACTTTTCGTGTAAGGCAGCCAGAGGAATTGCTGCACTCGGTGCTCGGCTGGGGCAGCGGCGTAATGGTGATGGAGCCGGAATCCTTCCGGCACCGGGTTAGAGATGAACTGGAGAAGATGTTGAAACGCTACTGACATAAGGGTGTCAGTAGCGTTTTTGTATACTTGGATAAAAAGTTAATTAAGGAGCTAATACATGATGATCACAACAAAAGAAGCATTAGAGCGTTTCGAGAAGACCGCAACCTACTATATTCATGAACTCAATCAATTCAGTCTGGAACAGCTGCAGGCTAAGCCCAGTGACAATGAGTGGTCCATGGGGCAGATGATCCGGCATCTCATTAACTCGGCGCTATACATGCAGCTTCGTAATATTGAGCAGTGCTTAGCATCAGATCAAGATCAGCAGGGGCTTCAATTGGAGAAAACAGAGAGAGGGGCTGCCGCATTTGCCCAAGGAAGCTTCCCGCCAATCCGGATTCAGGTTCCGCCTTCCCCGGAGTATACACCGGAGCAGCCTGAAACTAAAGAGCAGCTGAGCCAAGGGCTACAGACAGTCATTCAGAGAATGAAAGACATTGAACCTGACCTTGAACAAGCTTCGAAACTAAATACAATAGCTCATCCGTCATTTGGCGGACTGTGTGCGGAGGAATGGTTCCTGCTTGTTGAAATGCATTACCGTCATCATCTTCTGCAGTGGGACCGGTTGAAGCAGGGGCTGGTGCAGGGAGCACGGTGAGCCCTGCCTTAAGTATAAGGAGAGGGCTCCGGCCCCTCCTATTCGCTTAGCTGATATTAATCCGACCTACGCCTCTACCGCTCCAGCTTACTGCGCTCACGCATAGCGTCCATCTGCCGGGCATGTCTTACCGCACGGCGATTTCCCCGCGTTCTGAGCTGAGTGAGCATAATGAGCAGCCCGGCACCCCCCAATACATAAGAAATGATATGACTTACTTCATTCCACATATTTGAAGCAGCCAGGACGAATACCGCTCCAATAAGGGCAGTAATGATTCGCCCTGTATTTTTATTTTGCGTATCGATCAATTTTTTCTCAAAAGAGCTCGACAGCTTTACCCGTAAATCTCCGCTATCCATTTTATCTACTGCAGACATGAACTTCTTGGTCGTTGGAAGGATGCCCCTGAGAAGTTTCTTGCCTTCATCTACAACGGTGGAGAAGACAGTTCCCCGCAGATCTTTAAGCACAACCTTTTGGATATAAGGCTTAGCAGTCCCGATCAGATCAATCTCAGGGTCCAGTCCCAGACAAAGCCCATAGATCGTGCCTAAAGCTTTTCCCAGAAATGTTGTATTTGCCGGTAGCTGAAAGGGCTGTGAGTAGAGGAAATTACGCAGATCTTCAGCATTGTCGCCTGACGTCACAAAACTAAGGTCGAACGTATCCCCGTTGATTTGATCGAACAGTAAGGAAAGATTCCTTGCAAACACCTCTAAATCTGTATTCCGTCTTAGAAATTTCAAACGGGTAAGGGCATCGATGGCGCCGGGGGCATCTTTTAAATACACCGCCATTAAAAGGGCTACCATTTGGTTCTTCATATCCCCGGGAATTCGCCCGACCATTCCGTAATCGATTAATGCGATGGTGCCGTCAGGCTGCACGAGAACATTACCCGGGTGCGGGTCTGCGTGAAAGAAGCCTTCTATTAGAACCTGTTCCACGAAAATTTCCATGAGTGACTTCGCTAACCGGGTCCGGTCCACCCCCCAGGCATCGAGCTGGGCGAAATTGTTGATCTTCACACCCTCCACAAACTCCATAGTTAATACTTTGGAAGTGGTGTAGGCCCAATGAATGTCTGGAACCACGATATCCTCCCGGTGGATGAACTGCAGCTGGAACTGTTCGGCATTGCGGCCTTCTTTTCGATAATCGAGCTCATCCATAACGGTCTCGTAGAACTCATCATATACCACATCGAGATCCATGAGTGCTGCAATCTGGGCCTGGCGTTTCAATAACCGGACAGCAACCTGTATCGACTTCGAATCAATTTCAATAATATCCTCGACCCCGGGACGCATCACCTTCACTGCGACTTCTTCCCCTGTCCGCAAGGTCGCCCGGTGTACCTGCCCCAGGGAAGCTGCAGCGACAGGAACCCTAGTAAATTCAGCAAAAAACTCGTTAATGGACCCGCTGAGTTCACTCTCAATTCTGTATTGTATCTCAGCGAAATCTACCGGAGCAACGGAGTCCTGCAGCTTGGACAGCTCATCAAGAATTTCCTTCGGCAAAAAATCCGCCTGCGCACTCACATGCTGCCCAAGCTTGATAATTAATCCGCCCATCTCCATGGCGGTCTTCGTAAAATAGGCTGCCTGTTTCCGGTATAATGCTTTGGTTTTCGCTTCTAAGCGCCGTCTTGGCATAAAATACTTCTGCCTGCCCAGCCACCAGAAAGCCCAGGCGAACTTGAAAATCATCCGCATGGTTCTTCTGAACCGGGCATCCTTCAATAATTTCAGGAATTCGCTCATTCTTTTTTATCTACCTCCGGCCCGCTTTCATCCACGTACATTAGTATGATATTTCATACTAATCATATTTTCAAATGTGGCAGAAGAAATTCAACTTTTTACAATTTTATCTAGTCAGCAGGCAAAAGCTATGCTAATATCGTCTAAAATTAATAGATATTTATGGAGGGGGATTATACATATGGAAATCATCTATAAGCTTGATGAGATTGTAACCGCTGAACAGGTAGCGGAATTATTCCGGAAATCGGGAATTAAGCGGCCTGTGGACGATAGTGACCGTATCCAAAAAATGATTCAGAACGCAGATGTAATTGTTAGTGCATGGTATGAAGATAAGCTTGTGGGCATTGCCCGTGCTATAACCGATTTCAGTTACTGTTGTTATCTGTCCGATTTGGCTGTGGATAAAGACTATCAACAAAATGGCATTGGCCAACGGCTTGTTGAATTGACACAAGAAAAATTAGGAGACGAGGTTTCTTTAATCTTGCTTTCCTCGCCAACAGCGTTGGAGTTCTATCCCCGTATTGGGTTTGAGAAATCGGATAAAGCTTTTATTATTCCCAGAAAAAAATAAGCAGAGACAATAAGATTAAGCAGCTTGCAGTACAGCTGTCTAAGAGTAAGTAGCCGCAAATAAACAGCACCATGCTCTTCATAGTTGAAGAGTACGGTGCTTCTTCCTCAAGTAGACCCTACTGTGCGGCGCTAGTCGATCGGATGATTAATGTGGTCCTGATAATAGTCGAAATATAACTGGTTCTGCGTACCCCGCACAGCATAGAACACTTCGGAGACTGACTTGCCCCGCTGTTGCAGCATCTGCTCGAGCCACTGGGCGGTCAGCCCGTTGTGTGCAAGGTTGTCTTCCATAATCTTGCCGTCCATAATCAGCTCAACAGGGAAGGATTGAACGGCTGCGGCTTGCAGCTTCAGATCTTTGCGTGTCACCCACTCGTATTCGCTTTTCTTCTTGACGGACAGCTTCCCGTGGTCTTCCAGGCAGGCATACTCCACTTCCTCCATATTGAAAATATCCTTTTCGCGCAAGGATTGGGCCAGGGAGTCGAGCGTGTAGCGGATTTTTCGCATGTTGTCATCGAGGATTTTACCGTTCTCAATTACGACGGTCGGAGTGCCGGAGACGAGCCGGTTCCATGTGCGATTCTCGAGCGCGATCTTGGACACGAGGAAAGAGATACCGAAGAAGATCAGCAGCGCTACGGTGATGAGTGAGTGGCTGAGCTTATAATTAAACGCCAGATTCGCCGCAATGGAGCCCAGGGTAATGCCGCTCACGAAGTCATGGAAGGTCATATTGGATATCGTTTGCTTGCCGAGAATCCTTGACGTGAACATGAGAAGGATGAAAGCGGCAACCGTTCGAAAGATAACTTCTACATATGTTTGCAATGGATGTACTCCTTGTTCTGATTTCTGGGGCTGCAAAAAAAGACCATATCTTAAGAATGGCCTTAACCTTGTTTTTGTAGACGACGAAGGGATAAATTAAATAATTTTCTGAAACGAAGTGGGTTACATTCTGGAGTTTCATTAGTATTACAAAAAAATCTGCACCTCGGAAGGGTTATTCCGAAGTGCAGGAGGGGTTTAATCTAAGGGAAGATGCATTTAGCTCGTTTATTTCTTTTTGTGTTCAAGTAAATCTTGTACATCTGTCAGTTTAAGAGAGTCTAATTTCAATTCCTCTAAACGGGTATTTAATCCAGCCTCAGAAGTATACGTCTGGCTCGTGCCATCCTCCATGTTGAGAATTCCCCATTGATTTATATCTCCAGATTCAACCCGCTTATATACAATATAGTTCTCGTTCCAACCAATCTGGATGATATCCGAATCAATGGCAACGGGAGAGCTGTCTTGCTTCTTGGACACATAGTTTAGTTCCCCGTCACTGCTAAAAAGGCGATAGTCGTGAGGAAGTTTGAGCACGTTGTCACTTTTGTCATCCCGGTAATCATAAAGCATATTTGAACAACCGCTTAGAAGAAAAACAACAGCAAGAAGAAGAACAATTTGTTTCAAGTAAAAATCTCCCCTTTTCAAGCTGGTTGCCTATATTTACTTCCATTTTACACCAGAAACGGGGTATTTGCTAAATTATTTTGTATCTTGTGTAAACACTGATTCTTTTGAACTAATTTCTTTATATTCCATTTATTGAGATTTTTATCTGAGATATGAAATTCATATCCAGTACTAATTCACACAGTCGTTTGCGAGCACGGTTTTGCTGCTAGGCGTGTTCGCTGTCTAATCTATCGTTGATAATCATTATCATTTACTTTACGATACAGATAGAAGATTCAGCCAAGGGGGAAGGCCGATGCAGGGGGAGCGGGGAACGACCAACTATTTTACACAAGAGATGCTGGATATGGCCGTGCGGCTGTGGTCCCGGTCCTCTATTTCATTAATGGATGTCCGCCGCCAGGTGATCCGCATGGATCAGCCGCTGCTGAATTACAGGCTGCCGGCCAGTACACTTATGTACACCAGCGGGGAAAGGGCAGCTATCCAGCTGAATGAGCATTTGTTTAACACCGGGAAGTTCGGGATTGTTCATGGCGGAAAAGGTACGGAGCTGTCCATTCATCCAAGCGGCACTAACTTAGAAATGTACATGGTGCTGTATAAGTCCGAGACGGCTCCATTCTATAAAAGAGAGATCCGGCGCTTGCTGGAGCATATCAACCCATTTACACAAGTGTACGGGTTCGCTCCGGAGAATCCTGTTTTTTTCAAGGAGAAGTGCCGGAGTATGTTTGATTACTGGAGCAGTCCTTCCGAGCAGAATCTGTTTCATGCCAAGATCATGCTTTATCAGCTGGTTCATGAAATATACCGGGAGCTCGGACGCGGGAATATCCGTTACTTCGAGACCGATTATGTGGAGCTGGTTAAGCAATACCTGGACCGCCATTATACGGAGCCGGTATCCCTTCAGCTGCTGGCCGATGGCCTGCCGATCAGCCGGAGCCTGCTTGGCAAGCTGTTCAGGAAACGGGAGCATAAGAGCCTCCAGGTCTATTTGAATGAGAAGAGGCTGGAATCGGCCAGGCACTATTTGCAGAACCCGGGTTTAACGTTGCAGGAGGTTGCGCTGGGCTGCGGCTTTACGGATGAACTCAATTTAAACCGGATGTTCAAGAAATACATGTATATGACACCGGGCGATTACCGGAGAAAAATGATAGTTAAGCATACCAAAAACGATATTGATAACGATTCTCAACGTCTTTACAATGGGGTAGGACTAGACGAACTAGCCAAAACCACAGGAGACGGGGAGTTAGTAATGTTTGGACAGGCCAGAAGCAAGGAAATTCTATTACCGGCTGCTTTATGTCTTATGCTGCTTTTAACCGCCTGCGCGTCCACCGCGCCTGCAAATAATGCTTCAAGTACGGCTAAGCCGCAGGTGCAGGCCCAGGCATCGCCAAGCGCAGAAGCAAAGGAGACCGTAGCCGTGGCACAAACACGAGTTGTAACAACAGAGCATGGGGAAGTCGAGGTTCCGGCGGACCCGCAGAGGATTGTATATCTGGTAGGGAATAATGTGGGCGACATCCTGCCGTTCGGCAAAACGGTTGTAGGCGTCGATCAATATGGTGATCCGTCGGTGCGTCCGGAAGCGTGGAAGCAGGAATGGGGCGCACTGGTGTCAGCAGTATCAATTGTAGCGGGAAATGACCCCGAGAGCATACTGGCGCTGGAGCCGGATCTGATTATCGGTTCTGCTACCTGGTCCTCCCTGCCGATGGATCAGTTAAGCAAAATCGCTCCGACGATTTTCTATAACGAAATGTCCCCGCTTGATGAACGGATGACGTTCTTTGGCGAGATGTTCGGCATGCAGGACAAAGCACAGGAATTGATTACGCAGTATGCTGCAAAGGTCGAAGCTGCCAAGCAGCGCCTTATAGATGGGGGCATTTATGATAAGAAAATTGTGTTTCTGCAAGGGGTAGAGGATGGCACTCCAGGCTTGCAGGGAGATAAAACCAGAGGCATAATCTATGAGGACCTGGGTATGCATGCTCCGGAGATCATTGAGCAGGAATTTTTCAACCGTGAGAATAAGAATTCGGAAGGTTATTATTCACCCTTTTCCATGGAGGTTATGGGCAAGTATCTGAGCGAAGCTGATATTATCAGCTATACGAACTTCGGCTCTTCAGTGGAGAATCTGGAGTCGCAGTTAGCCTCAGTCGCCATTTGGAAGACGATCCCCGCAGTGCAGAAGGGCAATATTCAATATCATACTGCCACTGATACGCTAATTGATTATGACTATGCCAGCCGGATGGTGTCGCTCGACACATTTGTGGATGCTTTGCTTGAGCTTCCTATTGCGCAGAAGTGAAGTAAGGAGGCTTCCCCGTTGTCTGTACATCTGGAGAGATGTGCAGCGGCGGGGCTTTTTTATGAAGGTAAGTTTGTTAAAAGAAGGAAATTACGTACCATCTAGAGAATACCTGTTTCTGGAAGTTAAGTGAACAGGAAAGGTTGATACTCATTTATGAACGGTAACAAAATTCATCTGCGCCCTCTGCTGTATGCCCTGATCCTTATACTTGTGGCCACCAGCCTTACCGCCTGCAGCAGTAATACCCCCGCAAGCAAAGCCGCAGGTCAATCCACACAGCCAGCCAAGGATACGCCAGTGGTAACACAAGCAACCGGCCGTATTTATCTGTACGGTGAAGCCCATGGCAATGCCAGGATTATGAATAAGGAATATGAATTGTGGTCTAATTATTATCATAATGAGGGAATGAGACACTTGTTCATTGAGCAGTCTTATTTCACTGCTGAATACTTGAACTTATGGATGCAGTCGGATAATGACGATATTCTGGAGGAGCTTTATAAGGATTGGGAGGGGACAGCAATTCACACTCCAGATACCAAGACGTTCTTTCAGAACATAAAAAGCGGATGTCCGGAGACCGTCTTCCACGGTACAGATATCGGACATCAATATGATACTATCGGGAGCCGGTACTTGTCTTATCTTGCGGCCAGTGATCTTACCGAATCAGAGAAGTACACATTAACAACCGAAGCAATTCAGCAGGGCGAGCTATATTACAGCGAAGAGGCTGACGTATACCGGGAAAATAAGATGACGGAGAATTTTATCCGCGAGTTTGAGCAGCTGGGCAGCGAGGACGTCATGGGTATCTACGGATCGGCACATACCGGGCTTGATGGAATGGACTATAGTACCCAATCTGTCCCTTGCATGGCTAATCAATTACATAAGCACTATGGCAGCAGCCTTCTTTCAGAGGATCTGAGCTGGATTACTAAAGATATTGAGCCGCTGAGAGCGGATGAAATCACCTTACTGGGTAAGAAGTACACTGCATCGTATTATGGAAAGCAGGATTTGAGCGGGTTCAAAGATTATGCCTACCGGGAGTTTTGGCGACTAGAGGACGCCTATGAAGATGTCAAAGATCTGCCGCAGGTAGAGAATGTTCTTCCATACAATAACTACCTGATGCTGATTGAGACAGGCCAGGTCTTTATGATCAGCTATACCAGGACAGACGGTTCAGTGGAAAAAGAATATCATTTGTCTAACGGCAAGGTTTGGGAGGGCATGCAAGTAACCCAACAGTTCAGGGCGGAGTGACGGCCGTAATGCTTTTCCATTAATATTGTTCTTATAAAAAATTAGATAAATCTTAAAATTTATATTCATTAGTGATACACTAGGATCAGGATTGATCCCAAGCAGGTGTGTGGCTAAGTCACAAGTGCCAGAGCAGGAGTGCCTGCATCCTTCCTGCAAATCGTAGGGTAGAAGGACGGTAGAATATGAGCAACCAACAAACCAAAACAGATGTTATTTTAATCGGTGCTGGAATCATGAGTGCAACACTTGGTTCACTGTTAAAGGAATTAGTGCCTGACTGGAAAATCACTGTGTTTGAGCGGCGTTCAGGTGCCGGCGAGGAAAGCTCGGGCGAGTGGAACAATGCGGGAACGGGGCATTCTTCCCTTTGTGAACTGAACTATACCCCTGAGCGGCCGGATGGATCTGTCGATATTAGCAAAGCAGTCATGGTCAATGAAGAATACCAGCTCTCTAAGCAGTTCTGGTCCTATCTGGTGAACAGCAAACGGATACAAGATCCGCAGGATTTCATCGTGCCTGTTCCCCATATGAGCTTTGTAGAAGGGCAGAAGGACATAAGCTTTTTGCAAAAAAGATTTGAAGCGCTTTCAGGTCATCCGCTGTTTCAAGGCATGGAATACTCTGATGATCCGGAGCAGCTGATGGAATGGATTCCGCTGATGATGAAGCACCGGGCACCGGGCCAGCGGGTAGCGGCTACAAGAGCCCTGTCGGGGACGGATGTTAACTTTGGCGCTCTGACACGCATCCTGTTCGATCACTTAAAAAACAATAATACCGATATCAGATTCAACCATCAGGTTGAGGATCTTAAGCGTACTAAGGACGGCTCCTGGGAGCTGAAGGTACGAAATGCCGGCAGCGGCGCTACTCAGCGCCATACGGCTAAATTTGTCTTCATTGGCGGCGGGGGAGGCAGTCTGCATCTGCTGCAGAAATCCGGCATTCCGGAGGGAAAAGGGGTTGGCGGCTTCCCGGTGAGCGGACTGTTCATGGTGTGCAAGAAGCCGGAGATTGTGGCGCAGCATCATGCCAAGGTATACGGCAAAGCAGCGGTCGGTGCACCCCCAATGTCTGTGCCGCATCTGGATACGAGAGTAATCAATAAGCAGGAATCGCTCTTCTTCGGACCTTTTGCCGGCTTCTCGCCGAAGTTTCTGAAGTTCGGGTCCATGTTTGATCTGATAACCTCTGTTAAGCCGGACAATCTTGTGACCATGCTCGCGGCAGGCGCCAAGAATCTCTCGTTGACCAGATACTTGATCGGGCAGGTCATGCTGTCGAAAGAGCAGCGCATGGAAGCATTGCGGGAATTTGTCCCGGATGCGAAGGCTGAGGATTGGGAGCTGGTGGTGGCGGGCCAGCGCGTGCAGATCATTAAGGATACAGCTGCCGGTAAGGGGACGCTACAATTCGGTACAGAAGTGATCAGCAGCGCTGATGGCTCGATAGCCGCCTTGCTTGGCGCTTCTCCCGGGGCTTCAACCGCCGTTTCGGTCATGCTGGAGGTCATCAGCAAATGCTTCCCGCAGCATCTCAAAGCCTGGGAGCCGAAGATTAAGCAAATGATTCCTTCTTACGGTGTCCCGCAGTCCGGTAACGCGGAGCTGTTAAACAAAATCCACGCTTCAGCAGCAAAATCACTCGGTCTGACTCATGGAGTTGAGGAGAAGGTCCAGCCGGTTAAAGTAATGCATTCATAGGAGCAGATGAGAACTTTCCCGGCCGGGAAGGTTCTTTTTTTACCTTCATAAGAATTACAGATTCGCCAGAACTACGGCGATAATGGCTGCGAAAGCCGGCAGGCCCTGAACGAGCAGGATGGATTTCTTGGCTGTGATGCCGCCATAGACCGCAGCAACCCCGACACAGATCAGGAAGAACAGCTGAAGCTGATAAGCGAATGCGTTATCCGGATGGAGCAGGCCCCAGATTAAACCGGCGGCGAGAAAGCCGTTGTACAGCCCTTGGTTAGCTGCAAGCGATCGGGTCTCCTCAGCGAACTGTCGGGTGGTTCCGAACGCCTTCTGCGCTCTTGGGGTCGTCCACATGAACATTTCCAGCGCCAGAATATACACATGCTCCAGGGCAACAAGCGCTACGAGTATTGTACTTAGAATCATCATTACAATCGCCTCCGCTAAATAAATTGCACAAAATCTAATTTAACAAAACTAAATATACCTGTATACGGACTATTAGTCAATCGTAATACGCAACATTTGGTTTTTTTTGTAACGGATGAAGGATTTTTCTAAGATCTATTGAAAGATATGAGTACCTGTGATGGATATGTCCGGGAATTCATTTGTGAGAAGAGGAATTTGAGCTGATGTCCAAGATTCAGTTAGGCAGTACCCGATTAGCAGGTGCAGATGGTATTCGTGCAATCGCCTGTCTGTCCGTTATCCTGCATCACTTGTCTCAAAAGCTGGCGATGCCGTTACAAAAGCCTTGGCTTCAAGAAGTGCAGTCAGTGCTCCTGCTGGGAAACAGCGGAGTTAGCCTGTTTTTTCTGTTAAGCGGTTTCTTGTTGTCCTTCCCCTTTTGGAGCGCCTATCTAACAAATGAACCTTATCCGAGTATCAGGACGTATACTGTGCGCCGTGCTGCGAGAATTATGCCCGGTTTCTATGTATCCTTCCTCGTCAGTCTGCTGCTCGTATGGAGGCTGGACATTCCTGTGGATTTCCTGTGGCGGCGGACCATTACAGGCTTAACGTTTACATCGGGCTTCCACTATACAACGTTTTTTCCGTCAGAGCTGAACGGACCGTTATGGTCGATCAGCTTTGAGGTATTTTGCTACATGCTGATGCCTTTGTTTATGGCTCTATTGTTTGTAATCAGCAAGCGGCGCTCGTTCGGAAAAGCGATCCTGTTCTGGGTTGCCGTGTTCGGACTAATGCTTGCCGCAAACCTCCTCATTCACCATTGGCTTACACCAAGCGGGCAGAACAGGGGCTGGCAGTATGGCCAGATTGGCGGCGCCAAATTCTGGATGCCCAATTACAACCCGGTCGGCTTCTTCGGCCACTTCAGCATCGGCATTCTGACAGCGGGCATAATGATCGCTATGATGCAGCGCGGAGCGGCGATAGAGCGGTTGCGCAAGCTCGGGCTGTTCGATGCTGCCGGAGCGGCGGCACTGGCGCTGGCCGGTCTGTTGATCTGGCGCATGCGGCATCAGGGTGAATTCGATTTCAGTCTCCAGCAGCAGCCCTACTTTTTCCCGGTGTATGCCATGTTGTTCGGTATTGTGCTGTTATCGGCACCCTTCAGCCTAATAATCGGGCGCTTGCTGGATAACCGCTTTTTCCGGTTTACTGCTACTATTTCGTTCGGCCTGTATATCTGGCACTATCTGTTCATTATTCTGATCGAAAAGTACGGCATACAGGATTATCACCATTCCGGGGTCAGTGATGTCTGGCGCTGGCTGGGCATCAGTACAGCTATTCTTGTAATGTCGTATGTAACGGCAGTAATCTCCTATTATGCCATAGAACGGCCGTTTATAAACTGGTCGAAGGGCAAGCCTTCTGTGAAGAGTGGACGGGAGATGAATATGAACAGGTCCGGGAAGAGCGTATGAATGATGGCTGCCTGCAGGAAGTAACGGATTTGCTCGGTGAGGATTTTGACCGCGATCCCGATAAACCGTTAGTTGTATTGATGTGCGGGATAGCCGGCTCGGGGAAAACGACTTTTTCGCAAAAAATGGAGCATTACGGGTACGTGCGTCTGTCTATTGATGAAGAGGTATGGTCGGTTAATGGGCGTTATGGAATAGATTACTCCCTTGAAGCGTACAGGGACAAATTGGATGAAGCACATATAAGATTGCGCCGTAAAATTGTACAGTGCATTCAGGACAAGAGGCAGTCTGTTGTTGACTCCAGTTTCTGGAACAGGGAGGAAAGAAATGAATACAAGCAGCTTATCGAAAATGCCGGAGGACAGTGGAGACTTATTTATTTGAGGGTCGATCCGGAGCAATTGCGGGAGCGTCTTAAGCTGCGCAGTCAACGCTTTGATGCTAATGCTGCCTTTACGATTACAGAGGAGCTGTTAACGGCGTTCATTAATGGGTTCGAAGTGCCTGAAGATGAAGGGGAAATCGTAATAGATAATTAGGGCCGTATACCGGCATCCGCCCAGGCGCCCGCTCCGCAGATGCATATGATGATTATGCCTATTCAATGAAAAGGAGCGATCACATATGGGATTTTTTCCAGCGCCGGGACCCGGCGGCGGATTTCCGGGATTTCCGGGCGGACCTGGTGGACCGGGAGGACCAGGAGGACCAGGGGGACCTGGCGGGTTCCCGGGAACTCCAGGCATACCGGGAGGCGCACCCGGAGGTGCCCAGCCGCCGAGCTCACCGCCGCCGCAATTCGTACCGCAAATGTCGGCTACCGCGTATGCCGTTGATCCGGGCGGGATCAGACGCTGCCTGTTCCGTAACACCTACATCTGGCTGAACAATGGTGAGCAATTCTGGTTCTACCCGGTATTCGTCGGACGCAATTCGATTGCAGGATTCAGATGGTTCGGTTTCTTCTGGGGCTACTTCGGCATTGATTTGAATCAGGTCCGCTCGTTCACCTGCTTCTAGGAGGGACGGCATAAGAGAACAGCCCGCGGGCTGTTCTCTTTGTTGTGCTGATGGAATTAATATGTTGTGGGTTCCCTGCGAAGTGCACCTTTACATACCATAACCAGCCTAATCTTTAACAGGTATATCTATCATATAAAATGTGAATTTATGTCGAATTTAGTAGAAAAAAAGTATAGTAATTATTACGAAAGCGCTATACCGGCGCGTGGCTTCCTGTATAATTTACGAATATAAAGCTGCTGATTCCTGATCGTAGCCAATCCCTCACGAAAGAGAGTAGTGACTATGAAATCCATCGCCTGGGTGACCGACAGCACCAGCACAATTGATTCTGAATTCGCTTTGAATAACCATGTGTATATTGTTCCGCTTCGCCTAATCGTCAATAATGAATGCTATAAAGAAAATATCGAAATTAATGCCGGGCAATTCTATGATAAAATGCGGGAGCAAGAGAAGGTGGGCAGCTCCCAGCCGCCGATCGGTGAGTTCGTGGAATTATACGAGCGCCTGAAGGATGAATATGATGAAATTATTGTGATTCATTGTTCTTCTGAGCTTAGCGGTACTTTCCACACCTCGATGCAGGCGGCAGACATCGCCGGAGTGAATGTAATCGGGATTGATTCCAAGGTAGGTGCATACCCGATCCGCGAGATGATTCTGCGCGGCATTCACTGGCAGCAGGCAGGCTGCTCCGCACTGGAGATTAAGAGCAGAATCGACAATATTATTGAAGAGATGTCGTTCTACCTGATCCCCGCCAGCCTGAGCCAGCTGCACCGCAGCGGGCGGCTCTCCGGCTCGCAGTTTCTGCTGGGCCAGCTGATGCGGATACATCTGCTGCTGAAGTTCGATGAGGGCAAAATTGTCGTCGTCGATAAAATCCGCACCTTCAAGAAGACAAAGCAGAAGCTGCTGGAAACCATCCATCAGGATATCGGACGGTTTCAGGAGGTATGTATTATGCATGCCAACAATATGGAGGAGGCACTCAGCCTGGAATCAGCTATTAAGGTCATGTCCCCTTCTGTGCGTACAGAGATCATGACTTTTGTTCCGGTGGTAGGCGCCCATATGGGCGAGGGAACACTCGCGCTGTCCTGGATTAACCGTACCGCCATGAACAGTATCACTGCCCAGGATGATGTGCTTGAGCTTGCGCTCGAGGGCTGAGCCTCACCCGGTGAAGGTGCCCGCAAAGCAACTGAGTTAAGCTCAAAGCCAAACCCCCACTTTGTGGGGGTATTTTCTGTTTGTTGACAGTATTAGCCGTATTCGTTATTGTGGGTAGAAACATGATCCAATTGAGAATGATTATCTATTAGATCATTTAGAGGGAGCTTGCGAATCCGCTATGGACGTTCTGAGACTTATTCAAATATGGAACCAGGTGATAATGCGCGTGCTGGACGTGCGGCTGAAGCAGGCGGGAATGGACGGCGATCTGAATCAATACTGCTTGCCGGCAAGTGCGTTTATCTTCGCTTTCCGGGGACAAGGCGAGCTGTGGGTTGATGATGAGGTATGGCTGTGTGAT
Organism: Paenibacillus sp. MMS20-IR301; assembly: GCF_032302195.1. NCBI lineage: Bacteria > Bacillati > Bacillota > Bacilli > Caryophanales > Paenibacillaceae > Paenibacillus > Paenibacillus sp. MMS20-IR301. The sequence goes on from NZ_CP135275.1 coordinate 5,966,353, forward strand.
CGTTTCTATGTGCTGCACGCCGGTAAAGGCTCCCAGGTAACGGTCAGGAGCAGGGGGCCGCTGAGTGTATATATTGTACTCTACAAAGCGTCGCTCCCCGCCTCGGCCCCGCGTGAATATCTTATGATGCTGCAGACATCCGACCCGTTTCAGGATAAGTGGGGGTTCTCACCTGGTGAGCCTCTGGCCATGCTTGAGCTGCTTCAAACGATACACAGCGGATTCAAAGCTGATGATGAATTGACCCGGCTGTCAGCCAAGGGAGATTTCATCCGCTTCGTTCACGCTGTTCTGAGAGAGCGCCTGTTAGGAGCGGGTGAGCTATCCTTACCGGAGCAGGTTATCCGGTATTTGTCCAGGAATTACCGTAATCCAATCTCGCTTGAGGAGCTTTCACGGCAATTGAATTACAGCCAGCAGTACATTTCAAGAAAATGTAAAGAACAGACGGGGCTCAGCCCGCTGGACTACGTCATTCGTTTCCGGATGGAAGATGCAAAGGCGCTGCTGGCCGGTACGATGGCCACGCAACAGGAAATTGCGTCACATGTCGGTTATCCGGATCTTATGTATTTCAACCGGATGTTCAAAAAGTATGCAGGCGTCACGCCGGGGCAATACCGCAAACTGTTCGGCCAGTCCGTTTCAGATTATGCAAGGAACAGGTCACAATCGTCCGTTGCTCCAAGCCGGTCATTACGCTATCCTTTTCATGTGAGTGATATTGATTATCAATTTCAACAGGATGGGGCGAATAAAATGACTAGAGCAACCAGAAGTTTATATGCAGTGATGCTGTTATGCTTAACCGTGATGTTAACGGCTTGCGGGGGGCCGGCAAACAACGGAGGCACAGCGCACAGCCAAGTTGCTGTCAGCGCTTCTCCGGCCGCGATCGTCCAAGAGGCAGAGAACACGGCATCGCCGGTGACCAAGATTGTCAAGACCGCTTTCGGTGATGTCGAGGTTCCGGCACATCCTCAGCGTGTAGCGGCAATCTCTTATCTCGGCACTGTGCTTGCGCTGGATGTCAAGCCGGTTGCAGCCGAATCATTCTTGATGTCGAGTCCTTATCTTGAGGGAATGCTGGATGTCGTGACGGATGTAGGAGACTCACTGGAGAAGCTGCTGGAGCTGGCTCCGGACTAATCATAACGCATAATCCACAGCCTGAAGTAGTCGAGAGTTATCAGAAGATTGCACCTACGGTATCTGTTCCTTACAATCAGTTCGCATCCATTCAGGAAGAAATGCTGTATTTCGGCGACTTACTGGATAAAAACGAGGAAGCGAAGAAATGGAACGAACAATTCGAGCAGGAAATTGCCGACATCCGGGAGAAGGTCCAGCAAGCCGTTCCCGAAGGAAAGACACTCTCGATTATGCAGGAGTATGATGGCAACGTGAGCCTGTTTGGTCCGAAGTCGGGACGGGGCGGCCGGCTAATGTATGAAATCATGGGGCTGAAGCCGCCGGCGGCAGTTCCCGAGTATATGCTTAAGGAATCCTACTATGAATTCTCGCTGGAGAAGCTTTCAGAGTACATGGGTGATTATCTGATTCTGACAACGGATGCCAGCCTGGAATCGCTGCAGGCTGATCCGATCTGGGGATCGCTTGCACCGATCCGCGACAACCGGGTATTCCTGTGGACGGAGAACCAGTCCTGGTACCGTGACCCGATCGCGGTGAACAAACAAATCAACGAATTGACCGACTGGATCATCGAGGCTGCAGGCCGGTAATTATCAAAGTTAAGTAGATCGAACAACGGCAGAGCCATCCCATATGGGATGGCTCTTAAATTTGCCGGTCAGCAATTACAATTACAGGTGCAACCTATCCCGCAAATTTCCTACTATATAGATAAGAGTGTTGCAAAGGAGAATAACGGATGGAAGACCAAGGGATAATCCGCCTATACTTACAGCGTTCACAGCAGGCTATTGTTGAGACGAAGAATAAATACGGGGCATACTGCAGGGTGATTGCCAGAAACATTCTTCCCAGTAATCCGGATATTGAGGAATGTGAGAACGATACCTATCTGGCGGCATGGAATGCCATCCCCCCGAATCTGCCCGAGAAGCTTCCTGTTTTTCTGGGGAGAATTACGCGGAATATTGCGCTGGATAAGCATAGTTATAATACAGCGAAGAAGCGCAGCCGGGAGTTTGAAGTGATTTTGACGGAATTAGAGGAATGTATAGCCGGCCCGGCGACGGTAGAAACAGAGTATGAAGCAGGAGAGACGGCAGGTTTAATCAATCAATTCCTGTATGGCTTAGATGAGCAGAACAGGAATTTGTTTATCAGGAGGTACTGGTACGCCGATTCCATTAAAGAGCTCTCCAGAGAATTTAAGATGAGCAGCAGTAAAGTGAAGTCCATTCTGTTCAGGCTGCGGAATAAACTTAGAAGTCATCTGAAGCAGGAGGGGGTAGACCTATGACAAGAGAAGAGTTGTTCAAGGCAATCGGGCATGCGGATGAGGCGTTGATTGAAGCGGCCGGACAGAACAGAAGTCATCCAAGGAAAAAAGGCTTTTCAAAAAAGTGGGTGGCCCTGGTCGCCTGTCTGGTCCTGTACAGTTCAACTGCTTCAGCCTTACTGGCAACAGAGTATTACAAAAAAAATCAGAATTCCGAGCCATACATCCGTTACTTAAGACCAGAGAATATGGAGTTACAGCCGGCCACCCAGTACGATGCACTGAAATTTCTGCAGGCCTTGAAGGGTGACAATGAAGAGCATATCTACATCGCCATTAATCGACTGGTAGAGGGCTTCAATGATCCCAGCCTGAGGGCAAAAGCTTTAAAAATGATTCAGCCTTTTGCAAATGATGCCAACCCCAAAATTGCCGATGCAGCTGCCTTCGCCATAGATATTCTGTCGCAAAGTTACCGGAGCCCTTATATTGTAAAGCTGGCAGACGGGAGCATGCTGTTTACGTTATTTAACAACTATTCCGATTATGGAAGCCAGAACGTGCTATGGAGAATTCAAGATAATAAGCTAAAAGAGTATTTAAGCTTCTCTGCACCGTCGATGTATATTACAGACATTATACCTTCACCGGATAAGAGGTTAGTTGCGGTAGTAACCTGCTCTAATAAAAGCGATTTCGTGGAAATCATTGATGTGGAGGCAGGAAGGCACAGTCCCGAGCTAATCGAATCCGCAAGGGTCAAATATGGTGCGGAGCAAGGCATCGACACCTGGATCCGTACGGATCATGAGAATTACAGCTATGCCGATAAAATCGTGTGGAAGAATAATGACACCCTGCAGTTTGAGGGTTCTCTTGCTTATCAGGATACGGAGATCATTGAGAATGTCACTGTAGCGTACCAGTTCAGTAAAAGGGTAATAGAAGTAAGAAAGAACTAAGAAGCAGGCGTGGTACGGATGATTGCTGGTGGAGCACGGCGTTAACCGGAATGCCGGCAGGCAAACAGCCTTTCAGTTCCCTCCCGGGAGAGCTGAAAGGCTGTTCTGCATGGCTTCGTCCGCTTCCCTAGAACTTCTCCGGAAACTGTTTGATAATGCCCGCTGTCAGCATATCCGCGAAATGGATCATATGCTCCTCATTCTTGTCCGTTGCTGCGATAGAGGCTTGCCAGTCACCTTTGATCGTATCAAGCACGATGTCTGTAACTAACTGAAGATGCTCATACAGCATGTCCTGCAGGGTTTTGAAGGACCAGTTCGGGTTCAATTGACTTAAGTAAGCGGCGATATCGTCAGCATTCTTATGCCATTCAGCCTGCAGCTTCTTCACATCAGCCTCGTTGCCTGCTTTGGCAGCAGCTATAATCTTTCCCCCAATTACAATATGCTCTGTTAAAAGAGCGGCCAGCTTATTGCCTGCGGCCTCCCCGTAGTATGGTTTGAATATATTACCGATGTCCTGCTGGTTTCTCAAAAGCCGGTCTAATACGTCCTTCTGATCCGGGATATTAGCGATGGCGCTGACAATGTAGCTCCGTGTCCATATCGTATGGTCAATCCACACCTTCTCCATATCGCCTTTCAGCTGCACCATCTTCGGGCTTAGGCAAATGGCTTGTTTCTTGCCGCCTGCCTGTGCCTGCACGGGTCCTGCTGCTTGCGTCAAGGCGAGAACGAGCACTAAGGTTAACGCCAGCAACCATTTGTTCTTCAAGTTTATCTGCTCCTTTATAGGGGTGAATGGGATAGCTCGTATTATTATGTCTGGAGCGGAATTATATATTCAGAGAATATTGCCTCGCAATTGTTGTTGTACAATCCTCTATTTACAAATATCATAGATTCATATACTCCTGAAAGGGTCAGGCAGGTGGAGCTATGGGTCGCAGCAGAAACGTCCTTGTTGGCATTGCAGTTACACTGATACTCGCGGCGGCAGCTTTGGTCGTCAGCTACAATAACTCCAAGGCAAAGTATGATGTTTTCCGGGAGCACAGCGGGTTGTTTGAAGCCGTGAAGGATGGGACCGGGCTTCTTATGACCCGCCTGGATAACCGGAGCGATATTAGTAATACCTTTATCTACTCGAATAACGGAAATGCTATAGGCCATCAGTTCCTGGAAGGTGTGGGGGCGGGCCTGCAGGGCAAGGTACAGCAGATTATAGCATCATCAGCAGACAAGCTGAACTTTGTGAGATACAGCAGACAGGACGGGAAGAGCCTCATTAGGTTCGTGTTTGACTGGGAAGGCGAGAACGGCAACACCTATCATATAGTGTATTGTGACAGCCGGGATCTGGTCGAGAAGACTTATAGTGAGGAGGCTGTTAAATACGGGCTGGATAAACTGGCAGATGGCTGGTACGGGATAGAGATCAAGTGATCCTGCCGAAATCAACCTCTTCAATAAATTCGATGACTTCCCCGTTAGGACTGTGAATGAGTGCGTTCTTCACCAGCAGCGGCGGTTCGCCAAGTGAAAGGGTATCCGGTGCTACGAAAGTCCTTGCTCCATGAGCAAGGGCTTTTTGATATATTTCCTCCACATTATCCACGTAGAATGCGAAATGTAATAACGCTCCGTGAGCAATCTGGTCTTCGGATGCTGCTTTCTTGCCTTGAGCCGGGATTACAGCTTCATTATCAAAAATCTCAAGGCAGGTTCTGCCGTCAGGTGAAATCAGCATCGAAGCTTCCTGGATGCGGAAGAGCGGCAGGCTCCAGTGATGCCCCCGTTTAAATCCTAAAACCTCAATATAGAAGGCAATGGTCGCTGAATAATCTCTGGCTTGAATCGCTACATGTGCTAGTCCGTTTACGCTCATTACTTGGCCTCCTTGCCTGATATGTACTTAATTATAGTTGTGATAAAGCATAAACCATATGCAATTACCAAGGTGTTTATAGTAATATGATTCATAAATGTAAGGTTATTTCGGTAAATTGTCTTATGAATTAAGGAGGTATATGAATGGATTATCCTATCGATGAGACTGATAAAAAAATCATGGCTCTGCTCCAGTACAATGCACGAATGCCGATCTCCCAAATCAGCAAAGAGGTTGCTATGTCCCAGCCCTCGGTCAAAGAGAGAATCACGAAGCTTGAAGAAAAGAATATCATCTCCGGATATCACACCGTTTTTAGTCTGCAGGAGCTGAACCGGGGAACGACAACCTTCATCCTGCTCAAAACAGAGCATTGCCAGGCACTGGCTGATTACTGCCGGGATGCCAGTGAAGTAACGGATGTGTTCCGCATCAGCGGGGAGTACAACTATCTTCTTAAGGTTCAGACCTCATCGATTGAAGAGCTTGCCGGATTCCAGGATTCGCTGATCAAGTTCGGACCTTCCAAGTCTCATATCAGTATGAAAAATATACTGGAGAACAGGGTTTTGCTGTGACGGGATAAATAAAACTTCTTCTTTATTTTTTTTATTTGCCAATAAAACTTGGCATGTTATAATAATTATGCCAAGTTTTATTGGCAAAGGCTTGCGAATCCGGGAGGAGGCGTTTTTGGTGAATAAAGAAGAAATATTGGAGAGAAGCAGAGGAGAAAAGAGGGACGAAGGCAAGGAGTTTGTGTCCCATTCAGGCAGAAAAACCGGAGTCATGGCAATGGTAATTCTATTTGTCATTCTGGCAGTGTTCAGCTTGTATAATAACCGTCAGGAAACTACCTATGCGTTAATAACGATGTTCTTCGGGTATCTGGGCAGTGAGAGCTTCGGGATGTATAAGTTAACCCATGCGAAGACAGATTTACTTAAAACGGTTATAGGATGCATTGTATGTATTGTCTTTCTAGTGTTGTATATTAACGGGGTGGCGAATTAAGATGACCGGATCTCTGGTTCTAAAAAATAAACTGCGGGAGGCGCGAGGGGAACACAATCTGTCCCAAACGCAGCTGGCAGAAATGGTTGGGGTGTCAAGAAATACAATAAGCTCGATAGAAACAGGGCAGTTTAATCCCACTGCAAAATTGGCTTTAATTATTTGCATTGCGCTGGATAAAAAATTCGAGGACTTGTTTTATTTCTGATGATCCGGGAGCACCTGTTGAGCTGCGCAAGATATATAACTGTACTGCAAACATCGCCGGCCATTGCGCCTCCGGCGATGTTTTTTTTAATAAAGCCCTTCCCTGCCGTGGACCTTGGTATAAATGTCTGCGATGTGGAAAATTCTGCTTGCATCTAACCGGATCACCTGCTATATTGATAGTAACAATATGAAAATAACAAAAATTTAATAAGTATTTCCAACAAGGATTACCGGAGAAACGGAGGAATGCAGCATGCAGAAGGTTCTGGGTAACTGGAGGGTGTTCGAGGTAGTCTGGCTGGTCCTGTTCACAATAACAGGAGTGGTGTTCACGTTCCTGTCTAAGGATTCGTTATTCGGATTTACGGTCTTTATCACAGGAGTACTGTGTGTGGTACTTACGGCGAAGGGTAAGCTGGCTAGTTATGTCTTTGGGATGTACAATACGTTCGGTTATGCTTATCTGGCATATATCAACGGGTTATTCGGAGAGGTTATGCTGAATCTGCTGTTTTTTGTCCCGATGAATATTGCAGGCTTTTATATGTGGAAAAAGAATATGCAGAGCGGCAAGCTGTCTATGCTTCAAATGAAGGCCAAAGGCGTACTTCTCACTGTAGCGGTCTGTGTCTCGGGAGCGCTGCTGCTGGGATTCGGCCTATCGTTCATTCCAGGGCAGAACTCGCCTTATATCGATGCTGTAACAACTGTGTTATCTGTCGTAGCAACCATCCTGATGGTGAGAAGATTCAAGGAGCAGTGGCTGGTCTATATTGTACTGAATATGTTCACAGTAATGCTATGGGTCATCCGGATGCTGGATGGAAGCAGTGAAGGTCCGCTGATGATTGTCATGTGGAGCGCTTATCTTATTAACGCCGTATATGGCTACTATAACTGGAACAAGGGTGCGAAGGAGGCAATGGCATGAAGCGTCTTGGGTTAACACTCGGCAAGTTCGCTCCGCTGCATAAAGGGCATCAATTCATGTTCGATACGGCGCTTCAGGAGGTCGACGAATTGATTGTGGTGATCTACGAGACGGCGGTCAGTCCTGTTCCGCTGCAGGTGCGGGCAGACTGGATCCGCAAGCTCTATCCGTCATCGGTCCGGGTCATTGAAGCCTGGGACGGTCCCGACGGGTACTCAGATGACCGGGAGCATGAGATCCGGGAAGAGCAATATATTCTGGGTCTGCTGCAGGGGGAGCAGGTGACCCATTTTTATTCCAGCGAGTTCTACGGCAAGCATATGAGTATTGCGCTGGGGGCCATCGACCGGAGGGTGGATGAAGCCCGGCAGCAGGTGCCGGTATCAGCCACCATGGTCCGCTCTGATCCCTACAAATACCGGGATTATGTAAGTGGCATCGTATACCGGGATTTAATTACGAAGGTGGTATTTGTAGGTGCGATGTCTACGGGCAAGTCCACGATTACCGAAGCGCTGGCCCGGCAGTACAGGACGGCTTACGCCAGTGAATACGGACGGGATTATTGGACGGAGCATCAGGTGGACCGCCGGATCGGCATTGAGGCTTTTGATGAAATAGCTGCGGGCCATATTGAGCGGGAGCAGCAGGCGCTGCAGGAAGCGGACCGGTATCTGTTTGTCGATACGAATGCAATTACTACTTATATGTATGCGCTCGACTATCACGGGCGGGCCCCGGAGCTGCTGACCCGGCTTGCGCTGGAGAATGCGCAGCGGTATGATTTGTTCTTCCTGTGCGATGACGATATTCCTTATGACGATACCTGGGACCGCAGCGGCGATCAGAAGCGGCATGTATTCCACAAGCAGATCATAGCTGATTTGAAGGCACGGCGGATTCCTTATATTACGCTTAGGGGAACGCTTGCTGAACGGATGCGGAAGGTAGACGAGGTGCTCGCGAAATTCCAGCCGTATGGTAACTATTTCGGAGAGCAGCAGAACTAGCTTATATTGACAAGAAACCGGGAGGCGAAGAAAGTGGAATTATTGGATCGGGACGGTCTTACAGAACGTCAATTCATGGAGCAGTACAAGGCAGGGGATTATGAGCGGCCGTCAGTGGCCACGGATATGGTCATCTTCACGGTGACGCAGACGGAGACGGACAATTACCGCAAGCTTCCGGAGAAGGAGCTGCGTATTCTGCTGATCCGCCGGGGCGGGCATCCCTTCCTTGGGAAATGGGCACTGCCGGGCGGGTTCACGCGGTCCAGCGAGACCGTGGATCAATCTGCTGCGCGCGAGCTGAGTGAGGAGACCGGCGTAGAAGATGTGTATTTGGAGCAGCTGCAGACGTTCACCGATGTCGGGCGCGACCCGCGTACCTGGGTCATGAGCTGCAGCTATATGGCCTTAATCGACAGCAGCCGGTTTAAGATTCAGGCCGGGGATGACGCGGATGATGCGGCCTGGTTCAAGGTAAGCTACCGGCTGCTGCGCGAGCATAAGGAGCTGCTGGAAGAAGGCTACGTCAAGACTTGGACCTATGAGCTTAAGCTAAGCAGTGAAGAGGAAGAGCTGACAGCGGTGATTAACCGCACAGTGACTGCAAAGCCAACTGCCAAATCTACAGTATATGCTATAGAGTCGAATGACGGGCTGGCTTTTGATCATGCCAAGATCATTGCCTACGCGGTCGAGCGGCTGCGGAAGCAGACGAATGATACGGATATTGCGCTGCATCTGATGCCGCCGCTGTTCACTCTGACGGAGCTGCAGCAGGTGTATGAAGTCATTTTGGACAAGGAGCTGCTGAAGGCCGCCTTCCGGCGCAAGGTCGCGGAGCTAGTCACGGAGACGGATAACTACACAGAGAACGCCGGGCACCGGCCATCCCGGTTGTTCCGGAGGAACTGGGCGGAAATGTAAAGACTGTATCATACAAAACGGGAGGGAACGGTTATGAATATGGGAAGTGCTGTCCTGCGGACGCTGGAGTTCAGCCAGGAGCTGGATTTGCTGCACAAGCATATTACCGGCAGCGGTCTGCCGGTGTCCAAGAGTGATTCTTTTGATAAGCAGGTTATTCTGCTTGAACAATATCAAGGCGAAGATACGTTTCAATCCACATACAAGACAATGAAGAGGGTTAATATTCTGTCCGGATTGTTCGCTTTGCCTGTATTGCTGATTGTGGCTGCCGCCTTCATCTATGGACGTTATATCGACCGCGATTATGATGTTTTCGGATATTTTGTAGATCATCCCGTTATGTATCTCGTGCCGGCTGCGCTAATCGTAGTGACGCTGGTATTGGCAATGTTTCACTCGGCACTGCGGCGGAAGCTGTATGGCAGTATATACCCGGATCTCAAAAGAAAACTGGGGATGAATGCGGCCTGAGAGCCGCATCCTCCCCCGGTTATCAAAGCTAAAGGCGGCCGGTAACGGTCTGGCCCTTCAGCGGCCGCAGATGATCCTTCCACCGGATGTTCAGGGACCGTGAGCCGAACAGGTCGGATCCGTCCGACATCTGAAAGTGCAGATGCGGCTCGCTGGAGTTGCCGGAATTGCCGAGCTTGCCGATGACCTGGCCTGATATGACGTTATCCCCCTCTTGTACTGTGACCGATCCTTGCTTCAGATGCGCCAAAAAGCTATATTCCCCGCCGTGATCAATTACAACTACGTTACCTGCCGCTTCCTTCTCATTCATTACGCCAACGGGCGTATTATCAGGAATATCCTGTATAACCCTGATGACAGTTCCGTCAGCGGGAGCGGTGATATCCTTTCCGAAGGCATAATAGCTCTCATTATCGGCAGGATCGCCCTGATAGGAGTATCCATTCACTTCCTGCACGAAATCATAGGCGTAGCGCTGGCTCTCGTACTCATAATGATAATTGTCAAGCATGTTGCTGCCGCCCCAGAACACGAACCAGTCCCCCTCGAACGGCGGGGACACGACAGTTTCTGTTAGGGCTTGATCTGTCACGGGATAGCTGTCAAGATTGGTGATACTCAGACCCAGAATCATGCCGGTCTCATCAAAAAAAGCAAGAATTCCTTTGGCGCCGGTATCGCTTATCCATACCCGCTGCTCACTGCCGTTCAGCTTCACCACAGTAGAAGGCGTAAAAGAGGTAACCTCCTGAATGAACGCAGAACCCATCTCCGTAAAGTCTGCCTCACTAATGTACTGTTTGAAGTCGGGGCTGAAACGCTCATAAATCCCGCTATAATTGCCGCTCAGCAAAGCTTCAGCCAGATCTTCCGGCTGCACTGCATATTGTCCGTTTTGGCTGTTCATTGGGCGCGCTCCTCCTATTTCTTTTTGATATATTATATACAGTGTATTCCAGGTTTTCAAAAGAGCAGTATAAGGAGGTAAGATAAGTTGAAACGGGATCACAAACAGAACGGCTTCCTGCCCGCCATGAACCAGACCATCAACATCCTGGTTGTTGAGGATGATAATGATATTAATCAATTGCTGTGCGATATTATCCGCAGAAGCGGCTATATTCCCCAGTCCGCGTTCTCCGGAACCGAAGCGATGCTCTATCTGGAGCGGCAGGCCTGGGATCTGGTGCTGCTGGATCTCATGCTTCCGGGCATGGACGGAGAAGGGGTCCTTGGCTATATTGCTGAGCACAGCGCCGCTCCGGTCATCATTATTTCCGCCAAGCTGGACCAGAAGACGAAGATTGAGACGCTGCGGACCGGGGCGGATGATTATATTACGAAGCCGTTTGATATTGAAGAGGTCTCGGCCCGGATCGATTCCCATTTACGCCGGGCGCAGCGTGCGATGGAGCGCCTCCAGGTGCAGCAGCTGCAGCACAAGGATATCGTGGTGGATACGGAGGCTAAATCAGTTAGCGTCCAGGGGGCAGAGCTTGCTTTTACCGCCCGGGAATATGAGATTCTGGCGCTGCTTATGCTGTCTCCGAAGAAGGTCTTTACCAAGGCCAATCTGTTTAAAAGCGTCTGGAATGAAGAGTTCCATGGCGACGACAATACGATCAATGTGCATATGAGCAATATCCGCAGTAAGCTGGCGAAGGTGAATCCGGATGAGGAATATATCGAGACGGTCTGGGGAGTAGGGTACCGGCTCAAAACTTAAGGTTTGGTTAAGAATTAAGCTAAGCCTTTCTTATGTTTTCCTTTCTATACTAAGAGCATCACATAAGGGAGGTGCCAAGGTTGAGCGAATATGTGCTGAACACACATGACTTATGCAAGCAATACAGCGGGCAATTTGCGCTGAATAAAGTGAATCTATCAATTAAAAAGGGTTCGATTTACGGTTTCATCGGGCAAAACGGGGCCGGGAAATCCACGCTGATCCGGCTTGCCGCAGGACTGGCCTATCCGACTACAGGGACGATGGAGCTGTTCGGTGAAAGCGATGAGCGCAAACAGATTGAAGCCAGAAAAAGAATCGGGACAATTATCGAGGGTCCGGCGCTCTATGCGCATATGACGGCTGAAGACAATCTGGAGGCGCACCGGCTGCTCCGGGGCATTCCGGGTAAAGACCCGGTCCAGCGGATTCTGTCACTCGTCGGGCTTCAGGACACGGGGAAGAAGAAAGCAAAGCATTTCTCCCTGGGCATGAAGCAGCGGCTGGGGCTCGGCATTGCTCTGCTGGGCGATCCGGAGTTCCTGATTCTGGACGAGCCGATTAACGGGCTGGACCCGATGGGCGTTGTCGAAATCAGGGAGCTGCTTAAGAAGCTGAACCGGGAGTACGGAATCACCATCTTAATCTCCAGTCATATCCTCAGTGAGCTTCACTTATTGGCTACACATTACGGTATTATTCATAAAGGTGAGCTGCTGGAGCAGCTGACCGTAGCGGAGCTGACTGCCAAATGCCAGCAGTACCTGCATATCAAAGTGGATAATCCGGATAAAGCAGCGGCTGTTATCGAAACGGTTCTGGAGACACGGGAGTTTGAAGTGCTGCCGGGCGGGACGATCAAGCTGTTTAAGTATCTGGAGGCACCAGGTAAAGTGTCTCAGACACTTACCGGTGAGGGATTGATTATCGAGCAATTCATGCCGATGGGGGAAGACCTGGAATCCTATTTTACAGGCCGGATCGGAGGTGTTCAGCATGGGTAATCTGTTCAGGGCAGAGTGGTTCAAGCTGATGAAAGACCCTGTGTTCCGGCTGCTGATTACGGTGCTAGTGGCTGTATCGGCATTGTACCCGTTATTAATGTTCTTCGATACCGGAGATCCGGTTCTTATGGACGAGCTGTATATGTACAATATCCTTGGCGGCAACAACTATGTGATCAGGCTGGTTCCCTGTGTTCTGGCCGGCTTCTTCATCTCCAGTGAATATTCCAGCGGTACGATGAAAAGCATCGCGGCCTCCGGCAACAGCCGTCCACGGATTTATACAGCCAAGCTGATAGTCTACTCTGCGGGCTCGGTTCTTATTGCACTTGTGCTTCCGGTAGTGATGACCGGGGTCAGCTCGCTCTACTTCGGGTTCGACCATATGCCGGAGCTAGACTATTATGTGCAGACAATCGGGTTAACGATGCTATACGCAGCTGCCTTTGCCTCTATAATGGCGCTTTTCTCGAGCATCTTTACGGATAGCGGACGGGCGATTGCCTTCCTGCTCTTGTTCTTTTTGCTGATAGACAGTATTCTCTATTTGCTTGCTTCCAAGCTGGCGCTGTTCGAGTTCTTCTTCAATTATTCCATATTTAAGCTGCTGGTGGATGTGCCCCGGATCCTTATGACAGACAGTACGGACTGGTTCGCTCTGTTGTCTGTGCCTGCACTTACATTTGCCGTGTTCGGATTGCTGGGCAGCTGGCTCTATAACAGGAAGGAAATTAAATAAGCGAAGGGGCAGGTGAGACACATTCTCTGGATGACTGCGATAAGTATAGTAGCGTTACTGGTGGTGCTTGCCTGCCTTTATTGTGTGAAAAAAGAGCTGCGGAGAGTTACCCGGCAGCTCCGGCAGCTGAACAGCGGCACCTCGGCGAAAAAGATTGATCTCGCCTATTTCGATAAGGATCTGGAGCGGCTGGCTGAGGCGGTGAATGAGCAGATTGATCAGACCCGGCAGGCGAATGCCGACAAGCGGCGGACGGAATATGAGCTTAAGCAGGCGATCTCCAGCATCTCGCATGATATCCGCACCCCGATGACCTCTATTCTCGGCTATGTTCAGTTTCTGGAGACAGAAGACATAACCCCGGAGCAGCGGGGGAAGTATACGGAAATTGTTAAAAAAGGCGCACTCCGGCTGAAGGTGCTGCTGGAGGACTTCTTTGAGCTGTCGATTATTGAGTCTGCCGATTACCCGCTGAACCCTGAAGCCGTGAAGCTGAATGAGCTGCTGCCGGAGGTGCTGGTCGGGTTCTATGAGCAGTTTGCTGCCCGGCAAATTGAGCCGGTGATTCATATTCCTGAGGAAGAGGCGGCAGTTGTAGCCGACCCGTCTGCGGTGAAGCGCGTAATAGAGAATCTGGTGATGAATGCCATCAGGCATTCCAGCGGAAAGGTAGTGATTCAGCTGGAGAAATCCGGTCCGGCGGTCCGGCTGACCGTCAGTAATCCTGCTGATCTGCTACGCGAGCAAGATCTGCAGTATCTGTTCAACCGGTTCTACACCGGTGATCAGCCCCGCACCGGCAAGGGCACCGGGCTCGGCCTGTCGATTGCACGGAGCCTGATGCTGAAGATGAATGGTGAATTGTCTGCCGAGCTTAAGGGGCAACAGCTGTTCATGGTTTGTGAGTGGCAAGGGAAGCCGTCGTAGGAATACTCGTTGAAGGAATACTCAATGTTACCTCTGCTCCGCCGGAGGAGGAGACATTGCCCAGGTGTAAGCTTCCTCCATGCTGCAGTGCAGCGGACTTCGCGATATACAGTCCCATTCCGTGGTGGCTGCCGGAGCTGCGGCTTCGGTCGCCCCGGTAGAACTGGCTGGCAGCGTCCTTCAGATCGGCCTGTGAGAAACCACCGCCTGTATCCGTAACCGTGAAGTGAACGGCATTTGCATCACCCCGGACAGAGAGAGTCACGCTGCCTTGCGGGGGCGTATACTCCGCCGCATTCGCTAATACATTGATAATTCCCCGCTGCAGCAGCTCCTTGTTAATGAAGAGAAACTCCGGAAGGCTCTCCTTTTGTATAGAGGTCTGAAGTTCTCTGCCCGAGGCAAGTGCCTTCAATTGGGCCTCAAGCGCATCAATAACGTCTTTGACCGGGACATGCGACTGCTGATGAAGAGATTCGGCCTGCATGCCTGACAGATCAATTACCTCCTGCACATACGCTTCAATATCTCCGGCACTGCGGATAATGTATCCGTTGTATTCACGCTGGGCCTCATTCTGCGGTGTCTCCGCCAGCAGCTCCGCATTCCCCCGGATGATGGTCAGCGGCGTCTTAATATCGTGGGCCAGCGCAGATATCTGCTCCCTGCGGGAACGCTCCAGCTCCCATTGGCGCTTAAGCGAAGCATGCAGGGCATCCTTCATCTGGTCAAGTGAGGATAGCACTTCGTCAATCTCGCGGATGCCGCTGGGTTTAATCGTGAACTCCAGATTCTCGCGCCGGATGCTCTCTGTTGCCTCCTGTAAGCCGGTCAGCTTCTCGGACAGCCGCCGGCCGAACCGGGCAGCGAGCAGGGCTGCCTGCAGCAGAATGGCAAAGATGAAGAGCAATAGGGCCAGCAGCTGGGGATTCGGCAGATGACTGCGCAGCTGCGCAGAGGCATACTGCGGCGTTAGGCTGTAACGGAAGATCCAGAGCTCCTGTCCGCTCCAGGCGGTTGTATAGTAATAAGAGTCTTGAGTCTTCCCTTGCCGTACCATCTCCCAGGCATGAGCGGCCGCGCCCTGATTCAGATTACCGGACAGCAGAACTCCTTCCCCGTTGAAAACCGCATAATCGAGCATTTCCGGAACACTGCCGGGCGTTACGGTACTGCCGGAGACAAGGTGCTGCTTGAACGCAGCAATCTCCTTCTCGGCATAGTTGGCAGGCAGAACGGAGCCTGAAGCAAAAGCAAGCGTGAATAGGCTAAGTATCACCACCAGCAGCAGAATCGTGCCTGCACTCAAGAATAGAAGGTATTGCAGGAAAAAGGTGCGAAGCCGCACCGGCTTGTTTCGTCTCACAGCTTCCACTTGTATCCAATCCCCCAGATCGTTTCGATGGCATCCACTCCGCATTTACCCAGCTTGGCACGGATATTCTTGATATGCTCCGTAATCGTGCTGCTGTCGCTTTCCCCGTTATAACCGAAGATTGCTTCATAGATATGCTCTTTAGAGAAGACCTGCCCGCGGCTGCGAGCCAGAAACTCACAGATTTCATATTCACTTTTGGTCAGCGGCACTTTGTTCTCCTGGACGAACAGCTCTTTACCGGAAAGGTTAAAGCGGACCTGCTCCAGATAGAGCACCTTCCGCCGCTCTCTGCCCTCCCGCCGGAGATGGGCCTGAATCCGCGCCCGCAGCGCGCCTATGCCAAAGGGCTTCACAATATAATCATCTGCCCCTAAGCCAAGGCCATACATCAGGTCGCTCTCCAGCGTCTTAGCCGTAACAAACAGGATCGGGCAATCTACTGCTGACCGGATCTCCCGGCAGAGAGTGAAGCCGTCCACACCGGGCATCATTACGTCGAGCATAATAAGATCATAGGCGCCAAGGTCAATCCGGCGCACTTGTGCAGGATCAGACATTACCGTTACCAGATGCTGATCGGCAGCAAGGGCGCTGCGGATCAGCGACAAGATAGCGGGTTCATCGTCTACTACAAGTATTTTTGCCATATTCCATTCCCTCAATTATAGGTTGTAGGTCTAATTATCGCTTGATCGTCCCTCCCACCGCCGGAACCATATGCAGGATAGAATAACAGCTAGTATTGTTCCCGCTGTGCAGAGCGTAATTCCGGCCTTAAGTTCAGGTAAAGCAGGGGGTAGTATAGTGCCGGAAGCATGGATCGTCCATAAAGAGATGAAGCGGGTACCCCAGGCAAACGGGGTATAGGGCCAGGGGATATCGCCAAGTCCCGTAAGCATTAAGGCAGCGATGAGGCTGCCCGCAATTCCTGCTCCGATGGAAGCCCCTTTCCCTAAGCGAAGACTGATGAAGAGATGCATAACATAGAGAAAGATGCTGCTGCCGAACAGGATGACTGCCCCCGTGAGGTAAAAGGGTATCCCCAGCCTGTCCTGCTGCAGAATTCCGCCGAACCCCAGGGCAAAGATGAGATAGGCCAGCAGGATGGCTCCAAGACCAAACAGCAGCAGAAGCAGGAGCTTACTTATATAGGCTGAAATTTTATTAGCGGGCATAGCAAGCATCCCTTGAAACTGTCCTGCGCCGGCCTCCTGTTCCGCAGACATGGAGCAGACAAGTCCAATCAGTGCAGGTAATGCACAGCCCAGAGATTGTATGAATACGAGCGCTTTATCAATAGCATTCCATGGTGAGTATGAATAGTACGCCAGGAACACTGCTGTTCCGATCAGCGGAGCCAGCAGATGGATGAGTATAAATGGTGTGCGCCGGGTTTTGAGCAAATCCGCTCTTAGCAGTCCGGGTAATGATGACATTTTAATTCGCCTCCCGTTTGCGGAACCACGCTGCAGTAAGGAAGAAGAGCAAGCCGAACCAGGCCAGGGAGACGAGTGTATCTGGCAGAATCATACCGGTGCTTCTCAGCGGACTGTCCGCCGGTACGGGAAGGCCATTGGGCAGAATCGACAGAACCGGGCACATGAGTCTGGCGGTAATTGTATAAGGGACATAGTTCCACAATCCTCCGGTATCGAAGGTTACGATACCCAGGACAGTACCGGACATATTCAGCAGCACAGCAGCGAATAAGCCAAACCGTGCCGCCAGGAACAGGCATAGCGGAATCTGCCACAGGAAGGTGGCAAAGATCAGGAAGCTGCCGGCTACGCTGTCCGGCACCGGAATGGTTTGGCCAAACAGTACGCCGCCTGCGGTAATGCCTATAAGGAACAGGAGCAGCGTGACGAGGAGCCACTGTGCGCAGGCAAGGATTTTGCCGGCCCAAAGCATTCTCAGATCAAAGGGCAGAGCCAGCAGGCCGTGATACTTCATCTTGGCATCCTTCTGTAGAACCAGCGAACAGGTAAGGGTCAGCGCACCGGGAAGGAACACTGCATACCACCAGTTGTAAGCCCCGCCCTGAAAGGACTGTCCGCCCATCATCACAGCGCACAGAAGCATTGTGAACAGCGGGGTGATCCATAACAGCCTCGGGACGAAGGTGTGCCGCCATTTCAAGCGTTCAGCCCGGATATGACTAAGCATGTGGCACCCCCTCCCTGGGGCTCGCGGCTACCACCTGCATGAACAAGGCTTCCAGCTCTTGCCCCGCAGGCACGGCTCCCTGATAACCGAGAATGCCGCCAGCGATAATGCCGATCTGATCGGCAATCTGCTCCACCTCAGAGAGAATATGGCTCGACAGGATCACGGTAATCCCCTGCCCGGGAAACGACCGGATCAGCTCCCGCAGCTCCTGAATTCCAATCGGGTCGAGTCCGTTCGTGGGTTCGTCCAGAATGAGCAGCTCAGGCTGGTTCAAGAGTGCAATGGCGATCCCCAGCCGCTGCTTCATACCCATGGAGAATTGCCCGGCCCGTTTCTTCCCGGTATGGGCCAAGTCCACGGTAGCGAGCACCTCTTCAATCCGGGAATGCGGCAGTCCAAGAGCAAGTGTCCGTACCTTGAGATTCTCACTGGCTGTCAGATTGTCATAGAGCGGCGGAGCTTCAATCAGTACGCCAATCCGGCTGAGATGCTGGCGTGTCCATTGCTGTCCATGGATGAGAATATCTCCGGAACCTGGACGCAGCATACCTGCAATCATCTTGAGTGTGGTCGATTTGCCAGCCCCGTTCGGGCCGAGCAGCCCGTAGATGGAGTTACGGGGTACAGCTAACGATACTTTGTTGACAGCAGTCTGGCCCTTGAAGCTTTTGCATAAATTACTGGTTTCCAAAATAATGTTCTGCATAGTATATCATCCTTTCCACTTCCATAGTGTAAGAGGAATTTCTAAGGATTCTATAAGGGCAGACTTGAGTCCGCCGTGGGCCTTTGACAGGAGCATTGTGCATGTATGCCAAAAAAACGCCGTATGCATAATCGCATACAGCGTACCTGCCAGCCCCGGATTACCGCTCCCGCACCGTCTCCCCTTCAACCAGCACAGGCTGATAGTAGGTACTATTCCGCAGATCCTTCTTGCCCTGCAGCTTCTTAATGACCCATTCGGCGGCATCGCGGCCCATCTGCTCCTGCGGATGGGTCAGCGTCGTCAGCTTAATGTTCGCATTCTTCGCAATATAGGAATTATCCTGGCCGATAACCGACAGATCCTCAGGAATCCGGATCTCCAGCTGCCGGCACACATTCACCACTTCCAGACCAACCTCATCGTTGTAGCAGACAATAGCCGTCAGCACCTCACGGTTCTCGGTCAGGAACTGCTTCAGGCTGGCAGACAGGTCCTGCTTCGATTCCGTATCGAAGGAGAGCACTTGCTCAGGGTGGAAGCGCAGCTTGGCTTCGCCCAGCGCCTTGATATACCCCTTCATCCGGTATTTGCCCTGCAGGTCATCCATCTTGGCGATGATGCCGATCTGGGTATGGCCTTTCCTGATCAGCTCTCTGGTGGCTAAGTAACTGGACTGCACATCATCAAGGCAGAAGAAGGGCACCTCCAGCTCTTCATAATAGGCATTAATCATGATGAACGGGACATCCTGCTCTTTAAACGAGAGGTAGTAGGCAATGTTCGGATTGTACAGATTGCTCTTGGTCGGCTCAATGATCAGGCCGTCTACCCCGAAGGAGAGCATCATTTCCAGCGCCTTCTTCTCCTGGGCAACATCATTATTGGTACTGGCGAGCAGCAGCGAATAGTTATCCTCATTCAGCCGGCCCTCAATGCCGCGGATAATGGACGGGAAGATGTAATCCGAGATGTAAGTCGTGATCACACCGATTGTTTTATTATTCGGACTGCCCGCCGGTTTGGAGCGGAACTGGCTGCTGACATACGTGCCGGAGCCCTTCTCGCTGCGCAGGAAGCCTTCATTAGACAGGTCAAGAATAGCCTTGCGGACGGTCTGCCGGCTGACGCCATACGTCTCCTGCAGTGCCGATTCTGTAGGGATCTGTTCACCGACACTGTAGGTGCCGGAGAGGATATTGCTTCTTATATCATCCAAAATAATCTGGTACTTGGGCTTCACGCGGCTCACTTCTTTCGTGATTGTTCATATGCGGCTGTGTAGGATATAGTAAGTTGTACGTACACATTATAATGCGGATATTGACCTATTATAATCTACTTTTCCAGCAGGATAAAGGTATAAAGAAAAAAATAACGGGGAATCCTGATAATTTGTATGTATATCTTATATATTGTGTTGACAAATGTACGAACAAAAAATATACTAAGTCTGTTAATAAAGGAAGCGCCTTCTTTCTATTATGAATTTATAACCGTTTGGTCAGAGAGGAGTACCGTGAGCATGGATCAGAACATCAAGCAGGCGATACTTAATGGAGAAACTTCACTGGGTATCGAATTTGGGTCCACACGTATTAAGGCAATATTGATTGATCAGCGTTTCGAGACGATCGCTACCGGAAGTTATGAGTGGGAGAACCTGCTTCTGGACGGGTACTGGACGTATCATCTGACAGACATCCTTAAGGGTCTGCAGACCGCATATCAGGAAATGAAGCAGGAAGTTGAGCGGAAGTATGAGCTTAAGCTGACTAAGGTTGGTTCGATCGGCTTCTCGGCTATGATGCACGGGTATATGGCTTTTGACAGCAAGGGTGAGCTGCTGGTTCCGTTCCGGACCTGGCGTAATGCAACAACCGGTGCTGCGGCAAAAGAATTGACGGATAAATTCCAGTTCAACATTCCTGAACGGTGGAGCATTGCCCACCTGTACCAGGCAATCCTGAACGGAGAAGAGCATGTGCCAGGCATTGATTACGTAACGACGCTGTCCGGGTACATCCACTGGCTGCTGACCGGCAGCAAGGCGATCGGAATAGGCGATGCCTCGGGGATGTTCCCGATTGATGAGCGTACGCAGGATTACCATGCAGCGATGGCCGGGCAATTCGATGAACTGAATGCAGCCAAGGGCTATCCTTGGAAGCTGAATGATATTCTGCCTAAGATTTATCATGCAGGCGAGCAGGCAGGGGTACTGACCGAAGCCGGTGCAAGACTGCTGGATGCGTCAGGTGAGCTGCAGGCAGGCATTCCGCTTTGTCCTCCGGAGGGTGATGCCGGAACAGGGATGGTCGCTACGAACAGTGTCCGCAAACGGACCGGTAATATCTCGGTCGGCACTTCAGTGTTCGCCATGATCGTCCTGGAGAAGGATCTCAGCACGGTATATCCGGAGATTGATATGGTAACGACTCCGGATGGCAGTCCGGTAGGAATGGTCCATGCCAATAACTGCTCCAGTGATATTAATGCGTGGGTGGGCCTCTTCCGTGAGTTTGCAGAGGCGATGGGCATCAAGGCCGATTCCGGCCAGCTGTTCAGCGTACTGTTCAACAAGGCGCTGGAAGCAGATGCCGACGGCGGTGGTCTGCTCAGCTACGGCTACTTCTCCGGGGAGAATATTACCGGTATTGAGAAAGGCCGTCCGCTCTTCGTCCGTTCACCGGAGAGCCGTTTCAATCTGGCTAACTTCATGCGGACTCATCTGTTCAGCGCCTTCGGTGCGCTGAAGATTGGAATGGACATCCTGACGAAGAAGGAGAATGTCTCCATTGACAGCATTCTGGCGCACGGCGGGTTGTTCAAGACTCCTGTGGTCGGCCAGAAAATTGTGGCGGCATCCATGAATGTGCCAATCTCTGTAATGGCAACAGCCGGCGAAGGCGGCGCATGGGGCATGGCGATTCTTGCTGCCTACATGCAGAACAAAGAGCAGCAGGAGCGTCTCGACGACTTCCTGGATCACAAGGTATTCAAGGATGTGGAAGGACAAGTAATCCATCCGGATGCGGCCGATGTTGCCGGATTTGAGCGGTTCATGCAGCGGTATACGGAAGGTCTGGCGATTGAGCAGGCTGCGGTAGATCATCTGGTAGAGAACGGGAGGAATTAATACATGTTAGAGCAACTGAAAGAAGAGGTATTCGAGGCGAATCTGGATCTGCCTAAGCATGGGCTCGTGAAATATACCTGGGGCAATGTGAGTGCGGTTGACCGTGCAAGCGGCCTGTTCGTAATCAAGCCGAGCGGCGTCAGCTATGACAAGATGAAGCCGAGCGATATGGTCGTTGTCGATTTTGACGGCAATGTGGTTGAAGGAGAGATGAGACCATCCTCCGATACACCGACTCACGCTGTACTGTATAAGCATTATTCCGAGATCGGCGGGATTGTGCACACCCATTCGACCTGGGCAACCATCTGGGCGCAGGCCGGGCTGGATGTTCCGGTAATGGGCACAACGCATGCCGACACCTTCTATGGCGCGGTACCTTGTACCCGGTTCCTGACACAAGAGGAGATTGACCGTGGTTATGAAGCTGAGACCGGGCATGTAATTATTGAGACCTTCGAGCAGCGCGGAATTGATATTATGGCGGTTCCCGGTGTTCTGCTGAAGGGCCATGCGCCGTTCACCTGGGGCAAGGATGCCCATGCTGCAGTCATGAACAGTGTTGTGCTGGAGGAAGTGTCCAAGATGAACCTGTTTGCCCGTGAGCTGAACCATTTCGCGGAAGAGCTGCCGCAGCGGATTCTCGATAAGCACTATCTGCGCAAGCATGGTGCAGGCGCGTATTACGGCCAGAAATAAAGTGAATCCCCATCATATAATTATTAATTCCAAGAGAAGAGGATGAATATTATGTCAACAGTAAGTGCCAAGCAGTTCTGGTTTGTTGTAGGATCACAGCATCTGTATGGAGAAGAAGCCCTCGGTGAAGTTAAGGCACATGCACAGGAAATGACGGACGCCCTGAATAACAGCGGTGTTCTGCCTTACCCGATTGTCCTGCAGGACCTTGCTGTCAGCGCAGATAAAATCACTTCGATCATGAAGGAAGTCAACTATCGTGATGAGGTAGCGGGTGTAATTACCTGGATGCACACCTTCTCCCCGGCAAAAATGTGGATCCGCGGCACCAAGCTGCTGCAAAAGCCATTGCTGCACCTGGCTACGCAATATAATGAGAGCATTCCTTGGGCAACGCTGGATATGGACTTCATGAACCTGAACCAGGCTGCCCATGGCGACCGTGAATATGGCTTCATCAATGCCCGCCTGAAGAAACAGAACAAAGTTGTTGTAGGATACTGGGAACGTGCTGAAGTCCAGAAGCAAATTGCAGAATGGATGGACGTGGCAGTAGCTTATAACGAAAGCTTCAACATCAAAGTAGCCCGTTTCGGCGACAATATGCGTAACGTTGGTGTAACTGAAGGCGATAAGGTAGAAGCCCAGATTCAGTTCGGCTGGACTGTCGATTACTTCGGCATCGGCGACCTGGTTGCTTATGTAAACGAGGTTACAGAAGAAGAGACCGCTGCACTGTTCGCAGAATATGCGGAACAGTACGACTTTGATTATGGCTCATATGACAAGGAAGCATGGGAAGCCAGCGTTAAGGTTCAGGCCAGCTATGAAATTGCCCTTAAGCGTTTCCTGGATAATGGCGGCTATAATGCCTTCACTTCAAACTTCGAAGATCTGCACGGCATGAAGCAGCTTCCGGGTCTTGCAGTTCAGCGTCTGATGGCAGAGGGCTACGGCTTCGCCGGCGAAGGCGACTGGAAGACAGCGGCGCTTGACCGCTTGCTGAAGGTAATGGCCCACAACGTGAATACCGGATTCATGGAAGATTACACCTATGAAATGGCTGCAGGCCAAGAGGCTATTCTGCAGTCCCACATGCTTGAGGTAGATCCAAGCCTGGCCAGCAACAAGCCTAAGGTCCTTGTATCTCCGCTGGGTATCGGCGACCGTGAAGATCCTGCCCGTCTCGTATTTGACGGCAAGGCCGGCGAAGGTGTGGTTGTCTCCATGGCTGACTTCGGTACACACTACAAGCTGCTGATCAATGAAGTAACAGCCTTCGAGCCTACGGTTCCGGCTCCTAACCTTCCAGTGGCACGCGTAATGTGGCAGGTGAAGCCTAACTTCCAGGATGGGGTTAAAGCCTGGATTGAGAATGGCGGAGGCCACCACACCGTAGTTTCCCTGAACCTGACTACAGACCAGATCGTATCCTACGCTAAGCTGGTTGGCTTGGATTATGTAATTATTAAGTAATTACCCGATGATCAGCGGTCATTGGAATTGAAAGGCGGGCAGCCCGTTAACCGGGGCTGCCCGCCTTTATTACATTATAACGTTATAAACTTCATCACTGGCTGGAAAGCAGGAAGTTGTAGAGGATCGCTGCTGCTTCTGCCCGGTCTGCTTGAGTCCGCGGGCCGTAGCTTCCGTTCAGATCCGCGCTGACGATTCCGGCCTGCTTAAGTGCCGCAACAGGCTGCTGTGCATAGGCAGAGATGGCTGTTTGATCGCTGAAGGCTGATACAGGCAGCTGATTCTGCTGCAGAGTATGGCCGCTGATAAGAAGAGCACGATGCAGTAGAACGGCCATCTCCTGGCGGGTCAGAAGATCAAGGGGACCGAAGGTGCTCTCACTTCTGCCGAGCACAATGCCAAGCTTCTCGGCGGAAGCAACGGCGCTATAATACCATGTGCCTTCTTTGACATCGGTAAACTTACTGAAGGCAGCAGAGCCTGGAAGATCCAGGAACTTCGCCAGCATCTGTACGAATTCCGCTCGGGTCAGCTTGCCCTGCGGATCGTATTGTCCTGACCCCTTACCGGCAATTACACCCCGGGCTGCAATTGCCCGGATGGCATTGCCTGCTGCTGCCGGCAGAGTGTCAATATCCTTGAAGCTAACGTCTGCGTATACCACAGAATATTTACTGAAATGCTCCGGCTGGAACACCATTTTCTCTGACTGTGCATCATACAAGCCATTCATGGCAATCTCCAGACCATTGTCCACGTTGTAGACGACAACCTGGCTTGCATGCTCTCCGGCTTGCAGCTTATACGGAAGCTTTACCGTCACCTGCTGCCCGGACCATACTGCAGGAGCAGTATCTACACTCATCTTCAAATCATATACCGGCTGATCTTTGACCAAGGCACGCACTGCATCCGGAAGTCCTTCTGCAGTACCGATAGAAATGCTGATGGAGAGCTTTTTTGCACCATCCTTGAACAGGTTCTTCAGATAGGTCTGATCCAGTTCAATGGCGGAGCCAAGCACTTCAAGGGAGACGGACTGGACGGCAGCCGTATCCAGTGTGCGAATCCAGTCACCAGGTATTTCTATACTGACGGCCGTCTGGCCGCTTGCCGTTTCAACCGGAATCGTGATTTTACCCTCTGCAGCTTTGCTGGCCGCGGCCTTTAGAACCTCTTGTGAGAGAGAGACTACGCCGGTTGCCGTTCCCGGTGCGGTTTTCGCTATTGTCGTGCTTGCCAGCGAATCGGTCTGCACAGGGTCGGGCTGTCCAGGCTTCGGCTGCTCGGGCTCAGGCTCCGGTTGCCCAGGCTTCGGCTGTTCCGGCTCCGGATCAGGCGTAATATTACCGGCAATCACATCTAATGAATAGGTGCTCTCAATTCTGCCGTCAAGGGAACGGACATGAATCACGGTCTGGCCTGTCTTAACGGCTGTCACAGTGAATTCAGTCAAGCCTGTGGCCGCAGAGTAAGTGACATTGCTGACTGTAGCGATGCCCGGGTCAGCGGAAGCAGCCTGCAGTCTTTTGAAGGTGGTGTTATCCGGTTTTACAGATGCAGTTATCTTGTCAGACTGGCCGACGGACAGTTTTCCGCTTGTGCTGCCCTCCAGTTGTATGCTTTCGGAGAAAGTCTGATTCTGCACATCGGATAGCATGGCGGTCAAATAAGTTAATGGTGAATTATAATTCAGTGCCTGCTCATTGCTCTCCCAGTCAACTGTAGCCTGATTGTATGCTTTGGCCGGGAAATTGAACTTCCCGGTATTGTTCGGACCTCCCGGCATATAACCGTTAGGCATTTCTGTAATGAAGTCTCGCATGTAAATCTCATGGTGGGTAATGTGTACACGGTTCTCGCCATACCCCGTAATAAAGCTGAGCTGCAGAGGATTAACACCCAGCAGGTAATTCAAGTTGCCGCTGGCAACCTGAATGTTGCGTTCATCGTGCTCACCGATAATCCGGCTGCCGATATCCAGACTGACGGCTACGCCGGCAACATTGGAATTAGCTCCCCAGTAGAATCCCTTGTTCGTAGAATTACGCCATACAGCCTGATTGGTAGCGGTATCAATAACCGCAGCTCTCCATTCCTTGTATTTGGGTACGAACCAGGCTGTAATTTCTTCATTTGGAGCAGCGGAGCTCAGATAATGATAAAAGCCGATCAATTCCAGGCTGCCGATCCCATGCGAGAAATCGGTCGCCATAAATTTCGTTTCGAATGCTGCATAGTTGGCCAGCACGAAATCGTTGTACCGCGCCTCACCTGTAGCTCTATACAGGGCAGCCGCCGCATAGAACCGGTCATTCAGATCTTCATTGTCATTGTAAGGCCCGTCCGGCTGGGCGATAAATTCCGGATGCAGCTCCAGATAGTCCCAGGCTCTCACGGCGGAATCCAGCAGGCTATCGGCGTATTCTTCTAAGCCGGGCACATTCTTGAAGACATTATAAGCATGGGCCAGTGCACCTGCCGTTGTAGCCGTTTGGGCGGTTGGAATAATACTCGTTCCGCCTGTACCGTCCATAATGAAACGCTTTGGTTCAGGCTCGCGGATTACATAGGCATAGAAACCGCCGGATGCCGGATCCTGCATTTTCAAAAAGAAATCGGTTTCAACTTTGATTTCATCAAGCAAATCCGGAATGCCGTTCCCGCTCTCCGGGATATTCAACTGGCTGTCGGAGAATTCTTGCGGATAGTTCTCGTAGGCCCATAGCAGATCGGAAACTGCAGTTGCAGCCGCAGTTACATATTTACCGGTATCCCCCGCATCCCACCAGCCGCCGGACACATCCTTGGTGATTGCCGGATTGGACTGCAGCGGAAGATTGGCATCAATCTTGTGCAGGCCGGTGCGGGCAAATTCACCTGCATGCTCAGGAAGCAGATCAACGTTGGCCCTCTGGTAATAGAAGAACTTCTGAACGTCTGTCAGAAGGCTGTCGTATACATCTGCGCCAATGGTGAACGCAGCGGAAGGAACATCCACCCCGTCAACTGTAATATAATAGCCGCCGTTCTCAGTTAACGCCGAGAAATCGGCCTTCAGCACCTTTTCGCCGGACAACTCATCATAAGCGGCTACAAGGGAAAGCGTCCCCTCATAAGCAATACTGTTATCCGAGACCTTTCTGACCTGGAAAGGTGTGCCGGCAACTGCTGGCAACTCATTATAGTATCCGCTTACATTTGCGTATTTCTCACCATAACCCAGGTAGCCCACCTGATTGAACTTGATCGGTGCATAGCTTCTCTCTGTGTCAGGAGAAGTCACTTTAATATTCGAAATCCAAAAGGTGATGGGCGCATTATCACCGGTGATTTTCAATAACTGGATCTTGCTTGCATCAAAGAGGGGATCTCTGCTGAAAATGTCATTTAACGGAATAGATACATGCTGCCACTCGGTTGTCACCTCCGTATAGGCGCCAACCTCCACCAGAGCATCAATATTGGTCTCCTCCGGCACATCATTGTCCTTGTAGAAGCCGCCATTGCCGTCAGGTCTTTCATGAACGACATCGCGGAAGCCAATCCTGAAGTTCTCTCCGCCTTGACTGCCGGCAATGTCGAACTCCAAGGCTCCATTCGCATACGCGCTGAAATCAAAGGACTGCCAGCCGTTAACTACCAGCTGATCGGCCCACCAGTCGTTAGTTTCGATCTTACGGGCCGCTTGCTCCTGATATACTTCCTGGGTAACCGTATTGCCGTAACCCCAGCCGCTATCTTTAATATTAATATCAAGCAGCTTGTTCCAATTCTCGCCTCCCGGAGGGAGATAATTGACTTCGGCAGTCTGCTCCGCGTAAATCAGCGATGGAGATGCCAGCATCGATGAAGCAATGGCAAAAGTTAACAAAACGGCCGAAGCTTTTTTGGTGCGATTCATTGTTTTTGTCCGCAAGAATGTAACCCCTTTCATTTGGTTTATATCATACTATCAAGAGTATTCTAAAAAAAATACAGGCATAATTAGATGTATTTTCATGTACTTTTTCCATATTTTACGTATTGCTTGAGTGCTTTATGGATATTTTAAGAATTTCTAAAGTTCCAGCAGCAGGATAACTTGAGACTTTTTTCACAGCTGCAATACTCACACAAGAAGTAATATGTTAGAATATTAGAATGCATTAACGCTTCACCAGTTTAATACACAACACAAGCTATGATTGCTATGGATCACACTATAGCAGGAGCAGCTTCTGGAGAGACTGCGGAGTTCCGCAGCGCCGAAGGGTTCACAATCTCAGGCAAAAGGACAGAAGAGTACTGGATTTGTATTTGTCATGCTGCAGAATAACGGCAGGGGCAGGTAGCTTATTTGGATATTCTTATGAACCTGGAGATTGGATGACATCCGATCTCTTTTTTGTGTTGTTAAGAATCTGCATGTTTCGGGGTTATTATGTGTTACACACATTAAGGGGGAGTAAGCATGGCACAGACAGAATTAAAGAGAGACCTGGCCAACAGGCATGTACAGCTCATTGCTATTGGCGGCACGATAGGAACAGGATTATTCCTGGGCTCGGGGAAGGCGATCCAGCAGGCCGGCCCGTCCATTATGCTCACCTATTTAATCGTGGGGATCGCGGTGTTTTTTGTAATGCGGGCGCTGGGGGAGCTGCTGCTCTCCAAGGCGGGCTATCAGTCTTTTACAGACATTGCTGAGGATTATCTGGGTCCCCGGGCTGCATTCATTACCGGCTGGACCTACTGGTTCTGCTGGATTATGACGGCGATGGCCGATGTCATTGCGGTGGGCGTCTATGTACAATACTGGTTCGATATCCCGCAGTGGATACCGGCTGTGATCTGCCTAGTAATCCTATTAGGACTTAACCTGTTAACTGTCAAAAGCTTCGGCGAGCTCGAGTTCTGGTTTGCCTTAATTAAGGTTATCACCATCCTGGCCCTGATCGGCCTTGGGATCATTCTGCTGGTGATCGGATTCAAGACCGATGCTGGCTCAGTAACGGTCCGTAATCTGTGGGAGCATGGCGGCGTGTTCCCGAACGGGGTCAAAGGCTTCCTCTTTTCCTTCCAGATGGTTGTGTTTGCTTATGTCGGGGTGGAGCTTGTCGGGGTATCGGCGGCAGAAACGGCGGACCCGGAGAAAAATATCCCGTCAGCGATCAACAAGATCCCGCTGCGGATTCTCTTCTTCTATGTAGGCGCGCTCTTCGTATTGCTGTGCGTTAATCCGTGGACCCAGCTTAGCCCGGCGGAAAGCCCGTTTGTGCGCACCTTCACCCTGGTCGGCATTCCGGTAGCTGCCGGGATCATCAATTTCGTCGTGCTGACCTCGGCGGCGTCCGCCTGCAACAGCGGGATGTTCTCGACCAGCCGGATTCTGTATAATCTGAGCAGAAGAGACCAGGCATCGGCCCGGCTTGGCAAGCTGAACAACAATCATGTGCCGGCCAACTCGCTGTTCCTGTCTACGCTGGTGATTTCTGCGGGGGCGCTGCTCAGCAAGCTCATCCCGGGCCAGGCCTTCGGCATCGTTACCACAATCAGCGCCATCTGCTTCATCTGGGTCTGGGGTGTAGTGCTCGTCTGTCATATCAAATATAAGAAGAACCGCGGGGATCTGCATGCTGCCTCCAAGTTCAAGGCACCGTTTACACCGTTCATCAACTATGCCGTCTTAACGCTGTTTGCCGCCATTCTCGTCATTATGCTGATTGCAGAGGAGACGCGTCCGGCACTGCTGTTCACTCCGCTGTGGTTCATTCTCTTGTTCATCCTCTACTCGGTTAGAAGCCGGAAGGTTAAGGAGACACAGGAAATTCAAGAGATTCCGGTGAGCCATAGCTGAAGTTCATCATAGCCTGTCCACATAAGCATTCAGCCGCCGAACCACTCCGTACACCGGGGTGGTTTATTTGGCCTCCTGACAAAGGCGGGTTGACGCCTGCCGGAGCAATCGTTCAGTATATAGGGGAATAACCGGGTATACGGTTAGAGCCGGAGGACAAGAGATGAATAACAGCAGACGGCGTCCCTTTAAAAAAATATTCAAATTCAGCACCAAGCTGATTATCGCCCTGGCGGCGGCCAATATCCTGATTTCTGTTATTACAGGTCTGATTACGTACCGTATTCATCTGTCCCTGTTCAACAAAGAGATCAGCCGCCAGTATTACATGACAACAGAACAGATTCTGGCCCAGCTGGATTCCAGAGTCAACGACATGTACCGGATTACAGATTACATTACCCTGAATCCTTCGGTTAGCGAAGCAATCCTGGATCAGAATGTGAAGTCGGGCTCCTTCGAGCGGATGAAGGTTGAACAAATGCTCGACAAGGAGATGTATCAGGTCCGTCTGGATGCACCGGAGATCTTCGCGATCCGGATCTACGATTTGAAGGATAATATTCTGAACCTCGGCTCATTCTCCGGCCAGTTTCATAATCTGGAGAATGATTATCTGAACGAAATGCTTACGAGACTGGAGGCAACCGGCGGGGAATATGTCTGGAGCCGGCCGGATAAGAAGGACTTCCAGCAGCAGGACAGGGATAATGTGGTGCTGGCCGGCCGGCTGATGCGCTCCATTGAACTGGATACCTATGGCCGGATGCTTATTTTGTTCAACACGTCGCTGTTTGAATCGCATCTGAAGGACCTGCGTATCCATGAGAATGCCGAAGCCTACCTGTTCGACGAAGAGGGCAGGCTGCTGTATTCACTGAACAGCATGGAAGGCCAGAGGACGCCCGTACTGGCGGATATGCCTGCGGAGGGAATTCTGGTCCGTGAGGAGCAGGGCGAATCCTATATGTATACAAGACAGCAGTCGGAGAAGGTCGGGTTCACTCTGGTAAGCAAGGTGTCACTGACGCAGATCCAGAGCCAGAGCAAGGTTATTCTTCAGGTCGCGGTTGCTTCGGCCTTCGCGAGCCTTGTCTTTCTCGGGATCATTATTACCGTGATCAGCCGGATTCTGCTGCGTCCGATGGGCAGCCTCGTGCGGGGAATGAAGCATGTGCGTGAAGGACGGTTTGATACCCGGATCGAGATCCGCAGCAAGGATGAGCTGGGTTATCTGGGCGAGAGCTTCAACAATATGACCGCGCATATCGAGACGCTGATCTATGAAATGTATGAACGGACAATCAATGAAAAAGAAGCTGAGTTAAAGGCGATCCAGGCCCAACTGAATCCGCATTTCCTATACAACACACTGGGGATGTTCTTCTGGAAATTCTATATGCTGGGCGATGAGAAATCAGCCCGCCTGATTACCAGCCTGTCCGAAATGCTGCAATATTCGCTGGAGCCGGTCCAGCAAATGACTACTCTGCGTGATGAGATCAAGCAGATTCATAACTATCTGGAGATTCAGAAGGCACGGTATCCGGATTCACTTACGGCTGAAATCGATATTCCTGAGGAGATGCTGGATGCCCGTGTATTCCGGCTGCTGATTCAGCCGATCGTGGAGAATGCGTTCGTGCATGCCTTCCGCAACAAGAAGACCGGCCGCCGGCTGCGGATTACCGGTTCCCTTCAGCCGGAGGGGGAAGGCCCGGGCTTGTCCATGGTGCTGGAGATCAGCGACAACGGCAGCGGGATGACGGAGGAGACCCTCGGGCTGATTCTGCATCCGCCGCAGGAGCCGGTGAACGATAAGCGCAGCCGGATCGGAACAGGGAGTGTTATCCGGCGGATTGAGTTAGCTTATGGCGATCCTTACGGAGTAGAATTCGAATCGGAGCCCGGCGCAGGTACGCTGGTGCGGGTGAAGCTGCCTTACCGGCTGCTGGAGAGTGAGGATATATGATTGGTAAACTGCTTGTGGTGGATGATGAAATCTGGTTCCGTGAAGGCCTCGTGCAATTGATCAGCAGTAATCAGCTTGGCTGGGAAGTGGTCGGTGAGGCGTCTGACGGGGAAGAGGCGATGCAGGCGGTGGAGCTGTACAAGCCGGACCTGATTATAACAGATATTAATATGCCGGCGATGGACGGGCTGCAGCTGATGGAGTGGCTGTCCCGGGCCTACCCGGAGATCAGGGTGATTATTCTGACCGGGTACCGGGATTTCGAATATGCCCAGCGCGCCCTGCGCTATGGGGCGGTGGAATTTCTGCTGAAGCCGTTCTCGCTGGATGAAGCGTATCATGTGCTGCGCAAATCGTATGAAGAGCTGCGGCTGAAGCAGCTGGAAGTGCGGGTCATGAAGCAGGAGAGGCAGACTGAGCTGTTCCGGGCAGCGTTGTTCGGACTGCCCTGTGAACGGACGCTCAGGGAGGAATGGGAGCAGAAATGGCAGAATGCGGAGATCTGCATCCTGCAGGTTCACAGCTATAATCTGCCGGAGAAAAACTATACGCCGGGCGATATCAGCCTGCTCCATTATGCGGTGACCAATATCCTGCAGGAGCTGCTGCAGGTGCATCAGGCAGAAGGGATCTATTTCCCTTTGCGGACTGAAGCATTCGCCTTCCTGCTGGAGCCGGGGTCTGCGGGTGCAGAATACCGCAGGGCTGTGCAGGAAGCCGTACACCGCTACATCGGGCTGGCGACAGGATGGCTGGTGATTGGTACAGTGGAGCGGTTTGAGCAGCTGGCGGAGCAATACAATGAAGCCCGTGAAGGTCTTGCGGACGGCAGGGCAAGCGAAGTATCCGCAGTCGACGGCTTCCTGCCGCTCAAGGAGGAGCTGCTGTCCCTGCTCGTAACCAGCAATCTGGCGGCGGCGGAGCAGCGGCTGACGGAATATCTTGAGACCGCGGCACCGCTTGGGCTTCAGTCCTGCAAGACGAAGATTTATACGCTGGTTACGGTGTTCGCAAGTATTCTGCTGACCGATTTCAAGCATCTGAATGCGGCTGCTGCCAGTGAGGGGCTGAGTCCTGCACGCATCCTGGAGATGAGGTCTGTCCCGGAGCTGTTGTCCTGGGCACAAGGCAGAAGTACGGAATTCCTGGATATCTTCAGGCAGTGGCTGGGACGGCAGCAGGATAATGTGGTAGTTCAGGCCAAGCAATATATTGAAGCCCACTATCAGGATGACTGCTCCTTGCAGACAATTGCAGCATATGTTCATGTAACGCCGAATTATCTCAGCAATCTGTTCAAGAAAGAGACAGGCACCGGTCTTACGAATTATGTCAGCCAGCTGCGGATTGAGGAAGCGAAGTTATTGCTGCAGCACACCAGGCTGAGGATGACGGAAATTGCGGAGCGTGTCGGTTTCGATAATTCCAGCTATTTCACCGTTGTGTTTAAGCAGCTGACCGGCGAATCGCCGCGGGAGTTCCGCAGGCGCTATGAATAAGTTCCGAAATTATCCGGGCTGAATCTTTCGGCGCCCTCCCGGGCGCTGCGGGTTCAGCCCGTTTCCATTTAGTTGGGCAGAGTTACTTTGTGTAGAATATCAACAAAAAATCGTAGGATTTTGAATGTTCCCTCCCTCTGCGGTCTGTACAATCTAAGTATAACCAATAAACAAAGAGAAGCATGACGTGGAGAGGAGTACGATATGGAGATTATGAATGCGGCTGCAGCCGCAAATCCGGACGGTCCGGAAGCTGTGCACAGAACAGGCGGGCCCAAGTGGAGGCGTTTCAAAACCAACCTGCCTTTGATGATTATGTTTCTGCCTGTCCTGCTGTTTTATCTCATTTTCCGCTATGCTCCGATTGGCGGTTTAGTGATTGCCTTTAAGGATTACAATTTCTACGACGGCATTCTGAACAGCCCATGGGTAGGCTTTCATTACTTTGAAGTGCTGTTTCAGGATCCCCGGACGCTGGAGATTATCCGCAATACCCTGATGCTCAGTATACTGAGTCTGCTTATAGGGTTTCCGATTCCGATTATTCTGGCCATCATGCTTAATGAAGTGCGCAGCATGGCGTTTAAACGGACGGTTCAGACCATTGTATATATGCCGCATTTCTTGTCCTGGGTCATTATTGCCATGCTGGTTACGACAGCCTTTGCGATGGAGAACGGGATGGTTAACCGGATTGTGGAAAGTATTGCGGGTGATGCGTACCCCTTCCTGTATGAGAAGTTCTCCTGGGTTGTGATCTTCATCGGCTCGGGAATATGGAAGGACATGGGCTTCAATGCCATTATTTTTCTGGCGGCCCTGTCTGCTATTGATCCCAGCCTGTATGAAGCAGCGGGGATGGACGGAGCGAGTAAAATGCGCCAGATCTGGCATATTACGCTGCCGGGTATCCGCCCCACAATTATCCTGCTGATGATCCTGTCGATGGGCCGGGTGATGGAGGTCGGCTTCGATCAGGTATTCATGCTGCAGAATTCCAACGTAAACCAGATTGCCGATGTAATCAGCACCTACATATACCGTATAGGCCTGCAAGGTGCACAGTTCAGCTTAACGACAGCGATGGGGCTGTTCGAATCATTAGTGGCGTTTATCCTGGTGTTCACTGCCAACTATATCGCCCGCAAATTTGGAGAAGGACTATGGTAAGGAGGAACATCAATGCGGGATAGCAGAAGCGAGAAGGTTTTCTACTTCTTCAATTACGTGCTGCTGGCGGTTATTGCAATGAGCTGTATCCTGCCGCTGCTGAACGTGGTCGCCTTATCACTCAGCGGAGCGGAGGCGGTAGTCAGCGGCCGGGTTACTCTGTGGCCGGTAGAATTCAGTCTCTCATCATTCAAAAGCTTATTTACAGGCACGCCGATTATGCGTTCCTTCTGGAATAGCGTACAGATTACGCTGGTAGGAACAGGACTAAGCATGCTGGTTACCATTATGGCCGCCTACCCCTTATCAAGAAGACAGTTTTACAGCCGCCGCTTCTTTACGATGGCCATGGTGTTTACGATGATTTTTAACGGCGGGCTGATCCCGACCTATCTGGTCGTGCAGAATCTGGGCCTGGTGAACAGCTATGCAGCCTTATGGCTTCCGGGTCTGGTCAGCACCTACAATATGCTGCTGATGCGTTCGGCCTTCGAACAGCTGCCGGGTGAGGTGGATGAAGCAGCCAAGATTGACGGATGCGGCGAGCTGGGTATCCTGGTACGGATCGTACTTCCGCTCTCCAAGCCGATGCTGGCTACCCTGGCCTTGTTCTATGGAGTCGGATACTGGAATGCATTCATGAGTGTCATGATCTATATCAACGATACGGCCAAGTACAATATGACGGTGCTGGTGCAGAACATGATTAAATCGACGACGATGATTCAGGATTTCGCCGATCCTACCATGCTGGCTAATATGACACCGGAAGGCGTGCGGTCCGCCGCAGTTATCGTCATGATTGTTCCGATTCTGGCGGTGTACCCGCTGCTCCAGAAGTATTTCGTGAAGGGTGTTATGCTCGGCTCAATCAAAGGTTAACCGGCCGAACTTTATCCATATCCTTATCTTAAATCTTAAAGAAAGAGGGGTTTTCATCATGAGTTTATTGAATAAGCTGCCTAAAATGATGTTGATTGCAGGGTTGGGAGGAAGTCTGCTTGCCGGATGCTCAAGTGACAACAAGGAGCCGGCCGCAGAAGGCGGGGATACCAAGGCGCGCGGCAGCATTTCTTCTACCATCTACGACCGGGGGTCCGTGCCGAGCGGGATGGGGACGATCGAAGACAACATGTGGACCAAGTGGATTAACGAGAATGGTCCGGCAGACGTGAAGTTTGTGGCTATTCCGCGCTGGGAATCCCAGTCCAAGCTGAATGTGCTTCTGGCCTCGGGCAGTGCGCCGGATCTGATCTTCGAGTTCGGCACAAGCATCCGTAACCAGATGTTCGACCAGAAGCAGCTGCTGCCGCTAGATGATCTGATTGAGCAGCATAGTGTGGAGTATAAGGCGCTGATGGAGAAATATCCGCAGCTGAAGCAGGCTGGCATCAAGTCAGACGGCAAGCTGTATGAAGTCGGCCGTATGAATGAGGTGTATCCGCTTGTAAGCGTATTTATCCGGGAGGACTGGCTGAATAAGCTGGGGCTGGACATGCCGGCAACGGAGGAGGAGTTCCTGGCAGTGGCCAAAGCCTTCACAGAGCAGGACCCGGACGGCAATGGGGTTGACGATACTTACGGCATCGGCGGCTTTGAGTTCGGGGATAATGCCGGGCTGTTCCGGTATATCTTCAATGCCAACTGGGTGAATCTCGGTGAGGATGGCGGAATTGAAGTCGGGCCGGAGCGTCTGAAGAAAGAAGCAGAGTTCAAGCGGGCACTGTATGAAGCCGGTGTCGTAGACAAGGACTTCCTGAGTGATAAAGACGGGTCCAAGTCAAAGCAGGACTTCCTGAACGGCAAGATCGGAATCTATGCCTTCATGACGAATGATTATATGGGCTTCGCTTCCCGCGAGCTGGATACACTGATGAAAAATGTCCCGGAATCCAAACTGAAGATCCTGCCGCTTCCGAAGACCTCTGCCGGACAATTCACTACCGTCTGGAACAATCCGGTCCAGATGACAGCTGTGGTGAATGCCCGGGCCAAAAACCCGGAAGCTGTTATGGAGTATATAGATTTCCTGGTTAAGCCGGAAATCGGACGCACCTTCCGTTATGGTATCGAAGGCGAGCATTTCAAGCTTGAGGCTGACGGCAGGCCCGTTATTCTGGATCAGGAGAAGTACAAAAATGAAGTAAGCTGGGCCAGTGATTTCGCTATGGTATACAGCCGTCTGGAAGAAGGCAAATACGGATATGCGGAGACCCAATTCGATGAAACCATTCCTGCCCAGAAAGAAGCCCTGCGCCTGTTCAAGGAAGCGGTGGATACGTATATGACCGATCTGCCGGTGGGCGAAGGCTTGACGCACTCCGAGCATATGCCGCAGCTGCCGAAGGAGCTGCAGGTTAAATTCAGCAATGTGACAGCTGCTGTCCATGATATCTATACCAGAGCGATCCTTGGCGGAACTAATTACACCATTGAGCAGGCGGCAGCGGATGCTGAGAAGCAGTGGCAAACCGGCGGCGGTGCTGAAATTGTAAGCTGGTATGAGGAATGGTGGAATAAAGAAAAGGATAATGTGCTGATCTGGAGCGATTTCTACGATATCTATGAACAGCAGCGTTCAGCATATCAGGCCAACTAACTTAATATAATGAAGCAGCCGTCAGGGAAAATGTCCTGGCGGCTGCTTTACTGTGAAGAGGTATTTCTATAGGTTCTATAGGCTCTTAAGTACGCCTCATTTATAGAGGCGAATTTTAAATATTAAATTTTAAAGGGAACCTGCTGGAATATGTCGAAACTTCAGTGAAGTAATTCTATCAAGTGACGTATAAAGGAGATTTCGCTATCTATGAAGAATGTGATTCGTTCCCTTGAAGATATAGTACAGCTGGCCCCGATTCTCAAAGCTGCGTTTCCATACGATATATCTATCGCTGTCTGTGACCTGGAGAAGTTCATTGCCTATTTCCCCGGGGAGTTCATTGATCTGGGGATCCAGGCCGGGCAGGTAATTCAGCCGGAAGAGCCGTTGTATCATGCGCTGCAAAATGATGAATCCGCCGTCTCGAACGTGCCTAAGGAATATTACGGTTATGAATTCGTCGGAACCGTACTGCCGGTGCACAGTGAAGATGGAGCTGTCAGCGGGGCAATCTGTATCCAGGTGCGCAGACAGACGGAGCTGCGGGAGATCGCGGGTCAAATCTCCACTTCCCTGAACCAGGCGAATGAGCGCATCGCCCATGTGGCGGATGGCTCTAATCTGCTGGCCGGCTTCTCGCAGAAGCTGCTGCTTCAATCCCAGGCTGCCGCTGAAAGTGTCCAGAGAAGCGATGAGGTGCTGTCCGTCCTGCGGAAGGTTGCGGATCAGACGAATCTGCTGGGGATTAATGCCGCCATTGAGGCTGCCCACGCCGGAGATAAGGGCCGTGGGTTTGATGTAGTTGCGAAGGAAATCCGCAAATTCTCCAGAGAAACGGAGTTATCCGCGCTGCGGATCCGTGATACGCTGGAGCAGATTCAGCTGGCGATGAAACAGATTGGCCAGTCGATAGACCAAATCGCCTCAGTCGGCCAGGAGCAGGCCGCTTCAACGCAGGAAATCTCCAGCTTCGTTGAGGAGATCCGGGCGATGTCCGAGCAGCTTAACAGGTATGCGCAGAAGCTGTAGACTGGAGCGGGGGGATATGCTTGTACGTATATTGGGTTGACTCTGTTGTGTCATAGAAAGGAGGCAAAAGTATGAACATCAGAACGCTGACATCCGCCGATGCAGAGCTGTACCGTGAGCTTCGGCTGCAGGCGCTGCAGCAGCATCCCGATGTCTATCTCAGCTCCTATGAATCGGAAGCGAAGCTATCGATAGCTAATACACGAATCAGGCTTGCGCCAGCGGAGCATCATTTCACCCTGGGAGCGTTTGATTCGGATGATAAGCTGGTGGGAATGGTCACGCTGTTCCGGGAGAGCCGGGCCAAGATTGATCACAAAGCCAATGTGTATTCCGTCTACGTGGATCCGGCTGTCCGTAAGCAGGCGGTAGGGCGCCTGCTTATGCTGGAGCTGATTGCCCGCGCGAAGGATATGCCGGGACTCGAGCAGCTTAATCTGACCGTAACCTCAACCAATCTGCCGGCGAAGAGACTCTACGAATCGCTGGGGTTCATCTGCTACGGTACTGAGCCAAGGGCGATGAAGCTGGGTGAACGTTATCTGGATGAGGATCATATGGTGCTGATGCTAGGGGCGGAATAATAATTCTGCGGGATTGAAACCTTTTCCAATTAGCCCAGTATTAAAGATGGTTGAATATGGAACTAATTGGGGGCGTTGATGTTGAAAAGGTTGTCGATGGTATGTATCGTATTGATTATGGTGTTTAGTCTGGGTGCTCTTCCTGTCTCGGCCGCGGAGAAAGGAGCCCATATTTTCGTGGACGGGGAGCCGCTTCAATCAAGAGCTGTAACTAAGAACAATGTATCGTTCGTGCCTTTCCGGGAATTGTTTGAGAAGCTGAAGATGAACATTGAATATAATGCTAAGCTGAAGCAGGTAACCGGCACAAAAAACGGGCTGAAAATCTCCTTCACGATCGGCAGCAAGACGGCTTATGTGAATGGAGTGAAGAAAAGCCTGCAAGCGGCACCTTTTTCGCAAAACGGCACCACATTAATTCCGGTACGGATTGTAGGCGAAGCGACAGGCAATGCCGTATATTTCTCGGCGAATGTAAATGTAATTCAGATCAACAGTCCGTCTTTCAAAGGCGCAGCTTATACCATTGATGGGGCTTATGTTTCATTTAATGCGGATGGCACTGTCTCACTTGCGTATAGCCCGGAATCGGAAGAGCTGCGGGAATTAGCGGAGATTGCGGCTATTAAGAATTCTGTAGATAATTTCCCCAAGGTGCGTATTGTTGGAGTAAAGCCTACAGCAGAACAGGCCAAAGATCCCGGCTATAAGGGGTATCCGGATTATTTTGACGAGAATTATGTCATTGCTGCCGGAAATAATGAGCAGCTGCCGCCGCTGATGAGTGAGGGCTGGATTTCCTTATCTATGTTATCAGAGATTGAAGGTGTGAATAGCCTGGGCAGCAGTCAGCCTGATACGATAGCGATCGGCAAGTATGCCGGAATGGATTTCATCAGAGTTACGATCGTCCTGACGGATGAATATAAGAAAGCCAAAGAAGGAGACTTCGTTCTGAGTGATATCCGCGTTAAGAAGTACAAAGGCTTGATGTACCTCAGTATTGAAGATCTGCAGACAACGGGACTTACTGTGGAATAATGATACTAGATAACATTCCAGAAAGCATGTGACACTGTTATAGCAGGTGTTAGAGAAGCGGGAGATTATTAAAAATTTGGAGGGGCTTTTGCTGAGAGATTACAGCAAAAGCCCCTCCTGCATATACAGCAGAAGGGGCCAGGCGGGAGGATTACTGGTTAGTCTTCGCGTCAAGAATTTCATGTACACGGGTTACCATAGCAGCTGCGTCATTGCGGGTAATTCCGTCCTGCGGCTTGAAGTTTCCGTCCCCATCCAGAGCGGTGATCTTGAGGGCAATTGCTGTCTGAATAGCACCTGAATGAAGAATATCGATCTGGTCATCGTCTGCAATATCTACCGGATTCAGCTTGATCATCGGCAGCTGGCCGCTGGTCTGGAGTGTATGAATCAGCAGGTAGGTGAAGGACTCACGGGTCATGCTGCCGGCCGGAGCGATCTTGATCTGCAGGCCGGCTTCCGGTCCGGCAGCATCCTTAATGAACTGAACGGCTTCTTCTGCTGTAAGCACCTCTCCGGCAGCAGTCTCCGGTGCCTGATGTGCCTTAAGGTAGGAGAGTGCATTGCTGATGGCGACGGCTGCTTCAGCACGGGTGATCTCCTGTTTCGGGTTAAGCTTCCCGTTCGCATCCAGCTTCAGTACACCATAGCTTAAAGCGCGCTGGAGTGACCCGGAATACTCCACTTTAACCTGATCCTGATCCTTATATTCCACTACCACCGGTTTAATCATCGGCAGCTGGCCCTTTGCTTCCATCGCATCAATAACCTGGTAGGTGAATTGCTCGCGGGTCAGCTTCTCACCGGGCTTCAGGTCGGCGGGCAGATCCAGCCCATGAACTCCGGCGATAATCAGCGCCTGGGCATACCATGCAGAATCATTGGCATTCTTGAAATAATCGGTGGCAAGCGGCGCCTTCACGAACCGGATCGTATCCAGGTTCAGCCCGAATGCATTCACGATCAGCTGTACACCTTCTGCTGCGGAGATACTGAGATATGGAGCGAACCGGTCCTCGCTGACCCCTTTAATCAGGCCGCTATTTTGCAGAGCGATAATCTTCTCCTTATCCTGTACATTGTTCAGATCCTTGAAGGCTGCAGCCGATGCCATTTGTTGCCCGGCGAAGCTGAGTGCAAGGAGAGCAGTGGCGGACATTGTAATGATTTTGAATGATTTATTCATTTGAACTCACCTCATAGAGTAGTTTGTGTGTTTATTTGTGTACATAGACGGTCCATCTGCTAAAAAGGTTACAGCAGCCGCAGCCTCAATTTCGGTATGATCAAAAATTAACTATATAGAGTGCGCTTCAGAATCCGATTAGACTTAAATGTTGTACCTTTTGCAACTTTGGTTCATAGATATTCAGGTGTTCCGGAGGATTGTTGTACTAAATACAATAATCCTCCGGAAGAGCTGCTTGGAATAGGAAAAATCCTGCAGTTTATACAACAATCCCGGCTTTTGGCCGATCTACTGAACGAAATGTTGTATTCTGTGCAGGATTTCATAAAAAGTTACCCGGTTATTGCCCCGGAAGGCGGATGAATCAGGGGGCTTCTCCGCAGCAACTGCAGTTGGGATAGGATTTTCTTTTATATTAAGGGGTAGGGTTCGTGCGCTTCTTCAGACAAAGCTCCCGCCAGTTCATGGAAATCAAACAGGACATACTCGCCTCGGCGGTTTCGGATCATATTGCCGGTATGCAGATCCCCATGACAAAAGTGTCTGGGAAGAGGCGAGATGCGGCCCCATAATTCATGACCGTAGTGTTCAAGATCAAGGATTTGTCCCGGATCACTATCCAGTTCACGCATAATTGAGAGATAGTCATCGATGTATTCGGTTCGGGGCCGCTGGATAAGCTGATCCGGATAGCGCTGCATAAGCTTATGCAGCTCACCGGTCTGTTGTCCGATACGCGCCGCTTCGGCTACTCCATCCGGCGTATCTCCCCCGATATAGTTGTATAGCACTGCCGGACACCATTCACCGTGGTGGTCAAGGAGCAGATGACTCTCCCCCCGGACTGTCCGGAGAACCGATGCTGCGGGATAACTATTTGCCTGCAGATATTCCAGAATACGCACGGATTGCAGGGCATCAGCTGTTTTGAAGCTGCGGTAGATTTTAAGCATATACCGGTTTCCGCCGCCCTCAGCAAAATATACCGAGCCGATCATCTCCCGGTGCAGCTTGATATGTTCTATACGTAACGGGTAGGACCGGTTCAGTTCACGAATAAGATAATCCAGTTCCATCTGCTATAATCTCCTTCACCAGACTTGTTCATCTGTTATCCATTATTTCATCAGCCGGGAGGAGGCGTATAGAGAGAGCTTAGTTATAATTAAAGTTAGCAGAATTCGAAAAAAAGAAGGCATATACAGGAAATCATCCCCTTTTTACCGAAAGATAGGAAGGAGATGATAACAGACAGATTACTTGGAGGTTGTAATGAAAAAACTGCGTTCCCTGATTATGTTGGTGGTATTGGTTATGCTATTTAGTGTGTTAACTCCATGGGCAAAGGTATCCGGAAGCTCTGCCGGGGCTGAAGCTGAGCAGAGGGTAAAGCTGTCCTATCAATGGATGGGGCACAGCTATACCAAGAATCAAACCGGACATCCCATTCTTAGAATGACCAGAGTGGACTACAGCACCGGGCTGTTTACCAATGAAGATGTTGCCTTGGATTTCATAGATACCGCCATAGCGTACCGGTTGGATTCAGTATCGGGCAGAAATACGAAGAACCCTCTGGTTGCTTATGGGGTAATGAGAAGCGAAGCCGCAGAGAAGATTATGAAATACGACAGTTTGAGGAAAGTGCTGAACGTCACTACGGAACGGGCTGTAAGCGCG
The DNA here is from genome assembly GCF_032302195.1 of Paenibacillus sp. MMS20-IR301. Lineage (NCBI taxonomy): Bacteria > Bacillati > Bacillota > Bacilli > Caryophanales > Paenibacillaceae > Paenibacillus > Paenibacillus sp. MMS20-IR301. The sequence continues at coordinate 6,008,771 of NZ_CP135275.1, forward strand.
GGGACCATTGAGGACGTGTATCCGGATGCCGGCATGTATGTCGTAAAGAATAAGGCCAATGAATACGAGGTCTATTCGTTATCCGCGAACAAGCTGTTACATAAGTCCAAACAGCCGCCGCGAGAATATACTAATTCATATAGCGCCAATATCATTGACCAGAATTACTTTGACCCGGAACCTTCGTTAGGAGCATTGTATTACGGGGTACTTTCAGGAACATCCCCCTACGAGCTTAAGGCGGACGGGACTATCAATAAACTCCATTCTTACAAAAAAACAACCTGGGATAACTTCGTATATAAGAAGACACTGAGTGCTTCTGTTATCTTCAAACAATCGAAGGCGGGCGATATCATTAAGCATGAGCTTGTCATTAACGGCAAGGTCCGCACATTGCTTGAGACTAATCTGAAGCGTGCGGATTATGCGAGTGCGAGTGCACAGATCAGTCCAACGGGGAAATATATCGTTCTCTGGGTATCCTATATCGAGAATAAGAAGAAGGTTAAGGGAAAAGAAGAGTACCGGGTCTATGACGCAGGGACGGGTACACTCATCCGGACAATTCCGCTCAATATTACGGGTCCTTCTTCACTGGGTAACGCTCAGATCCGTTTTGTTGCGGACACGGATCATATCATTCAATCCTCACTCATGAATCCGGCAACCTACCGGACGATCGATTCAAATCTGATTACGCCGTGGAGCTACGGGAATGTATTAAGTGGACATACCCCGTATTACAACTTTTCTTTGAACGATTACGTATCCATGAATGACCCTGTCCCGGTAAGCTTTAACGGAAAGTACATGCGTTATAGCGGCCAAGGGACATTCCGGAGTGCCGACCTGACGTTGTACTCGCCTGTCGGCGAATTGATGGCTCTGCTGGGTGGTACGGTAGCCAGTAAGAACGGCCGGAGTACGGTCTCGTATCAGGAGAGCTCCTACACCCTGGACCCCAAGAAGCAGATTGTCTGGAAGAGCCGAACCTACTACCCGCTCAAGGAGATCCTGTCCGCCCTTAGCCTGAAGAGTTCAACGAAGGGCAACCTGCAGGCTGCAGACGACTGGCTGGAGTTCCAAATTACCCGGTAGCTCCGGCTATCTGGTAACAGAAACAATCCGGTTGCGTCCCTGATGTTTGGCTACGTACAGCGCTTTATCCGCTGTTTTGAACAGGTCGTTTAAGTAAGTGGCTGCGTCTACCGATTGTGCAACCTTGAAATCGTCGATACTAAGAAGACCTATGCTGATGGTTACGGACACAGGCTCGTCTACATAGTCTATTTTTATTTTATTGGACTCAATGCTTGTTTTGAGCTGTTCGGCAAACAGAGTAGCACCCTGCTCCAGCGTATCCGGCAAATAGATAATGAATTCTTCTCCGCCGTAACGGGCCAGAATATCAGCAGGCCGCAGGCTGCGCTGAAGAACCTCAACTGTACTGCAAATAACGGTATCGCCGGCCAGATGGCCGTACTGGTCATTGACTCTTTTGAAGAAATCGATATCAATCAGTATAATAGTTGCAGCTGCCTTGTCGTCCCGGTTCTGCAGGATTTCATTCTCAAGCTGCTGCATGAGATAATGCCGGTTGAAGCAGCCGGTCAGGCTATCGGTGATCGCCATCTTCCTGAGCTTATCGTTACTCCGGAACAGCTCCTCATGGACCTTAACCAGCGCTTCATTCCGCTCCTGCAGAATCGTATTCTGATGATGGGTCTCGTCAATCAGGCGGCGCAGCTCGGTAATATTCTGGAACGTAACAATCCGCCCTACCCGGATACCGCTGACCATAATCGGCGCAGCATGAATACTGATATACATTTGGAGAGAAGGATAGAACAGCTCAATCTCAGCTATCTCCAGCGGGGTCTCCTCATAGCTTTGCAGGAACTCCCCAATCTTCACCATATCGCCTGCAGGCAGATACGAGGCCATATTAAACGCTGCACCGCTCGTAAGACTGATCTGCGGCAGCAGCGCCTGGTTGATCTCGACTACCCGCTCCTGGTCATCCAGTACCAGAATGCCGTATTCCATCGTATTAATAATATCCTGATGTGCGATCGTTACAATATCGAATACTTTATCCTGGTGAATGGTGATAACGAAGAATGCAGCGGATACCGCAATGCCAAGAGAGGTGAAGCCCGGAATAACCGGGAGGTAATCATCCAGAATTACATTGAGCAGCACATCGAGCAGGAGGAACACGCAGACAGCCAGGATTCCTTTTAGCATATACATGATCTGATTCTTGATCCTTGGTGCCTGATCGGACACTAGAGCAACATAAACAATATACAGGGACACGCAGGCATGCAGAATCAGAATGGACAGGTTGACCCAGAAGATCGGGCCGTATATTCTTTCGACATATCCGCCGTTTACCGGGAGCACAAACCAGCCGTTCGGATTGATTATGACAGCAACGGATGACAGAATTGCCGGGACGATCAGTGTGATTAACACTTTCCGGTTCAGAAACTGCTTCTGCCCGGAGAGCAGAATGGTGAAGAAGATCCAGCCTGTAGTCAGCAGGGAAGCATCAATAAAGGCGAGCTTGACATAAAATAGCTGATAGACAGGTTCATTGACCGTCCGGATGGCGAATTGGCAGTAAGGCCAGATCATCATGGAGCAATGGAATCCCAAATAGACTTTATGCAGATTGGTAATCGTCACTGTAGCAACTATGTATATAAACAAAAGAAATAAAATAAAGCATATGATCAAGTCGATCCATGATTCCAAAGCCAATATATTACACCTTCTTGATTTTATTAGTATTTATTGAATATTATGGGCCCAAGGTCTTATATATTGACTTTAATATATAATTAGCGTGTGCAGATTACAAGATTTTTAGTTGAATCAATTTAGAAGAATTAGAAAGACTCTACTGGAAGTATGTGGTCCCGGTCCTTCACAGAAAGCGCTGTGGAGCAGGATTACACCCGGGAATCGTTGAATAGTATGTTTGAATAGTATGGAAGAATAACTACTTTAAATAGGCGTATAAGAACTACGCTTTAGCCGCAGGAGGAGAACAGCATGAAGTCTATTACCGTTCAAAGCCTTACGGAAAAATTCAATCTAGAGGTGCTCGCCGGAGCAGGTCGCATGGACCGGATCATTACCCGTCCCAGAACGCATAGACCTGGGCTTGAGTTTGTCGGTTATTTCGACTTCTTCCCAATGGAGCGGGTGCAGATCCTCGGCCGTAAAGAGATTAATTATCTGTTAACGCTTAGTGTTGAGGAGCGTATGCACCATATCGGAAATGTCGTGAAATATCATCCGCCGTGCTTCATTGTGACTAGCGGCCAGCAGGAGATTCCTTATCTGACGCTGTTCTGTGATCAAGAGGGCATTCCGCTGCTGCGGACATCCGAGGTTACGACGGAGTTTACGGCCAGACTGGACAGCTTCCTCGTGAAGACGCTGGCTCCTGAGCTGTCCATACATGGGGTATGTGTGAACGTGTCGGGTATCGGCATTCTGCTGCGGGGCAAATCGGGCATCGGCAAAAGCGAAACGGCACACACGCTCATCCGCCGCGGCCACCGTTTCGTCGCCGATGATATTGTCGTACTGAAGAAGCTGGGGCCGGCGACGCTGCTCGGGACGCATAATGAGACTACCCGCGAGTTCCTGGCGCTGCGCAGCATCGGCCTGATTAATGTCGTACGCCAGTATGGACGGCGGGCCTTTCAGGATGAAACGCGGATTGTCCTGGACATCGAGCTGGCACCGTGGCAGGAGAATTCACTCAATAATGAGCTGGAGCTGGTTCCCCAGTTCACTGAATATCTCGGTGTGCAAATTCCGCATATCGAAGTACAGCTTCAGCCGGGGCGGGATGTGGCGGGGTTAATTGAGGCGGCTGCGAATAACTGGTATCTGAAGCAGCTTGGATACAGTGCGGTCGAAGACTTCATGAAGCGGATCGAAGACGGGATGCAGTCCGCTCCGAATCGATGAATCCTCAGAATCTGTACACATATACCTTCGTCTGTAATCTGTCTTTGCAGGTGATGATGCGGACGGGCGGCTTGTCCGGCAGTGCGAAGCAGATGCTGATTACGGTTGCACCGGCGGGCAGCTCCTGTTTACATTTAGGCGCGAGGCGCTCCATTGCGCCGGGGAACAGATAGCAGAGCACAATATCGGCATCACCGAAGCTGCTTCTATAGATATCGCCCCGCTTAAAAGCAGCCCTGCTGTGCAGCAGCCCCTGCCCGTTCTTAACCGGAAAGAGCTGGGTATGCAGAACCGTGAACAGCTGCGAGAACCATAAGGGGATTCTTGAATTTTCTATCCCGGTCAGACGTTTGCCCGGGCAACGGGCAATAATGCTAAGACCGAGCGTCCCCCAGCCCGAGCCGGCCTCCAGAATGTTCGCGTAACCCGGGATACGGTTCACTTCTTCAGCTACGGCTATCCGGACTGCTTTGGAGGAGGGCATTGGAGAAATTCCGTTCTTCCAGCTTACAAGGACAATCCAGGTTACGGCCAGCAGGACGATGAGGGTAATCAGCCACCAGATACTATCAATAACCGTCATGACAGGCTGCCGCTGTAATATTTATACTCAGTGTTGATCTGAAAGCCGGCATTCAGGTAGAGGTTCAAAGCCCGTTCGTTCTCCGTAACCACGCCTAGACGAATAGAAGAATAATGCTCCTGCAGCAGGAAATCTACGATCTGCCGCAGCACGATTCCGCCATAACCCTTACCCTGATAATCGGGCAATACGCAGAAGTTATGGATAAACGCCGTAGCTTCATTCACGTAATTCACCCGGATCAGCCCAATCCGCCGGCTCCCGGTCCAGGCGATGTAAGTGATCCGCTCCGGCTCAGTTGTCTGCAGGAAGTACTCGCGGGCATCGTCTTCCGGATCTCCGAAGGCCCGGGATGAGCAGGTGACCATGAATTCGAAATCCTCCGGTGAGGCAGGGAGCAGCCGTATATCTGCCTGAACCTGATCTTTAATTTCTGTGTGGGCCAAAATCATTGAGTATTCTGAACGGTCGAAGACTGCACCCAGAGAGGAGGCAGCACTAAGCCCCGCCCGTGAGCGGGCGGGAATTCTGAAGCTGAGCTTCTGTATATCCAGCCGGCTTATGTCCGCTCCGGCACGCTGCATCAGGCTGCGGAATACGCCCCGGCGGCGGTGCTCCGGATGAACCATTGCATTGATCTGGGCATAACCGCTCCCGGAGTCGAACCAGCTGAGGAGACCAACCAGCTGATCTCCGCGGTAACAGAGCAGGGCATGATCGCCGTCTTCTTTGATGAGGTGCTCGATGTCTGAGCTTAACAGGAAGCCTGCCGCCTGGGTACACTGCTGCTCCAGTAGACGGACGGCAGCCTCCTGCTCCTTGGAGTGGTAGGTCATTGCGATGATGTTAGAATCTGACATGCGTTATACACCTCTGTTTGTTATGTCTAGGAGCAGGAATGAATTCTATACCTTAAGAAGCTGGCGGAATTCGGCAACACTGTTAAAGATACCGTCCGGCGGAACATCATAGGCTTGGCTCTGGAAGGTGGACAGCCAGCGTACACCGTAGGTCCGCAGCCCGGCAGCTTTGCCTGCGAGAATATCCGCATTGCTGTCGCCTACAAATACAGCACTGGAGGAGTCGATGCCAAGCGTACGCAGTGCTGTATGAATACCTTCGGGGTCAGGCTTAGGCTTAACTACATCATCTCCGGTAATTGCAATGTCGAAATAATGCTCCAGCTCCAGCGCTCCGGCCGAGATCTGATAGGCCCGTCTGCTTTTACCCGTAATGACTCCAAGCTTCAACCCCTGCTGCTTTAAGGCCTGAAGCAACTCCAGGATGCTCGCCTCATTCTGAAACTCTTCGAAATGCCCCTGCTCATATAGCGAATAATAATCCTCAATAGCCTGCGGGACAGAGGACGGGTCTGCGAAATTGCCGCCAATAATGCCCTCTTCAGTGGGGCCGAACATCGTGACAAGCTCATCCCGGGAGACCTCCCGGTGATCGTACTGCTTGAATACGGCCTGGAAGGCGCGGAAGGATAACGGCAGCGTATCGGCCAGTGTTCCATCGAAATCAAATAATACAGCTTGAATAGACATGACTTGGGGCACATCCTTTGAAAGTTAATGTGGAAGGAGGAATGCTTCCGGATCAGGAGGTCGGGCCTGCCTGGAAAATGCTGTTCTTATAATTCATAAGCGGTGCCAGCCAGACCATACCGGTTCCCCGGTAGACATTGACCAGACCTTCACCGGATACGGCTGAGCCCATGCGGGTCTTCCCAGACTTCTCTACAGTAAAGTCCAGCGAGTTCGACCACATTAAGGCGAAGTTGCCGTCCACCTTCAGCACATCATTCTGCAGCTCGACGACAACCGCCTCTTCAGAAGGAATAGGGGCTTCCAGTGCAATAATGCCTTTGCCCCGGGCGCTCAGGTTGAACAGTCCTTCTCCGCCAAGCACGGCTGAGGATACATTCTTACGGGCAGCAACAGAAACATCCAGTGTAGTCTCGCAGGCCAGGAACATGCCGTCATCAATGACGATGTGGTCGTTGTCGACATCAATCAGCCAGAGATACTTATAGGTGGTCTCAAGCATAATCGTGCCTGTCCCTTTGTAGAGCGGTTTAATCGCACTTGTGCCGGTTGCCGCACTCGATATAATATTCCGCATCAGGCCGCCGACTCCCTTGACTCCTGATGTCATCTCGATATTGCCGATCATGTACTGCATGGCGCCTGCGCTAAGCATGACCTCACTATTATTGATTTCAATCATCAGCTGCTTGTTGCGCATATTGCTCCGGCTCATGAAGTAGTTGGCCTCAGCTTCTGCCATAGAGGTGCTGCTAAGATCCTCCTTGTATTCGATAACCGTAAAGCCGCCGAGCTGCTCTTTGATTACAACATTAGGGTTGTCCTTCAGATTATTAATCGTAAAAGCCATAATGAATCCCTCCTTGAGCATATAAACTGATTATATCAGAGTTGCCTTGTGGTAATATATTGAAAATAAGTGCCGGACAGCGCAGAAGCTTTTCATAGTAAACCGGTTTAACTTTACTTATAATATGAAGTGTAGCGCTCTGAGCACAGGCTCATATCACATATTAGCATTAGAGCCGAAAGGAAGTTAACCTTGTTTGAGACATTGCTTCTCAATTTCCTGTTTATGCTGTTTCCGGTGCTGATCTTTCTGATCTTCTTCGAGAATAGGCCGCATGCCTATAACCGGAAGATTCTTGTGCTGCTCTCAGCCATAACCATGATTCTGTGTATCGCGAGGCCCATTCGGCTGGAGACGGGGTTTATCTTTGATTTGCGGTATATTCCTTTTATCATCGCAGCTTTGTATGGCGGATACAGAAATGTCTTTCCCTTGTATCTGATTCTGAATATATACCGTTTCTATATCGGCGGGGAAGGGACGGTCCATTCATTTCTATTCTCAACGGCAGTGCTGCTGGCGGTCCCTTTAATGAGCAGAAGCTTCATCCGTTCCAGGCCCCAGAACCGGATTATCCGGGCAACAGCCGTTGCCGTTCTCAGCATGGGCTGTTATCTCATTGTGATGAGCATGATCGTGAAGAATTTCGACAGGCAGTTCTGGATGCTCGTCTTCTACGCCCTGGCCACACATGCCGTAATGATGGCGGTTCTCATGATTCTGCTGGAGCAGATCATTACCAATCTGAGAAACCGCGACCGGATTATGCAGTCCGAACGGCTGAATGTGGTCAGCGAGCTGGCAGCCAGTGTCTCCCATGAGATGAGGAATCCGTTAACGGTGACAAGCGGGTTCCTGCAGCTGCTCAACCGCTCGAAGACACTCACACCTGAAGAGAAGGGCTATATTGAATTATCGCTGCAGGAGCTGAACCGGGCGGAGAAGATTATTAATGATTATCTGTCTTTTGCCAAGCCGCAGTCGGAGAATATCGTGTATTCCAACCTGCAGGCCGAGTGTGAGTACACCAAAAATGTAATTATGCCCTATGCCACTATCCATAAAGTAACGGTTGAATTCAGCTTCAGCAACTCGCTCAGGACCTACTATGACCGTACCCAGATTCAGCAGTGTCTGATCAACCTCTATAAGAACGGGATCGAAGCGATGAAGGGGCTGGAGGAAGGCGTGCTGTCCATTGATATCTCTGAAAGAAAACAGGATATTCTCATAACCATCCGGGACACCGGCATCGGCATGACCAAGGATGAAATCTCACGGCTGGGCAAACCCTACTACTCCACCAAAGAAGAAGGCACCGGCCTGGGGATGCTTATGGCTTACAGCGCTATCGATAAGGTCAAAGGCAGTATTGAGGTCAGCAGTGAAAAGGGAAAGGGAACTACCTTCCTGCTTACCATTCCTGCGAAGGCCGGTTAGGGTTAGAGTGGGAAACCTGCTGCGAAAATGATAAAGTATCTCTTAGAGGATCTGGATATATTAACCGGGAGGCTGCTAGTAATGAGAGAAGAATTAATTGCACAATTAAACGCTTGGCATGAGGAAGATGAGTTCGAACAAATTGTATCCCGCATCAAAGAGGTGCCTACACCGCTGATCGACGATGAGCTGGCTGTTCATTTGGGCCGGGCACTGAATAATCTCGGGCGGTATAAGGAAGCGCTTAAATGGTTTAATAAGACTGCCGATAAGGGGAAAAAAGATCCGCTGTGGCATTTCCGCGTCGGTTACGCCCACTATTATCTGGACCAGTACGACGAGGCGATCAAAGCCTTCGAGAAGGCGCATAAGCTGGACCCTGAGGACGAGGACATCATCGAGTTCCTGGAATGGAGCCGGAATGAAGCGGCGGCCGTGAACGGAACGGATGATTCTGAAGAAGATGACGAGGATGCAGAAACGGATGCAGAAGATGCAGAAGATGCAGAAGAAGACAGCAAGGAAGAAGAGCGTAAGGGGCGGTAAGACATTACCCGTCTTCCGGGGCTAACTGGCCTGCGCAGGAGGGGCAAAGGGGGCTGGAGAGCTTGAAGCTGTCGGTATTCTATAATCATATTGTGAAGGCCAGCGAGCAAAGCGGCCTGCCGCTGGAGGCTGTGCTGGACAAGGTACATGCCTGTGGCATTGAAGCGGTGGAGCTGGATCTGCAGGAGGCGCTGGCCGGGGCTGAGGCGCTGAAACAAAGGCTGGATAGTGCAGGGATCGCTGTGGCATCAATGTATGCTTTTTGCGATTTCGGTAATGATCCTGCGCCGGAGCCGGGTTACCGGTTCATTGACACTGCCGCTTATTTCGGGGCAGGCAAGGTGCTGGTCATTCCCGGCTTCCTTGCAGAAGCGGCCAGCCTGGAAGACCGTAATCAGGCCCTTAAGGGAATGGCTTCAGCGCTGACTGCCGTGTGCGGCTATGCGGAGCATAAGGGCATCCGTGTAACGATGGAGGACTTCGACGATATCCGTGCGCCGTTCTCGTCAGCAGGCGAGCTGCTCTGGTTCCTGGAGCAGGTGCCGAAGCTCTCCATCACCTTCGATACCGGTAACTTTATCTACCGGGGCGAGGATGAGCTGGAGGCCTTCGCCAAGCTCAAGCACCGAATCATTCATGTCCACTGCAAGGACCGCCTGCTTGAAGACAGTGGCGGAGAGCTGAAGCTCAGCACCGCCGGAATTCCGCTGTACCCATCTCCTGTAGGGGCCGGCTGCATCAGGATTGCAGAGATTCTTCATCTGCTGAAGGCAGAGGGCTACGACGATACATTGGCGATTGAACATTTCGATGCTACCGACCAGCTGGCATATATGGAGCAATCTGCTGCCTGGCTGCGCGCCAGGCTGGAATAGCTGTATTGCAGCAGCTTGACCGGCAGATGTTCCAGGGCATACAATACAAGAACAATCTTACAAATGAGGTGAAATGGATGCCATACCGTACCGTCGCAAGGAATTAGTTATCGGGCTGGGCAGAACGCGTACCAGCCATCAAGGGGGAAGTCTATTCTCTTGATCCAAGATAACTAATACCTTGCACGGTGTCTGGATATCCGTTTGGTGAAAGCCGGGACACTGCGCTATGAAGCATAGAGACCACATGTTTTACTGTGGTTCTTTATTGCCGGGTAGCGGGAGGAGTCCCGGCTTTTTGTATTTCACAATTCAATTATAAGATTGGAGATTGTAATTATGCTGCGTCAATGTCTTGTCCGCCTGAAAGGGTGGATTGCTGTGTATATTGTGCTTGGCTTCGCTATTCAGCTCTTAAGCAGCCTGGGAATCGTATGCTTTCAGAAGATTCTGGATCAGGCTGTGGGCGGGACGGGCCTGGCTGTTATCACTCATTCCATTGTAATATACGGACTGCTGCTGGGAGTGAATGTAATTCTGAATTATCTGGACGAATATCCGGGCGCCCGGCTGTCCAGTAGCATTACGGAACGGCTGAAGATTATGGCGTTGTCCAAAATCTCCCGGATGGACTATTCCGCCTACCAGAACATGGGCACAGGCCAGATGATTAAGGTGATTGAGAACGGGGCTGCGGCGGGCAACAGCATCCTCTTCTCCTTTTACCTCCAGACGCTGCACGAGCTGCTGCCGACCATCCTCTTCAGCCTCATCTTCATCAGCTTCTACGACATCCGGATTATGGTGGTTATTGCCGCCGGGTATGTGGTGATCTTCCTGATTACCAATGTGCTGCTGAAGTTCCTGTACCGGATCAAATCGGCGGTGCTTAAGGAGCAGGAGACGATGTCCCGTTACTCTATCCGCGGCTTCATGGAGCTGGTCGTCTTCCGCACCAATAAGAAATATGCACAGGAGATCAGCAGGCTGAACGATACAGCACAGCAGATTATTCAGAAGAGTACCCGGCTGCAGATGATCCATGAATCTTTTTTTGCCTTGTTTGAATTGTTCATTACGGTCATTAAAGTGATCGTGCTGCTCTACGGAGTGAAGCAGGTGATCTCCGGGCAGGCCTCAGTGGGGGTAATGGTCGCTTTATTCATGTTCATTGAGAAAATCTATACACCGATTGCTATCTTCAACGTGCTGTTCATCAATTATAAGCTGAACCGGGTGACGTATCAGCGGTTTGAGGAATTCCTGGCTGCCCCGGAGGACCGGAATCTGGAGGCGGGCACAGAAATTAAGCAGCTGCAGGGTGATCTTGAATTCAAGGAAGTCTCCTTCGGCTACGGGGAGGTGCAGGTGCTGGACCGGCTGTCCTTCTCCATCGCCCGCGGTACATCGGTTGCCCTGGTGGGCCTCAGCGGCAGCGGCAAATCGACAATCATCAAGCTGATTACAGGCCTTCTGAAGAAAAGCAGCGGCAAGCTGCTGGTCGACGGCACCGATATCGACGAGCTGAAGCTGGACAGCTACTATGATTATATCTCATATCTGTCACAGGACAGCCCGATCTTCGATACCTCCATCCGGGGCAATATGGTGTTTGAGCAGAAGGTCCCTGACGAAGAGCTGTATGCTGTACTCGATAAGGTGCAGCTGAAGGAGAAGGTGCTGGAGCTGCCGGAGAAGCTGGATACGCTGGTCGGTGAACGCGGCCTGAAATTGTCGGGAGGGGAACGGCAGCGCCTCGCATTCGCCCGGGCGATCCTGCAGAAGCGGCAGCTGGTCATTCTCGACGAGCCGGTATCCGCACTGGATAACATTACGGAGAAGCGCCTCATGGAGACGGTATTCGCAGAATTCCGGGGGAAGACGGTCATTATTGTTGCGCACCGGCTGAACTTCATCAGCGGTGTAGATAAGATTCTGGTACTGGAGCGGGGCCGCCTCTGCGGTGAGGAGGATTTCAATTCACTGATCCGGGATTGTGAGCCTTTCAGGGCATTATGGAATAACGGCCGGGGGCAAACGAATTAAATCAAACTGTACCTTGAGACCGTCTTCCGGCTGGACTATGCTGGGTTCATAGAGAACCTGAAAGCGAGGCCAGACTGAATGAATGCAACACTGCTTCAGATGAGGCTCGAAACAGAGCGCTTAATCATCCGTCCTTATATAGAAAGTGATTTGACCGCTTCCTTCGAATTGATGCAGAATCCGGAGGTGCTGGCCTTCATGCACATGGATATGATGCCGCTGCATGAATATGAGGGGCTGTTCCGCTGGCTGATGTTCAGCTACCATACGCCCTTTGAGCTGCCGTTCAAATATTCATTTGCCATCTGCAGCCGCGGGACCGGCCGGCTGGTCGGCTGGTGCGGCGCGGGCGTGCTGGACTTCAGCGTGCCCGATACTGAGCTGTATTATCTGATCGGCCGCGAGCACTGGGGCCGGGGATATGCTACGGAAGCGGCGGTGGCGCTTGCCGGCTACGCCTTCAATGTCATCGGGCTGCAGCGGCTGTACGCTAAGGCCGATCCGCGGAATACGGCTTCGCTCGGAGTGTTTAAGAAGCTGGGCTTCCGGTTCGAGCGTGAGCTGGCCGGACTGACCGGCGATTATGCGGATTGTAACGGCGAGCTGCTGCATGTTCTGCAGAAGGAGCAGTTCCTTGAGCGATTTCGCCGGCCGGAGATTAGCGGAAGTGAGTAAAGGCCCGGCCCGGAGGCCTCACCGGGGCGGGCGAACAGGTGCTGTCCATTAGGATAGCACCTGTCTGCTGTTGCAGGGCATTGCCGCTGCGGGGTTGACGCACAATCGGCCCGTTTGCCCTCGCGGCCGCTGAATGTATTCGGTATTCCGCATATAATGTGCTCGTTTGCCCTAGTGACCGCCGATTGTATTCGGTTTTTCGCATACAATGTGCCTGTTTATCCTCGCGGCCGCTGAATGTATTCGGTATTTCACATACAATCTGCCCGTTTATCCTCGCGGCCGCTGAATGTATTCGGTATTCCGCATACAAAGGGCCCCTTTGCCTCCCCTGCAGTGGCGGTGGAGGTTACTTGCCCGGGTTCACCCGCACCTGTACACCCTTGCCGCTGGTCTGAATGCCGGTCGCCTTGCTCCCGGCTTCTTTCAGGTCCGCCAGCAGCCGTTCCAGCACGGCCTTGGCTGCCGCCGCTTCCTTCGCGCCGGTTGCCTTCACGACCAGCTGCACCGGCTTGCCGGAGCGCAAATGCTTGTCCGCCTGCCGCCGCTTTGTGTCGTAGTCATGCTCCTGGGTATGGGCGGTGAAGCGCAGCTCCTTCACCTTCTCATTGCTGCCGCCGCCCGCAGGTGCCCGGCCGGCATCACTCTTGCGCGCTGATTGCGCAGCGGCCTTGCCTTTGCCTTTGGCTACCAGGCTGCAAGGCGGCGGACTGCTCATCAGCGAGGTACAGACCAGATCAGCCCCTGCAGATTTGGCCATCGCCAGCGCTTCATTCCGGGAGACGGTGCCGAGCTTCTCACCCTTCAGCCCGGTGAGCACCACCTCGGTTGCTCTAATCTGTTCATTAATAAATACGGCCACGGAAATAAATCCTCCCTTTGCGGATATGATATAGCTATCATATATGGAAGTAGGGCAGGGTTCAATTGCCCGGTGTAACATCCTGCCAAACAGATGTCCCGGCCAACTTGGCGGATAATAAAGCAGTCGTTATTGATATTCCTTGACGGGAATATTCCTGTTGAGGTATATTCGGGATGTACTTCAAATAACGAAAGCTCTATTAAAGGAACGTCGGAACTATGGACACAACGATATTTAGCGCTCTTGCGGAGCCTACCCGGCTGCGGATGGTGGAGATTCTGAAGGAAGGGCCGCTCGGTGTAGGCGAAATGGCCGAGCGTCTTGCGCTACGCCAGCCGCAGGCCTCGAAGCATCTGCGGGTACTGCTGGAAGCCGGACTGGTTGAGGTAGAAGCGGCCGCGAACCGCCGGAATTACAGGCTGCGGACAGAGCCGCTGGAAGCGCTCGATGCCTGGCTGGAAGCCTACCGGAAGCTATGGAGCGAACGCTTCGATCAACTGGACGACTATCTGCGCCAGCTGCAATCCGAGGATCATTGAATAACTAATCAGGAGGGATTATGTATGTCCGGCAAAATGATTTCCCGTGTAGAAGGTCTTGAACTGGTGCTTGAACGTGTATTCGATGCACCGCGCGACCTTGTATTCAAAGTATTCTCAGAGGCAGAGCACTTGAAGCAGTGGTGGGGGCCGCGCGGCTGGACGGTTCCCTTCTGTACAGTAGATTTCCGTCCCGGCGGTGTGTGGCATTACTGCATGAAGTGTGTGGATGAGAATCAGGGAGAGTTCTTCGGAATGGAATCCTGGGGCAAAGGGATCTATCACGAAATTATAGATGGCAAGCAGATCATCTATACCGATTACTTCTCGGATGCCGAAGGTAATGAAATTGCAGATATGCCGTCCACGCTGGTGACGATGCTGTTCGAGGACCAAGGCGGGAAGACGAAGCTGGTTAGCCGCTCTAAGTACACTTCCGCCGAAGCGCTGCAAACCGTTCTGGATATGGGGATGGAGCAGGGAATTACGGAGACCTGGGACCGTCTGGAGGAGCATCTGGAGTCGGTTCAGCAATAGTAGCTTCACTAATAACAAAGGCTGTCCCTGCCGCAATTCCGGCGGGGATGGCCTTTTTTGAAGGATAAAAATTCATATGCTGCTGGACTGGGATGACGGAGCAGCCCCGGTAGCCTTGGTGAGGCTTTCTTACTATTTTTTCCTAGACCTGTTTGGGCCCTCTCTATTCTAGGTGAATGGGTATTAGCAGGTACACTGCCTGCGAGCGTCCGCTGGAATACATAACGGAATAGCTTACAGGTTCAGAATTAGGGAGGCAGAGGGTATGGATAAGGAGCAGCTGGCGCAGCTGAAGCGCTGGCATGAAGAGGATGAGCATCAGCAGATTGTAGATTACATTCAGGCTATTCCGTCTGAGGCGAGAGATTACGAGGGGATCAGCTGCCTGGCCAGAGCTTACAATAATCTGGACCGTTACGGGGAGGGGCTTGAGCAGCTGCTCAGCATTGCGGAAGAAGGCAGGGAGGACCCGTTGTGGCATTTCCGCACAGGGTATTCCTATTATTATCTGAAGCAGTACGAACAGGCTGTAGAGGCTTTTGAACGGTCCGACAGCCTTGAGCCCGGAGACGGGGATACCCGGATGCTGCTGGAATGGAGCCGGAACGGTGCGCAGCGCGGGAAGCGGGAGCAGGCAAGGCGGGCTGAAGCGCTGAGCAGGGCCGATGTACAGGCAGATGGCAATGGAAGCAGCCTGGATGCTTTTATCGAATACTGCCGGGATTTCTGGGAAGACAGCGACTATGCCCGGAAGGAGTATGTATCGGCGCCGCCTGGTGACGATCTGATTGCTTCTGTGGAGCAGGAGCTGGGCTACAAGCTGCCGGCGTCCTACATAGCGATGATGAAGCAGCAGAATGGCGGGATTCCCCGCAACACCTGCTTTCCGGTAGAGGAAGCCACTTCGTGGGCCGAAGATCATATTGCGATTACAGGAATTGCCGGTATCGGCCGTGATACGAGCTATGCCCTGTGCGGCGATCTGGGCAGCCGGTTCATGATCGAGGAATGGGGTTACCCGGACATTGGTGTGGTTATCGGCGACTGCCCATCGGCAGGCCATGATGTGGTGATGCTCGATTACCGCCACTGCGGCCCGGACGGCGAACCGGAGGTGATCCATGTGGATCAGGAGGGCAACTATGAGATTACTTTCCTGGCCAAGGATTATGAGAGCTTCATCCGCGGTCTGGTGAGCGAGGAGGCCTTTGATACATCGGAGGAGGATAAAGAGGATGACCTGCGGAGGGTAACACACGGGGCGTTCTCCCCGCTGCTGCAGGAGTTGACCGCTAAATTCACAGAAATAGATAATATTGAAGGAATCATCCGCAGCATCTGCAAGGAAATTGTACAGGAGAAGGGTCACTTCTCGCTGCATGCCGACGAGCGTTCTACCCTAATGTATGACCTGCAGTTCAGCTTGTATACGAATGCCTATCCGGAGACCTCCCGGGAGCAATATCTAGAGGATTACTCTAAGATGATCGCTTTTGGCGGCGAATTCAGTACAGGCGGATATGCGCCGGGCTTCATTACGGACTGGCTGGATAATAGGATACAGCTTGGCATGATTGTGGAGCGTGAAGGGATAGTCCGGTTGACCGATAAAGCACAGGAGCAATTACTTGAGAAACTGAAGGAGGCAGGAACAATGGATAATGCAGACATTAAGCCGTTTATCCTGGTGGAGCAGAGTAACGGCGGGAAATCAGTGATTCTGAGTGTTGGCAGCTACAAAGCGGATCTGTTCGCTGCGCGTGCAGATGAAGGGTTCGAGGGTAACGGTTATGATTGGGGCTCCCTGGCAGCGGTCTTCCTGGAGGAGCAGATGCCCGAGCTGTCCGGTATCATCCGGTTTGACCCGGAGGCGGATATGTTCTGTGCGTATTCATCCGACGGAGAGGCGGTTGTAGCCTTTGCTGCAGGCTTTAAGCGTGCTTGCGAGGATGATGCGCTTATCCGTGATTTGTTCTCGCGGGCGGAGCTGGATTAAGCGGGATTAGATCATTGTCATGGTGGGGATTTAAAAATGAGTTTTCTTTCATAATCTAATATATTTTCCGTTTTTTATTTTTGTGAATTTAGGATTATTAATCTGGTTTTCAAAGGTAGATGAGATAATTAACTATTACAAAATGGGGTTGTACTCTAATACAGCCCCTGTATAAGGTCTTTAATGTTAAATATCGTTGAATTAATCTATTAAAAATCGATAACATTAATTTACTTAGATTTTTCTTGTATACAATATCTAAAAAATCCTTTATAAGGAGCTGCTATGACTGGACAATCTTTAATTCAAAAGCTTTTCTATTTAGTTTCTGATGAGCACTTTGCCCAAATTGAGAATCTTGCCAAAAGACCGAATCTCTTTAATATTGTGGGTAGAACACATACTGAAACTTGGCACTCAATGTTTTTAGGCTGGTTGTTAGATCCACAAGGTAGTCACAATTTAAAAGACTATTCTTTAAAAAGATTTCTTGTAGCTGTTTCTAACCCAACGGTGTATGGGGAGGACGCTAAACTTGATGAGATTGCTAGGGTTGCTTCTATTTGTGACTTGAAAAAGGCAAACGTGTATCCCAATCAAGAGATCAAAAAAGAATTCAGTTGTCCTGTTGGTAAGATGGATGTATTTATTGAGATAGAAGATATAGAACATGATTTAAAAGTGATTATTCTACTTGAACAAAAAGTTAATGCTAAAATCGATAATATGCAATGTAAGAAATATCTGGATTGGGTTAAAAGTAACTATCCAAATTATTTTATAATACCTGTATTATTAGCACCGAGTCACCAAATTAATGTTTCATCTGAAAAAACGTTAGGGAGCTCAGAGTGGTACTGTATTGACTATCAGTTGCTGCATGACAAAGTACTAACTCCCATTGCGAGAAATCCAGAGTTAAACCCACAAGTCAATGCGTTAATAACACAATATATTGATGTTCTAAAAATTCCTTATAATGGGAGGAAACTAGCGGTGACTGATGAAGAAAAAGAATTAGCTCTAGAGCTGTATAGTAAACATAGAGAGGCTTTTGAAGCTATCCAAGCTGCACTTTCTGACTCGGTAGATATTTCGCTTATTCCTACAACATCAGAAATTTCTAAATTAATGTTATATGCAAATGGCAAAAAAATAGACGGAAGTAGAGTACCTGAGTTTTATTTAAAAGGACTACAATTTATTATAAATAATTCTTTTGATTTAGAGAAGATTACTCCCTTTGAGACAAGTTCAAAAAGATATCTAGTTAACACTGAGCCTAAGCATCCAAATGGAAATCCGTTCACTGTACCAGTAAGCTATAATGGGTATTACATCGAGGCTCATAAGAGTAGAGAGCAAGCAATTAAAGATTTAGCCAAGTTATTAAAGGCCTTAAATATGAGAGTCAGTCTTGAAGTTGATCCGTATTCGGATTAAGAATCCCCGTTCTCTCTAGATTCATTACATAAAGTACTCCCTAGTTAAAACAAGTAAAATAGCTGTCCAAATCTGCCATGCTTTTATAATAATAGTGTTAGTACTCTCATTATCTATAAGAAAAAGTATGCTCAAAGCCAAAAAAATACTAGAGCGGCAGATTACCGGCTGGAGGAGTGAAACCAAGGATGATCGCATTAATCTTGGCTGCGGGCTATGCTACCCGCCTGTATCCGTTAACCAAAGACACGCCAAAGCCGCTCCTTCCCGTTCAAGGGAGCCGGACGATTCTCGATCTGCTGGTGGAACGCCTGGAGGTGCTGGAGGAAATAACGGAGCTTCTGATTGTAACGAACGACCGGTTCTATCCGGCCTTTGAGCGGTGGGAGCAGAGCTACACCGGTCCGAAGCAGGTGAGAATTCTGAATGACGGCACGGCTTCACCTGAGGAGCGGTTAGGTGCGATTGGTGATATCAACTTTGTGCTGGAGCGGGAGCAAGTGCAGGATGATCTGCTGGTACTGGCTGGAGATAATGTGCTCGGATTCGGCCTTGCAGGATATCTGGATTATTTTCACAGGGTGAATACCGACTGCATTCTGGTCCGGACAGTGGATGATCTGGAGGAGCTGCGCAGTATAGGTGTTGCTGAGCTGGACAATGAGCTGCGGGTGCTGTCGCTGGAAGAGAAGCCGCAGCATCCCCGGTCCAACATTGGTGTATTCGCCCTCTATATTTACAAACAGTCGACACTGCCGCTGTTCGAACGCTACCTTGCCGCAGGCGGCAATCCGGATGCGCCGAGCTATTTCCCTGAGTGGCTGCATTCCCGCCAGGAGATGCGGGCGTATTATACGGAGGGTACGATTGAGGATGTCGGCACGCCGGAGGCGTATGCGGAGATGCGTGCCCGGTTAAGCAGCAATGAAGCTTAGCGGATCATAATGTTCCGTGCTGTGCTGCGGCTAATCTGCATTTGCCAGAGTGGAACGGACACAGAGGACCTTATTTTGCCCAAAAGCCGGCTTTTCTGCTTGTTACGGACTCAGGAGCCGTTATTTTGTGCTTTGGAGCCCGAAACAACGGTAAGCCGGTCAGATAAGAGCATCTGAGTCCGTGTAACCTGTAAAATGGCGGATTTTGCCCCAATAACGGCTTCTCAGTCCGAGTCCGCAAGGAAGCGCCGGAGCATGAAGATGCGTTTCAAAGTGCCTGCAGAACGCCCGCAGTCAATCACACCGGTATTCATCCCGCAATAAAGGGTGTCCCTAGCCTAATACGGCTAGTAGGACACCCTTTGTTGTATACGCCAGGCTGCCGGATTCCCCTGAGACCGTGAAGCACTTACAGCCCCGGATTCCCTGGGACCAGTCAGTCTCCCTCTGCCAGGCCCTTGATCCGCTCCAGATCACTGCTGCACAGTACTTCAAGATTTGCCGTAATCTTCTCGGCGCTCCAGTCCCACCACCGCAGCTTCAGCAGCAGCTGAATCAGCTCATCGCTGAAGCGCTGCCGCAGAACCCGGGCCGGATTGCCGCCGGCAATGTGGTACGGAGGCACATCTCTGGTTACGGTAGCGTTAGCGGCGATGATGGCGCCGTCGCCAATCGTTACCCCGGGCATGATCGTGGCATTCTGGCCGATCCAGACATCGTTGCCGATGACGGTATCGCCCTTGTAGGGTAGCTCCGCCAGCTCCGGCACGGCCTTCTCCCAGCCGCCGCCCATAATGTTGAAGGGATAGGTAGTCACCGAGCCCATCCGGTGATTGGCCCCGTTCATGATGAATTCGGTTCCGCGGGCGATCGCGCAGAATTTGCCGATGATCAGCTTATCGCCGATGAAATCGTAGTGGTGGGTGACCCGGCTCTCGAAGGAGACCGACTCGTCAGGATCATCGTAGTAAGAGTAATCTCCGGCGATGATTCCCGCGCGGGTAACGGTATTTTTGATGAACCGGACTTGCTTGATAAGGGGATTCGGATGAATAGCGTCTGCATCAGGTCCAATAGGCTGCATAAGAGTAAGCACGCACCTTTCCTCAAATTATCAGTCATACCCTAACGTTATCATATTCATTAGCGGGTTGTCCCCCTCAAGGCAGCTGTACATAGAACGTGGCAGACTCCCCGGCCGCACTCTTCGCGTAAATCTTTCCTTTATGCTGGTCCACAATCGATTTTGCAATCGCGAGACCGAGACCGTAGCCGCCCTGCTTGCGGGCTCTTGAGGTGTCCGTGCGGTAGAAGCGGTCAAAGATCCGCGTCAGATGCTCGGCGGCGATGCCTTCCCCGGTGTTTGAGACGGAGAGGAGGACGTCGCTGTTTTGCTTTTGGAGCGCAATGGTTACCGCACCCTTGGGATTTGTGTATTTCACGGCATTGTCGAGCAGAATCATGACCACCTGCTTGATCTGCTCGCTGTTGCCCGTTACGGTCAGGCCGGGTTCGATGTTGTAGTCGAAGGCGATGTTTTTCTCGAATATTACGGCCTCCATAGTCAAAATAATATTCTCCACCGCATCGCTCATGTTGAATTTGCTGTGAACCATCCCGGTCCGGGAATCATCCATCTCCGTCAGATAGAGCAGATCATTGGTCAGCCGGGTCATCCGCCGGGTCTCCGACTTGATATACTGCAGCCACTTCGCCTGGTTATGAATCGTATCGTCACTGTTGGAGAGCAGTACATCCGCGTTGGTGTTGATGATGGTCAGCGGTGTCTTCAGCTCATGGGAGGCATCGGCGATGAACTGCTTCTGCTTCTCAAAAGCCTCCCGGACCGGCGCAATGGAGCGGTTCGCGAAGAAACGGCTGGTGAAGTACAGAATAATCAGCATCAGCAGCCCGACCGCAGTGAAGGTGTAGATCAGGTTGGTGAGGATTTTTTGCTGGGCGGTGATGTCCAGGAAGACGACAATCTTCTCGCTGCTGTTATGCTTAATCATGTAGATCCAGCGGCTGTCATCCAGGGTGAATCTTCCGGTATCCTTGCCGTTGTCCAGCGCCTTCGCCAGCGCGGCTGTATAGAATTCATCATCCATCGTGAATTTGGATTCCTTGTCCGTCAGATTCCCTTCCGCATCCGCGATGACCGTGAAGGAAATGGAACGTTCCGGAGGCTGGCTGCCGTCCAGCGGCCCTTTATCTTGGGGAATCCCGCCGCTAGCACCGCCGATACCGCCGCCACCCTCGCCCCCGCCGCCAGGCCGGCCCGCATCACCCGGTCCTTTTTGCTGATAGTCAGCGATCCGGTGCAGGTCCATATTAATGTCATTCTGCACATTCACATACATGATGATATAGATGGAGGCGAAGGCAATCAGCATCATGACAGAAATGGTAACCAGATTGACAATCAGGAAGCGGTTTCTGAGTTTGTTGAACATCAGGAGCTCACCTCTAACACGTACCCGACGCCCCGGATTGTGCTGATCCGCACCCCGGAGTTAAGGAAGGTAAGCTTTTTCCGCAAAAAAGAGATATAGACCTCCACGTTATTATGCTCCGCTTCGGAATCGAAGCCCCACAGCTTCTCGATAATCTGCTCCTTCGAGGTTACAGCCTGCTTCCGCAGGATCAGCAGCTCCAGGAGCTCGGTCTCCTTAAGGTTCAGCTTCATCTCCTTGCCCTTGACCGTCAGCTTCGGATTCGCCGTATTCAGCTCGATATCACCGAACTTCAGGGCATCGTCAGGAATCACTTCCCCTTTACGCCGCAGGGCAGCCCGGATTCTCGCCAGCAGCTCCTCCGAGGCAAACGGCTTGGCGATGTAGTCATCAGCCCCGTAATCCAGCCCCGTTACCATGTCGGTAATCTCGCCCTTGGCCGTCAGCATAATGACCGGTGTGGAGATCCCTTCCTTCCGCAGCGTTTTCAGTACGGTAATTCCGTCCATCTCCGGCATCATGATATCGAGCAGCAGCAGATCATAGATACCGCTCTGTGCAAAGTCCAGTCCCGATCTGCCGTCATGCACCGCATCTACGGAATAATTATGCTTTTTCAATATTTGCGTTAAGGCCTCGGCCAGATGCTGCTCGTCTTCTACAATTAATATTCTCATGGGATTATCCATCCTCTACATAAGTAATGTGCTTGTGGCTTACGCCATTATATCAAGATTACCTTTAATCAACCTTAACTATATGCGGCCTTTCCGGCCCTATTATAGAAGGCATTCATGAATTGTTATCGCTGTGTAAAAAAGTTAAGGCAGTGTAAATCCATTTAAGATTCATTAAAGGTTCGGGGGCTAAGATACATTCATAAGCAAGCGGGACATACATGACATAGCAGATAAATGCAGCATCCAATACATTCCCTGAAAGGATCTGAACCCCATGGCGATCGAAGTCTTCAACCGTTACGAGAACAAATATTTGTTCGACACCGAGTCCTACCACAAACTCTATAATGAGCTGCTGGAATATATGGAGCCTGATGAGTACAACAAACAGCATGAGTACTATTCCATCACTAACCTGTATTATGACACACCGCATGATTCCCTGATCCGCAGCAGCCTGGCCAAGCCGAAATACAAGGAGAAGCTCCGGATCAGAGCCTACGGCGTTCCTAACGGTGACACCAAGGTTTACCTGGAGATTAAGAAAAAAGTATTCGGCCTGGTCAACAAAAGAAGAACCTCGCTCAAGCTGAATGAAGCCTATGATTTCGTCGCAAGCGGCCTTGAGCCGGAATTCAAAAGCTATATGAACAAGCAGGTCATCGAGGAGATCAAGTACTTATTAACCCGTTATGATCTGCAGCCGAAGCTGTACCTGTCTTACGACCGCAAAGCGATGTTCTGCAAAAATAACCGCGATCTGCGCATCACCTTTGATACGAATATCCGCTGCCGGCGGTACGATCTGAAGATGGAGCACGGCATATACGGTGAGGAGCTGCTGGAGCCGGGCCAATGGCTGATGGAAGTGAAGGCCGAGAAGACGATTCCGGTCTGGCTGGCCAAAAAGCTCTCCGAGCATCAGATGTACCGCACCAGCTTCTCCAAATACGGCAATGAATATAAAAAAATGCTGAAGAACAGCAAAGCAGAAAGAGAGAGTGTCCTATATGCTTGATTCCATTTTTTCCGCAGCCCTGACCACTACGGAGCTAACATTCACTAATGCTATTTTAACCATATTGATCTCCATTGCCCTTGGCGGACTCATCAGCTACACCTACATGAAGACGAGCCCGGCCGGATATTCACAGAGCTTCGTACTGACGATGGTCCTGCTGCCCGTAATTGTCGCCATCATCATTCTGCTCATCGGCAGTAACGTTGCCCGGGCGTTCAGCCTTGCCGGCGCCTTCTCCATCATCCGGTTCAGAAGCGCCCCCGGCGATCCGAAGGATATCACCTTTGTATTGTTCACTATGGCCTCCGGTCTTGCCTGCGGGGTAGGGTCCTTCGGTTACGCGGTACTGTTCACCCTGGTACTCTGCATCCTGATGGTCGTGCTTAACCGTACAGGCTTTGGCCTCAAGAAGTCGCAGCAAAAAACACTGAAAGTAACCATCCCCGAGAATCTGGGCTATGAGGAGGCTTTCGCGGAAGTCTTCAATAAATTTGGCGTTGCTTATGAGCTTAAGAAGATCAGAACGACTGAACTCGGCAGCCTGTATGAGCTGGTCTATGCCGTAACGATTAATGAACAAGTAAGCCAGAAGGATTTCCTAGACGCTATCCGTACACGCAACGGGAACCTTGATCTCTCACTGACCATGGCTCCGGCCATGAATGAATATTAATTTAAGACCGGAAGGGAACGATGACATATGAAAAACTTATTACTGGGAAGCAAAATCGGACTCGTTCTGTTATGCGCCGCCGTGATGTCGGCCTGCAGTACCAATGCGGCCACAAATACAGCAAGTAACACGGCGGTAACAGCGGTCACGGCCGGCCAGAGCAGCACCTCTGCCTCTGTGCAGCTGGCAAGTGTGAAGCTTACGGATCTTATGAGCTTTGATGAAGAGGATACGGCCACAGCCTGGTCGGAGGCGGATTCGACAGCAATTACATTGTCGGGTACCAGCGCTGCGGTTGATGGTTCAGGCGCAGCGGCTGCGGACGGTACGGTAACCATTACGGAGGCAGGCACTTATGTCCTCAGCGGCACGCTCAGCGATGGACAGGTAATCGTTGATGAGCAGGTAAAAGGAACCGTGCATCTGGTCCTGAACGGTGCACAGCTGAGTAACAGCGACAGCGCTCCTGTCTATATCAAGGAAGCGGGTAAGGTTGTCATCACTCTGCAGGAAGGTACAGAGAACAGTGTGACTGACGGAGCGGATTATGTATTTGCAGATGCAGCTACGGATGAGCCTAGCGCAGCGGTCTTCAGCAAAGCGGATCTGACCATCAACGGCACCGGCAAGCTCACGGTAACGGGCAATTACAATGACGGCATCACCAGCAAGGATGATCTGAAAATTATGTCCGGCACGATTGAAGTGAAGGCTGCGGATGATGGCATCGTCGGTAAAGACCTGATCGCAGTACAGGACGGTACAATTACGATTACGGCTGAGGGTGACGGCATTAAGTCAACCAATGACAAGGATGCGGATAAGGGCTTCATTGCAATTGCGGCAGGAACCTTCGACATTACGGCCGGCAATGACGGGATTCAGGCTGAGACCGCAGCTGTGATCGACGGCGGGACCTATACCATGGTAACTGGCGGCGGGAATGTGAATGCGGAAGTGAAGACGGGCGATCAAGGCGGCATGGGTATGGGCGGCGGCTTCGGCCAGCGGCCGGATGCCGGAACCTTCCCTGAACAGGGAGAAGCGGGAGGCACTCCGCCTGCGATGGATGCAGCGCCAGCTGCTGCAGATCAGACCGCAGCTGCAGCGGCAGACACTGCCACCACTACGGATACGGCTGCAACAGAAACTGAATCCACAAGCGCCAAAGGACTGAAAGCAGGCGGTGACCTCACCATAAACGGCGGAACCTTCACCATTGATGCTGCGGATGATGCGCTGCACAGTAACAGCAGTGTATCCATAACGGACGGGCAATTCGAGATGGCTACAGGCGATGATGGAATCCATGCCGATGCCCTGACCTCCATATCCGGCGGAACAATCAATATTACTAAGAGCTATGAAGGCATTGAAGGAGCGGATATTACGATATCCGGCGGTGAGATCCACGTTGTGGCCTCTGACGACGGTGTCAATGTCGCCGGCGGTAATGACAGTAATGCGAATGCCGGCGGAACCCAAGGACAGGATCAGTTCACCAGCACAGGCAGCAATATGCTGACGATCAGCGGCGGCTACCTGAGCGTAGATGCGGCAGGCGACGGTCTTGATTCCAACGGATCCGTTACGATGACCGGCGGGACGGCAATCGTTAACGGCCCTGAGAATTCCGGCAACGGAGCGCTGGATTATGACGGAACCTTCAACATGACGGGCGGATATTTGGTAGCAGCAGGCGCATCCGGTATGGCCCAGGCTCCTGGGGAAGACTCCGGCCAGTATTCGGTAAGCATGCTCTTCTCAGACACACAGCAGGCTGGAACGATGGTTCATCTGGAGGACGCAGACGGAAATAATATTCTGACCTTCACTCCATCGAAGAGCTTCCAGTCGGTCGTTGTTAGCTCTCCTGAACTCAAAGACGGTTCGTACACCATCTATACCGGAGGCTCTTCTGCCGGAACAGCCAAAGACGGATTGTATACGGACGGCGAATACAGCGGAGGCACTAAGTATGTTACCTTCGACATCACCGGCAGTGTGACCTGGGTCAATGAATCGGGAGTAACCACAGGCGGAAGCAGCATGGGCGGTCCTGGCGGCGGAGGCGGCGGATTCGGCGGAGGCCGGGGTAACCGCGGTCAAGGCGGCGGCGGAACACCGCCGGCAGATGCCGGCACGACAAGACCAGCGGATGCAGGCACCACGAAGCCGGCAGACGCAGGCACTACGAAGCCAGCCGATGCAGGTACAACCAAGCCGGCGGATGCGGGCACTACAGCTCCTGACGGCGCAGGCACAAGCACAAACTAAGACGGATAATGAAACAGAGACGACCCGGATTAACGGATCGTCTCTGTTTTTGCGTTCAGGAACATGGGCAGTCCAGCCTGCTCCTACATGAAGTCGAAGAAATAGCGGATCACATGAAAGAACACGGGTGCAGTATAGGTAAGGCTATCGATCCGGCTGAGGTAGCTTTTCTTAAGCGCGGCGAATTTATCATCATCACCGATCAGCAAATCACGCTTCAGCACAGATACAGTCAGGCTGCCGAAGAAGCCGCTGAGGCTGATCAGCATGCCGGAGAGATAACCGAAGGATGGATTCAGCGGCGTGAGGTAAGGATAGATCAGATAGGATACCGCTGTAGTTACAACGAATGCGCAGGCGAAGCCTTCCCAGGTTAAGTAGGGGTTTGAGGTAGTGACAATTTTGTGTTTGCCGAAATAGATCGAGGCCAGATAGTGAATGGCATCATTCAGCTGGGTCAGCACGACCAGGAAGAGGACCAGTCCGGCCCCGTACTGCGGCGTAGCGAACTGGAAGTATGCCAGATGGCTCAGCCCGAAGACCATCAGCATCAGTCCCCACTGGGTAGCGCTGACACTGCGCAGGAAGCCGAGCGTTCCCTTGTTGATCAGCCTTGGCAGCGGGAGCAGCAGGAACACATAGACCGGAATGAAGACGATGAACATCCCGTACCACTCGATATAGACCCAGTAGAATTGCAGGGGAATAGACAGGTATGCCCACAGGAACAGCCTGCGGTCCGCTTTCCGGGTCCGGATCATCGAGAAATACTCCTTCAGGGCAAAGAAGCTCAGCACCATCAGCGACAGCAGGGAGACAACAGCGCCGGACACGGTAGCCAGGCAGAAGATGAACAGCATGCCCCACCAGGTTTTGATCCGGAAGCCGATACCGGTATAATCCTTGTCCTTCTGCAGTCGGCTGACTACAATATACAATAAATGAATAACAGATAACGCTGCAAAAATCAGAATAAACGTATGTAGCGAACGGTCCATCAGGAATCACCAACTTATCTCGGGGTAGAATTCTATTACAGGAATTTTATGTTAGAATAAACGGAGTGTCCAGCTTATTATGAAGTAAATCAACTGACTTGATAAGGGGAAAATTGCAAATGTCAGCAGAACACTCCGTCTATATCCTGCTCACCAATACAGGCACCCTCTTCACAAGGCTGATTCAGGGCTATACCAAGGCTCCGTATAACCATGCCTCTATCTCGTTCAACCGGGAGCTGTCGGAGCTGTACAGCTTCGGGCGAAAGCATCCGGCTAATCCGCTGAACGGCGGGTTCGTGCGGGAGGATATCCATACCGGCACCTACAGTAAATATCCCGGTACCACCTGTGTCATTTATGAGCTGAAGGTTACGGTCCGTGAGGTGGAGAAAATGAAGCGGGTGCTGCAGGTCTTCATCCGCAGCCGCCAGAAGTATCTCTACAATATCCTCGGCGTCATCGGCATTGCGCTGAAAGAGCCGGTGGAATTCAGCAATTCTTATTTCTGCTCGCAGTTTGTTGCTGAGATTCTGGAGCGTTCGGGCATCAGGCTATGGAACAAGCTTCCGGCGCTTGTTACACCGGATGACTTCCGCCAAAGTGAACGCCTGCAGCTTATATATTACGGCAAGTTAAGTGACTACACCCCTTCGGAGAAATAAGAATTGCATCCCGGCCGGGGCGGAGAACTTTATCTTTAGAAGAATTTTACCTGATTTATAATGCCCGGATTATGATATTTTCAGCAGGAGAGGAGAGTGGGAAGTATGGTTCATGCCAAGGATGTGCTGGCTAATCAGCTGCTGGCAAACGCGAATGATCCCAGCTGGCATCTTCCGTTCCTGCAGGCCGTAGAATCGGTTACGGAGGAGGAGGCTTTCTGGAAACCGGGAGCGGGACTGAGCAGCATTGCTGAGCTTACTCAGCACTTGCTCTACTGGAATAAGACCTGGCAGACCAGGTACCGTGCGGGGCAGGTCGATGCCGTGCCCCCAATCGGCGATAATAACCGCAGCTTTGAGCTTCCTGCCGGTATCGCCTTCAGTGATCTGCGTGCGGAGCTGCTGCAGACGTTATTGCAATGGCAATCCCTGCTGGAGGTGCAGGCGCTGGAGCAGCAAGTGAACGGCTTCCCGGAGCCGGCTGCGTGGTGGGAGATCGTCAGCAACGCGGCTACGCATAATGCCTATCATATCGGACAGATGGTGCTGCTGCACAAGCTGTACCGTTCGGAGCGGAGTTAAGGAAGCAGTTAAGCCTGACGTCCTATGTTTCTGCCGCAATCATGAATTATCATAAACTGCAGTTAGTGTCGAAGGGGTGTTCAGGAAGCCGTGTCATGGCTTCCTGAACACCCCTCTTTGCCCTGGAAGGGGGTAGAGATAGGAGCAGAGAACTACTTGTGCAAAAAGCCTTGTTCCAAGATAAACAGGAGTATGTGCTATGCTTGGAATAGGGTCGAAAGAAGGGAAAAGAGAGGGATTTCAATCATGATTGCTAATATCATCAGAGCGCTGGAAATAAGATATGGCTGCTGCCTGGAACGGCTTACAGGAGGATATACGAATATCACCTACCTTATGACAGGAACGGAGCCGCAGCTTGTGGCGAAAGTATCCAATCTGTCCAATGAGGATACGCTCAATGAGATTAATGTGATGAAGCTGCTGCAAGGCAGCTGCGATACACCGGTAGTGCATGATGTATCCTTGCTGGAAGGGATGCGGGTCATAGTGATGGACTGTATGCGGGGCGTGAATGCACAGTCTGTACTGGATGCGGGAGATTGGACAAGGGCAGACTGGATCTACCGCAATATGGGTCAGCTGCTGGCTGCCCAGATTCATTCACGGCCGTATGTGCAGCAGGCATCAGGAATACGGGTCAGCAACAGGCCCGGGCTTGCGCCAATGATCAGGAAGTTAGAGTTCGTACCGGAATCTCTGGGCAGGCAATCAGTCCAGCTTCTTTCTGCTGCCGGAGACCCGGAGCAGCCCTGGGTTCTGACGCATGGCGATTACGGGGTACATAATCTGCTCTACGAGCCGGAGTCTGCGCTGCATGTACTGGATTGGGAATGGGCGGAATGGGGGAATCCGCTCAATGATGTGGCCTGGGTCTGCTGGTTCACGAAGCTGCACTATCCCGTACGGGCGGCAGAGCTGAATGCAGCATTCATGGAAGGCTACCTGTCAGTTCATCCGCTGTCCTTCTCACCGCAGCAGCTAAAGGCAGCCAGCCTCTATAAGGTATGGAATGTGCTGCACCGGCTGCGGATTGCTCCCAAAGAGGTGCAGCGTGAATGGGTGCGGCGGCTGGAATGGACGCTGCATGAGGATTTCACCGAGCTGCATGGTGTAATGTAAATACGGTCCGGGGAATAAGCAGGCCAGCGCCTGCACAGATCACTGTTCCGGAACAACAACCTCGATATGACGCGGAATTGTACTTAATGTGATTGGCAGCGGAGGCCCTTCTTCACCGTCGACATTGGTTTTCACCGGATCGGCAGAGCTAACGGAGACCTGTCTGGCAGTGAAATAAATAACATCCTTATGATTCCGCAGATTGCCGAGTAAGAGCGAAATGCTGACGGTTACACTGTTCAGCAGATGGAGATCTTTAATGATGAAGCAGTGGAGCAGCCCGTCGTCAACGGCGGCGCCCGGTGCCAGCTTCTCGAATCCGCCTACCGAGTTCGTAAGCGCGGCGAGAAAAAGCGGGGAGGAGCCTTCCCAGGTCTCCCCGTCATACGTGATGCGCAGCGGATGAACATGGTTGCCGGTCAGCTCCTTGATTCCCTCCTTCAGGTAAGCGAGGAAACCGAGCCGCGTCTTGTCCTCGGAGGTAACTGAAGAGAGTGAGCCGGCCAGTGAACCGGCAGCTACTACATTGACAAACAGCCGGTCATTCAGCCGGCCCATATCGACACGCTGCACACGGGAGGAAGACAGCGTACGGACAGCATCCGCAGGGTTCAGCGGAATCTGCAGGGCCCGGGCGAAATCGTTGACCGTTCCCATTGGTACAACCGCAAGCTTCGGCCGGCACTCCTGATCGGCGAGGCCGTTCATGGTCTCGTGCAGGGTGCCGTCCCCGCCGACGGCAACTACCAGGTCATAGCCTTCCCGGCAAGCCAGCCGGCAGAAGGCTGTAGCATCGCCTTCGGCAGCCGTCTCCCGGGTGGTAACCTGATAGCCCGCACTATGCAGGGCTGTTTCTGCTGCCTCTATATAATCCCGCGCTTCGGCTCTGCCGGACGAGGGGTTCATGATAATCATAGCCTGCCGCATACAATGCTCCTCTCAGTATAGCTGGATTACTATCTATCTGCCTTCACTCCGCCGGTGATAGGATTCAGCGTATGCTGCGCTGCGGAAGCTCAGAATCGGGTCGTCGGATAGCAGGATCCCCGGCGCAACTGCCGCAGGGTCCATGACCAGCTCCGGCGGCTGCGGAATAATCTCCGAAATATGCAGCCGCCCGAGATCGATTCTCTGCCGGTCCTCCGGCCAGGTGCGGGTCGGATCATCGGTCGGATCCCCTTCTTCACCGAGGACAGCCGCCAGCTGGAAGATGGCCGCCTCATCCTTGAACCGCAGCTCCAGCTCATCCTCCAGATAGTTATCCGGCTGCTGTGCCGCAGCCTCAGCCGATAACGTGCGCACTCCCGTTTCAGGCACCCACTCGAACTTCACCGGACGGACCCTTCCTGCCGAATCCTCCAGAAGATAGACATGAATGCAGTAATAATGGCTCTCGGCGTAGCTTGCGGGCGGCTTCAGCTGCTTCACGGCGAGCAGGCTGGACTTGCTTTCGCTGAAATGGGTCATAATCTCCTTGATCATCCCGAGCGTTCCGAGGGTGCCTGCCTGCGCGCGGTGTAATGTGCGGATAATATCCAGAAAGGATTCAGGCGTGCGGGCAAAAAACACAGGGACCGTCGCCCCAACCAGATTGGTCACTCCGCCGCCAGGCAGCTGGAACTGGACGGCCATTCCTTTGGCCGGAGAGAGAAGGTCGGCAAGTGCCGGGTCGGTGGAGCTGCCGGAGAACCGGACCACGGCGTTCACCTGCTGCTCCTGCAGATGGGCAGCAGTGGTGAGCCCCGCGCCCAGGCCGCTCGGCCGGAAGAAACCCCGGCAACAGATTCCCTTCGCATGGGCACGGCGGTAGCCGGGGTGGACGCCGGACAGGTCTTCAATGGCATCTATAGTTTCGTCCGCAAGTTCTGAGTACTCAGCACTTGCTGTGGAAGGCTGGCCCGGATCGGATGGCTTCATGCCTGCACTCACTCCTTATAGGATATTCTGTACCGGACAGGCTACATTACCATTATTACCACTGCCGCTTTTTACTTAAACTGCTTCTCGTAGATATCTACTTCATTATTGTGGTTATCGATGGCGCTTCTGACCCGGACACAGCCATTCTGCGTCCAGAAGGCTGCACCGGCAGTATTCTCCAGCTGAACAGCCAGCCGGACTGCGGCC
This sequence comes from Paenibacillus sp. MMS20-IR301, assembly GCF_032302195.1. Classification (NCBI taxonomy): domain Bacteria; kingdom Bacillati; phylum Bacillota; class Bacilli; order Caryophanales; family Paenibacillaceae; genus Paenibacillus; species Paenibacillus sp. MMS20-IR301. The sequence continues at coordinate 6,040,242 of NZ_CP135275.1, forward strand.
AGGCCCTGCTGTATGAACATTCTTACCAGCTCATGAAAGGCAGCCGTACCAATACCCCGGCGGTTATACTGCTGGTGAATGACCAGGAGACCGATCCAGGGGAGATGCTCCGGTTTAAAATAATCATGGATAACCACCAGCTTTATAATTAAATGATAATCTAATTAGATATTAATTTAATTATCGCCCGTTATCAAGCTATATGTTAAAATTAAGCAGGATCATCCCCAAATTAGTGCGAAGCAGAAATGGAGACATGAACTAATGAATGAATTGCCGAATTGCCCGCAGTGCAGCTCCCCGTACACTTATGAGGACGGAGCGCTTCTGGTCTGCCCGGAGTGCGGACATGAGTGGTCCCTGGACTCAGAACAGGGAAGCAGTGAGGAGCAGAAGGTAGTTAAGGATTCAAACGGCAATATTCTGGCCGATGGTGATACTGTGACCGTAATTAAAGACCTGAAGGTTAAGGGCAGCTCGTCCGTTCTGAAGATAGGGACCAAGGTGAAGAATATCCGGCTGGTAGAAGGCGATCATGATATCGACTGCAAAATCGACGGGTTCGGCGCAATGAAGCTGAAGTCGGAATTCGTCCGCAAGGCATAGAACAAATATAGGACCGGAAATAGCCGCCTGCTGGCAGCTGCTTCCGGTCCTATTGATTATCCGGCGCTGTCAGGAGCAGAAAGAAAAGCACAGGGCAGCCTCTGCTTTTTTCGGATGCATCTGAACATTCAATACGCTGGCACCGATATAACAAATAATGAGCAGTATTTTATAGAATATGAAGCAGCATTCATCAGGAATTTTGCCGGGGAACAACCGGAGAAATCACATAATACTTGCTTGATCTTTGCTGGTCTGCACCTCAGAATGGAAGAATCGTGATGAATAAAGGGAGCAGTTGAAGATGAATAATGTGCTTGCAAGAAACAAGGTAAGAATAATTGGAAAAGGGGAGCAGACCCTCGTATTTGCCCATGGATTCGGATGTGACCAGAGCATGTGGCAATATATTACCCCGGCCTTTGAGAACAACTACCGGCTGGTGCTGTTTGATTATGTCGGCTCAGGCAATTCGGATTTGTCGGCTTACAGCAAAGAGAAGTACGGTGACTTTGGCGGATACGTGCAGGATGCACTCGATGTGATGGAAGCGCTGCAGCTAAGGGATGTCATCTTTATCGGCCACTCCGTCAGCTCAATGATTGGAATGCATGCAGCGATTGAACGGCCGGAATTATTCGCCAAATTGATTATGATCGGGCCTTCCGCGTGTTACCTGAATGACAGCGAGGGCTATAACGGCGGATTTGAGCGGAGTGATGTGGCTGAGCTGCTGGAAATGATGGAGATGAACTTTGCCGGCTGGGCAAGCTTTATGGCACCGCTGGCGATGAAAAATCCGGAGCTTCCGGAGCTGACGAAGGATCTGGAGCGCACCTTTATTGCGGGGGATCCTGTGATCGCGAGAGAGTTCGCAGAGGTTACCTTCCTGTCGGACCACCGGGCAGAGCTGTCCAAATCGACATTGCCCACTCTTATTATGCAGTGCTCGGATGACAGCATTGTTCCGCTTGAAGCAGGAGAATATCTGCATAAACACTTAAGCAACAGCACCTTCCGCCAGCTGGAGGCCAAGGGCCATTATCCCCATATCAGTCACCCGGAAGAGACAATTACGCTGATTAGAGAATTTCTGCAATAGATTTGCCGCAATTGCGCACTATGGAGAGGGTACGGGATTATGGATAAAAGACTGGAATATGCTCCGTGCGGGTATGTTGCTATAACGCATGAAGGTATGATTACGGAGATGAATCAGACCTTCCTGGACAGTATGGGCTATGAGCGGGAGGACCTGGCAGGCAAACATCTGGAATCGCTGATGTCAAAAGCCAACCGGCTTGTGTTTCACTCCTATTTCTATCCGAATATCAATCTGAACGGGCATGTGGATGAGCTGTTTCTCAGCTTGAAGGATCATAACGGACAGTCCATCCCTTACATTCTTAACGGCAGGCGTTATGAGAATGAGGGGATTGAGATCATTGATTGTGTTCTGGTGCAGATGGCCAAGCGCATGGATTATGAGCAAGAGTTGCGGTCTGCCAAGAAGCAGATTGAAGAGGCATACTGGGAGAAGGATCAGGCGCTCGCGAAGCTGAAGCAGCTGCATACCGAGATTGAGCAGAAGCAGAGTGAACTGCTGGAGCTGAATGCCATACTGGTGGAGCTGTCCACTACAGACAAGCTTACAGGGCTGCGGAACAGAAGGTACTTCCAGGAGGTGCTGACGGAGCATATCAAGCGTTCTGATGAGTCGGGAGAGCCGTTCTCCCTGCTGATTCTTGATATTGATCACTTCAAGAGGGTGAATGATACCCTTGGCCATCCTATGGGAGACCATGTTCTGGAGCAGATGGGCAGCCTGCTGAGCTATCATTCCCGGGAGCAGGATATAGCCGCAAGGTATGGCGGGGAAGAGTTCGTTCTCCTCCTCCCCGGCATTAACGCCCCGGAATCTATAATGATTGCCGAGAATATACGTCATGAGATTGAACATGCAGTTTGGGATACCGAAATTATACGGGTTATGGGCGGGATTACAGCAAGCCTGGGCGTTGCTACCTTTACCGGGGCGGACCCGGAACCGGAAGCAAGCCTTCTGCATAAGGCTGACCAGGCGCTTTACGCTTCCAAAGAGCAGGGCCGCAACCGGGTTACGCATAGTATGGATTCCAGCGCACTGTCTTTGTAAGGAAGTGGAGCCTGACTACAGTTAGAGGATTCTGCGTGCGGTAACAAAGCGTTTCTTCCACTGGCTGCTGAAATCTTCCATGTGAACACCCTGCTCCTTGGAGTAGGTGTGCAGCAGCCGGTTGTTACCGGCATAGATAGCCACATGTCCGATATCAAGGCCCCGGGCGGTGAAGAACAGCAGATCTCCTGTACGCAGCTCATCCAGACTGATCTCCCGGCCCTCCAGTGCCTGATCATAAGAAACACGGGGAAGATCTACCGAAAGGGTATCCCCGAATACACGTTTCACAAAAGAGGAGCAGTCGAACGTATCGGTCTGGTCCGGTGAAGCGCCGAATTCATAGGGAGTGTTCAGATATTTCTTCCCGTAAGTGATCAGGGCCTCGCCCTGCTTCTGCAGAAGTGAATTACTTCTGTAATCGGTATATTTCGGCTTCGCAGAAACATACCCCGTTAGATGATCTTCAGTCTGTACTTCCAGCCAGAGGGCTCCGGCCTCACGGAGCACATGAACCTTGCTGCCTGCGGGCAGCAGCTTCTGGTTGGCAGTTTCGCTGTCTGAGTCCGGTAAGCTCCGCAGATTCACCCCCCAGGTCACTGAGGTCTCATGGGCTGCTGCCGAAGAGATGATGACAGATCCCGCTGCGGATTGCCAAGTTACCGTACTGCCCAGAGCTTCGCTGACGAAGCGCAGCGGAACCATGCTGTAGCCCTGCGACAACTGCCCGGGTACAGGCAGGTCCAGGGTTCGTTCATTCAACCGGGCTATAGCAGAGCCTATGGTATAAGTCAGCGTTGTACTGCCTTTAACGGCGGTTAAAGTCTTGCTCGTATTGTTCCAGGTAAGTGAAGCCCCCTGGGCTTCAAACAGGTCTCTGACAGGAACCAGCACGGTTCCGCTGATGTTAAGCGGCGGTGCTTCAGGCTGGAGCTGCTGCCCGTCCAGATAAATGGATATCGGCTTAGAACCCTGCTCTGGTTGCGGGGCTGCTTCTGCTTGGACTGAAGAGGATAACAAGGCCAGTCCGAGCAGGGACAGAAGCGCGATTCTGCTCGTTGTCATGTACTCATCACCTTATGGATAGATTTGATTCCATAGATTGGACGCAGGAGGGGAGAAATGGTTTTGTGCCAATTATTGGCATATTGCAGCGGCAGGCTGACTGCCGCTTAGGCTGCACTTGACTTCTGCTCCTGTTCATCATAAAATCTAACCAGTTAGTTATAAATGGAGGCGGCTAATATGGCAACAGCAGACAGCAAACGGGGTACTAAAATTTATGATGCCGCCCGGACCCGGGGAATCATCCTTGATGCTGCCGAGAGGATATTTGCCGGGCTGGGTTATTCGGCGGCACGGATTGATGTGATAGCGAAGGAGTCCGGATACAATAAGAGTCTAATCTATCAGTATTTTGGCGACAAACTGGGCCTGTATACAGAGGTGGTCAAACGTGCAGACCAGATCGGGGAGCAGATTACAGGTACGTTCATTACCGAATTATTGAAGAACGAGTTGCTTGTAACAGATGCTGCGGCGTTTAAGAGCTTTTTGAGAGCTATGACCCGTGAAATGGTATCCTTTCTGTTATCACATCCGAGCTACCTGAAGATTCTGTTCTGGGAAGCGGCTGAAGACTGGAAGACATGGAATCAGATTACGTACCGCCCGGATGACGGTACACAGTTCTATGATTTGGCCATAGCAGCCAAGCAGAGCGGGATTCTCCGGCAGGATCTGGACCCCCGGCTGTTTCCCATTCTGATTATGAACGTAACTACAGCTACACTGCAGTCCGCTGCAAGGTATGAGCATATACTCGGCGAGCGGGATTCGCCGCAGCTGAAGGAGCAGCTGATTGAACAGATAGCGCAATTTATCATCCATGGCGTAATGGAACCGTCTTTGCTGTAAGGCGGTTGTTTTTTGGATCAAATATAAACAACTAGTTAGTTTTAAAAAAGAACAGGAGTGATTGGCATGACCGCAATGATTCAGACTCAAGGATTAACCAAGCATTTTGGCAGTAATCACGCCGTAAACGGATTATCCCTGGAGGTGAGCCAAGGGGAAATCTACGGGTTCCTGGGGCTGAACGGAGCAGGCAAAACGACGACAATCCGTATGCTGCTGGGCATGATCCGGCCGGATTCCGGGTCCTCTTATATATCCGGGCAGCGGGTCGATGCAGGCAGTCATAAGCTGTGGTCCAGTGTGGGCTATATGGTGGAGACGCCGTACTCCTATCCGGAGCTTACCGTCCGCGAGAATCTGGAGATGATCCGCAGGCTGCGGGGCATTGCGGACCGCAAGGCGGTTGACAGCATTATCGGCCGGCTGCAGCTTACCGCGTACCGCGACCGCAAGGCCGGGACGCTCTCGCTGGGGAACGGGCAGCGGCTTGGTCTGGCCAAGGCTATGCTTCATCATCCGAAGGTGCTGATTCTGGATGAACCGACGAACGGTCTTGATCCGGCCGGAATTGTTGAGGTGCGGGAGCTGCTCCGCGGGCTGGCGCTTAATCACGGAGTAACGGTCTTCATATCGAGTCATATTCTCGGGGAGATCTCCAGACTGACAACACGGATTGGTATTGTGCATCAGGGCCGGCTGCTGCAGGAGACGGATGTCAGTAATCTGCAGCATCTGCTCCGCAAACAGCTGCTTGTAGAGACCCGTGAACCGGCAAAGTCGCGGGACAGGCTGATTCAGGCAGGCTTTAAAGTGAGGGTATCGGGGAATGGGACAATGCTGCTGCGGGATGAACAGGCTATAACGCATCCGGACCACATCTCCAAGCTGCTGGCATACGCCAATATGCCGCCTACCATGATTCGGGTGGAGGAAGAGGATTTGGAGGCTTATTTTCTTAGAATGATTGAAGCTGAAGGAGGAGTGGCAAAATGAAGCAATTCCAATCGGCTCTGTGGGTAGAGACCTTGAAGCTCCGGCGCTCCAGGCTATTCTGGATTTCACTGGCGACCAGTGTGCTGCTGCCTGTAATGATCGGTCTTGTATTCTCCGGGTGGCTTGGCTCCCAGGACAGCTTCGAGGGTGAAATCAATCTGACCGGTTATCTGAAGGAGCTCGGTATTATATTGTCCATGGGCGGACTTATCGGATTCGGGTTTGTATTCAGCTGGATCTTCGGCCGTGAATATTCCGACCGCACTGTCAAAGATATGCTGGCCTTACCGCTGTCCCGGTACGGAACCGCTGCTGCCAAATTGATTGTAGCTGCTGCCTTGTGTGCAGTGCTGGCACTCATAATGTTCCTAACCGGCTGCATGACAGCATGGCTTGTCCGGCTGGACGGCTGGAGCCTGGGAAATATCACATCCGGCTTCGGCAACTACGCACTGATTAGCCTTATGGTGATCTGCCTGAGCGTTCCAGTAGCTTGGATGGCCAGTACCGGGCGCGGGTATCTGCCTCCTCTGGGTTTCGTCCTGCTTACCATCGTGGCTGCCCAGTTTGGCGGAGCCCTGGGAATCGTGGAATATATTCCGTGGGCCATTCCCGGACTGCGCAGCGGCGCTTCCGGAGAGGAGCAGACCCATTTACAGATGCTGAGCCTGGTGCTTCCTTATCTTACCGGAGGAATTGGCCTTATAGGTACTCTCGCCTGGTGGCGGTACGCCGACCAGACATAACTGCCCAAGCAACACCGGCTGCAAGCTGGCCTTAATAGAATACTTTCTGCTGCAAGAGATCGAGCGCCCGCTCGATTTCTTTGCGTTCTTCGGGGGTTACTGCCTGAATACGCTGCTCAAACCGGACGGAAATCCGGGCGAAGGCCTCATTCATCATCGCCCCGCCGGCAGGCGAGAGCGTGATGCCTTGTCTGCGGCGGTCCTCCGGATCGGCAACACGCGCACAAAGCCCTTTTTCGCCCAGCTTCTTCAGTTCACGGCTTGTATTGGGCATCGACATCTGCATGCACTCGCTGATTTCGCTGAGCGTGACCGGCTGGCTGACAGCAATGTATTCGAGGATCTTATATTGCAGCGGCGTTAAAGCCTCTGATTTCACATCTTTGGTTATATCATTCGTTATTTGGTGGACGGCAGCACTGAAGGCCACGAATTTCTGAAACAGCTGGTTGTTGTCCTTGTCCATAAGATCACCTCAGAAGACAACATAGCAAAATAATTATCAAATAACAATTATCATTTGACAACTAAATCGCAGCTGTGGTACCTTTTGGATAAAATATAACTTATCAAATGATAAGTAAAGGGGCACGCTAATGAAAACACTTGTTATCTATACACATCCGAATCACAACAGTCTCAGTTATGCATTCCTGCAGGAGGTGCTGCGCGGCAGCAAAGAGAATCCGCAGGTTACCGAAGTCAAGGTGCTTGATTTGTATGAGGCCGGTTTCGATCCGGTGCTGGTATTCAATGAGGATAAGCGCAGACGGGATATGCACCGTGATCCGCAGCTTGCGGAGTACCGGGAACAATTGCTGTGGGCTGACCAGGTGGTGCTTGTCTATCCGATCTGGTGGGGGCGGCCGCCGGCCATGCTGCTGGGGTATATCGACCGGATGTTCGCCTCCGGCTTCGCTTACCGGGATAAGGGCGGCCTGCTCCCGGAGGGGCTGCTCAAGGGCAAACGTGTTGTCTGCATCTCCAGCATGAAGGGCCCCGCCCATTATCCGCTGCTCTGGCTCAATAATTCACATAAGGTATTGATGCGAAAGGCCTTATTCAATTATGTAGGCATCCGCAGGGTGAAGTTCTTTGAATTCGGCAGCATGGAGAGCCCGAAAGGCAAGCATAATCGGAAGCTGGAACAGATTTACCGGTATTTCAAGAACGTAGGCTGACACAGGGCCCAGTAGCATCATTAACAATCCATTTGACATTTGATCAACTTGTAACTACAATAGTTACAGGAACAGATTGCTTTTGTATCAACAAGAATAAACAGCTGAAGTTCAAATACAAGCAACCCAAATGGAGGAATGGATATGAAGATTGCATTAACAGGCGCAACCGGACAATTTGGCTCTATCGTAGCAGAGGTATTACTGAAGACTGTACCGGCCGGGAACCTCGTAGCCAGTGTCAGACAGCCGGAGAAGGCAGCAGAGCTGCAGGCCCGCGGCGTGGATGTCCGTCATGGCGATTTCGATCAGCCGGAGACACTGGATGCGGCTTTTGCCGGAGTGGACCGCCTGCTGATTGTCTCAGCCGACGGCGACAATGAGACAAGAGTCCGCCAGCACAAGGCGGCTGTAGATGCAGCTGTCCGGGCCGGAGTAGGCTACATTGTCTATACCAGCGTCGCTGACGCAGAGAACAGCTCCCTGTTCCTGGCACCCGTACACCGGGCGACAGAAGAATTCATCCGCGAGTCCGGTATCCCTTATGCCTTCCTGCGCAATAACTGGTACCTGGAGAATGAAGCAGGCTCCATTCAGGCGGTTAAAGCTGGCGCACCTTGGCTGACCTCGGCCGGCGAAGGCAAGGTAGGCTGGGCTACCCGCCGTGATTATGCGGAAGCGGCTGCCGTAGTTCTTGCCGGCGACGGTAAGGATAGCGTCATCTACGAATTGTCCGGCACACCGGCTACCCAGGCAGAGCTCGCGGCCGTTACCGGCGGAGTGCTTGGCCAGGAAGTAGCTGTACAGCAGGTTGACGATGCAGCTTATGCGAGTATTATGGCTGGTGCAGGCGTCCCGGAAGCCGCATTGCCGATTGTAGTTGCCATTCAGGGCGCGATCCGTGACGGCGCGCTCGATATTAAGAGCGATGATCTGCAGAAGCTGCTGAACCGTCCGCTTACACCGCTTAGCGAAGGCGTCAGCCAGCTGCTGGGCTGATTAATAGCCCATCTGCCATCACATGAAAGCCGCAAGCCGCCCCCGAAGGGAACGGCTTGCGGCTTTTTGATTGTTGGGGAAAATATAGTATCTGAGTCAACATCCCCACAATGTGGGGCACTTCGGGTCCAAACAAGAGCCCGATTTGACCCTTACGGACACCACAGCCCTTGATGGCTCCATATCGGCCAATTTGGATGATTAAACGGACATCACAGCCTTTAAAAGACACGTTTCATGTGCTAGCTCTGCTTATCCGCCTAAATAACGGCGCTGGTGTCCGCAAGGACCGGCACTGTGGCGCTTTTCCACAGCTTAACGCCTCTCCTGTCCGTTATACTAAGCGATTAACTTAAATTAGCGTTGTGTCTCCCGAATCCGCATGTCGGCGCCCGGAATTAGGTGGATCTCCTCCACTTGCTCATGAACGGATCTGTTCATCGCAGACAGCTAGTGGAAAAAAGACATTTAATACAAGAGCTATCAGCCAGAATAACCCTTTGTCCGCGGCAGAAATCCAACCTAAATAAGGGGAAATCCAATTTTTACATTGACAACCTAGCCAGTCACCTTTATATTTATCGATAATGATTCTCATTATCGTATAATGTTGCAGAATCTTGAATTTGGATGCGGGGTCGTCAGCCAAGCTTGTCAGTACCAGGAACCACAAAATACACTAAACGATAAGGAAGGTATACAATGAATCCGACAAGAAAGTTCTCTTTAAAGACTTTGATAGCTCCATTTGTACTTACAATAGCGCTAGTAGGCTGCTCCTCTAATCAGGGGGCCAATTCTGCGGCTTCACCATCACCGGCAGCAACTGCTTCTCCGGCGGCTGAAGCGGCTGCTACAGAGGCACCGGCCGCCCAGGATTCGGCTGCTGCCTATCCGATCACCATTAAGCATGCCCTTGGTGAAGCTGTACTTGAGAGCAAGCCTGAACGTATCGTGACTATCCAATGGGCCAATCATGATGTCGCACTGGCTCTCGGCGTTGTTCCTGTAGGGTTCTCCGCAGCGAATTTTGGTGTTCAGGACGGAAGCGGACTTCTGCCTTGGACAGCAGAGAAGCTTAAGGAACTGGGCGCAACCGATCCGAATGTATTCCAGGATACAGACGGCCTTGATTTCGAAGCTATTTCCGATGCGAACCCGGATGTAATTCTGGCTGCCTATTCCGGGATTACACAGGAGGATTATGATACACTTACCCAAATCGCTCCGGTTGTAGCTTATCCGACGGCACCTTGGGCAACCACCTGGCGTGAGCAGGTCCTGCTGAACTCCGAAGGTATGGGGATGAAGGCGGAAGGCGAGCAGCTGATCAAGGATACCGAGGAAATGGTTAAAGACAAAGCGGGCAAATATCCGCAGATCAGCGGCAAAAAGGTAGTCTGGGTAAACTTCTCGGCTGAAGATTTGTCCAAGCTGCACATTTATACTCCTGTAGATTCCCGTGTCTCGTTCCTGTACGAGCTGGGTATGACCTATCCTGAAAGCATCACTTCACAGATTACCGATCCTACCAGCTACTCTCTGAGCTTAAGTGCTGAGAATGTTGAAGCCTTGTACGATGCTGACCTGATTGTCGGATACGGCAATGCGGAACTGCTCAAGACCCTGCAGGCTGACTCCCTGCTCGGCAAGATTCCGGCAATTGAAAGAGGTTCGGTAGCCTTCATCGACAGCGATACACCACTGGTAGCTGCGGGAACTCCTAATCCGCTGTCCATTGCGTACACTATTGATGAGTATCTGGCTTTGATCGGCGGAGCTATCGATAAAATAAATGAATAATTCAGCGGTTCCGGACGATACACGGCTAAAGCTGCATCTCCCCAAAAATTTCATACCCGTGCTTATCATCAGTCTGGTCCTGCTTGTCCTGTGCGTGATAGCCTCGCTCGTATTAGGAGCCCGTCATGTAGGATGGAAGGAGCTCATCGACGGCTTGTTTCATCCGGACATCGACAGCTACGGGGCCAATGTGGTCCGCAAGCGGATTTCCCGGACGGTATTCAGTCTGATGTGCGGAGGCGCCCTCGGAGTATCAGGGGCGCTGATGCAGGCAGTTACCCGTAACCCGATTGCTGACCCGAGCATTCTGGGGGTGAATACGGGAGCTTCCCTGTTCGTGGTTTGCGGCATTGCGTTCCTGAACATAAGTTCAGCAAGCCAGTACATATGGTTAGCTCTGGCCGGAGCTGCAATTACAGCAGTATTCGTATTCGGAATCGGCTCAATGGGGCGTGGCGGAGCCACGCCCATTAAGCTCGTTCTGGCAGGTGCGGCGATCAGTGCCGCCCTGTCTTCGCTGGTTACAGCGATTATGATTCCGCGCTCCTATGTGATGGACCAGTTCCGGTTCTGGCAGGTGGGAAGTGTAGGGGCGGGAACCTGGAGCGGCATTACCACCTTCATCCCGTTCCTGCTCGCCGGGATGCTGATTGCCTTCGTTACAGCGCCAGCCTTGAATGCGCTGGCGCTCGGAGATGATGTGGCTACCGGGCTGGGGGTAAAGACAGGAACGCTGCGGCTGATTGCAGCGCTTGCCGGAGTTCTGCTCTGCGGCGCAACTACAGCCCTGGCCGGTCCAATCGGCTTCATTGGCCTCCTGGCGACCCATGTTATCCGGCTTATCCTTGGTTCCGACCTGCGGTTCATTATTCCGATGTCTGCGGTAACCGGGGCGATTATTCTGACGATATCCGATGTCTGCGGCCGGCTCCTCAGCAATCCCGGAGAGCTTGAGGTCGGGGTGGTTACCGCCTTCGTCGGAGCTCCTATTCTAATCCTATTAGCGATGAGATCGAAAGTGCGTTCATTATGAGAAATGAAACCATTGAATTCATTAGTGCAGGCAGACGTCAAAGACAGCGCCGTGGAATGCTAGTTACCATCATTCTCGCAGTACTTGCCCTCATATTATGCTGTGCGATGCTTCTCCTCGGGAATACCATCTATCCGGTTAAGGATGTCATCCGGGCGCTTTCCGGAGAAGAGCTCAAGGGAGTCTCCTTTGCGGTCAATATTATCCGCCTGCCAAGAATGCTGGCCGGATTATTCGCCGGCTTCGCTTTCGGCCTGGCCGGATATACCTTCCAGACCATGCTGCGCAATCCCTTGGCCAATCCGAATGTAATCGGAATTACATCGGGATCAAGCGTGGCAGCGGTGTATTGTATCGTTATCCTTCATGCCAGCGGTGCGGTAGTTTCCGCAGCTTCTGTAATTGCTGGTCTGGCCACGGTGCTGCTGATCTATGTATTATCCCGAGGAAGAACCTTCTCCATCGGCCGGTTAATCCTGATCGGTATCGGTTTGCAGGCGATGCTGGATGCTGTAATCTCCTATCTGCTGCTGATCAGCTCGGAGAAGGATGTGCCTTCCGCGGTAAGGTGGCTTACAGGCAGCCTTAACGGCTCACAAATGCGCGAGCTGCCGCCGCTGGTCATCATCGTGCTGATCTGCTCGCCGGTTATTATCCTTCTGGGCAAACATCTGAGCATTCTGGAGCTTGGCGAGCAATCGGCTACCTCGCTGGGTGTAGGCACGGACCGGACCCGGATTGCGCTGATCGTCAGCTCCGTCTGCATGGTTGCTATAGCTACTGCAACTACGGGACCAATTGCCTTTGTATCCTTTCTGTCAGGGCCGATCGCCAAAAGACTGGCCGGAGCCGGCTCCTCAACCATCATCCCGGCCGGACTGGTCGGAGTGAATCTGGTGCTGGCGTCCGATCTGATCGGACAGTTTGCTTTTGAGTACAGATTCCCTGTAGGCATCATTACCGGATTACTCGGAGCGCCGTATCTGATCTTCCTGTTAATCCGCATGAATCGAAAGGGAGAGTTATAATGAAACCGACACATAATTTCAGCGCCGAACAGGTCGTTGCGGGCTATGAGAATAAAACGGTTATCCACGGTGTAGATCTGGTAATTCCGGATCATCAGATCAGCGTCATCATCGGCTCGAACGGCTGCGGCAAATCTACCCTGCTGAAAACGATGGCCAGACTGATCAAGCCTATATCCGGCCAGGTTACACTGGACGGTAAACCGGTCTCCAAAATCCCTGCCAAGCAATTGGCCCGGGTCATCGGCCTGCTGCCGCAGTCGCCCATTGTGCCGGAAGGCATCTCTGTAGCCGATTTGGTCGGACGGGGCAGATTCCCGCATCAGTCGCTGCTCGGCGGCTGGTCGAGGAAGGATTATGAGGCGGTCGCTGAAGCGATGGAGATTATGAATATTACGGAGTTCGCCAATCACAATATTGATGAGCTGTCCGGCGGCCAGCGGCAGCGTGTCTGGATAGCGATGGCGCTGGCCCAGCAGACCGATATTCTGTTCCTGGATGAACCGACCACTTTTCTGGATATCACCTATCAGGTGGAGATTCTGGATCTGCTCACCGACCTGAACCGCAAGCACGGCACCACCATTGTAATGGTGCTGCATGATATCAATCTGTCCGCACGGTATGCCGACCATATCTTTGCGCTGCAGGCGGGAAAGCTTGTTGCTGAGGGGACTCCGGCAGAGGTGATTACAAGCACGCTGGTCAAGGATATTTTCGGGCTGGCGTGTACGGTTATCGAAGACCCTGTCTCGGGTTCACCGCTGGTTGTACCAAGAGGCCGTTATCATGATAAGCATACGATGCAGTGAATGAAGGACCGGCGCACTAACGGCCAAGGTTCCGTCCCATATAAGGCTGTCCTCACCGATCTGCGGGGGACAGCCTTTTTTCGTAATAAAAGAGTTTATATGCCGGCCCTCTTGTAGCGCAGGTACTGTTCATTTATCATGAGAATGAACAGGCAGCAGACCATTGAATCTGAAGTATCGCAGGTGATCCTATCAAAATTTCCATCGAGCAAATCAGCAGGGAGCAGGAAGAGGAAATCCTCATCAGATGCCATGAGGCGGATGAAGAAATCCGTGAAATCGTAGATAAGCTCAAGACCGAGACCCTCATCATCCTGGGGTATCGGGAGGACCGGCTAAGCCGGATTAAGCTCAGTGATGTCTATTATTTTGAAGCGGTGGACGGCAAGGTATTTGTCTACAGCGAGGACCAGGTGCATGAAGTGAAGCAGAAGCTGTATGAGCTGGAGGAGCTGTGCCGGGACAAGAATTGTTTCCGTGCGTCCAAATCGACGATTCTGAACATCGCCAAGATCGACAGCGTGCGTCCGTCCCTGAGCGGCCGGTTCACGGCGCTGCTTGATAACGGGGAACGTGTAGTGATTTCAAGACAGTATGTGCCCGCACTCAAACAAAGACTTGGATTATAAGGGGGATCACAGCATGAAGCTGTCTGAATATGCCAAAGAGATCTTCCGGGATTTCCTGGTCATCTTCGCATCTATCATCATTATCATTACAGTGCTGCGGCAGATCTATGCCCCGGAACTTGTGTTTGATCTGGTATCCATTTATACGATTATGGGTTTCTGTCTGCTTGGGGCGTTAACGGGGATCATTTTGTACGCGCCTTCCGGAATAAGCGAACGGGCCATGCGTGTCAGAATTATGGTTCATTTTCTCGTATTGGAGATTCTGCTAGTTACCCTTGCCAGCTTCATCGGTGTGGTGGCCAGTCTATCCGGTGCGCTCACGCTCGCCCTGCAAATTGCTGTAGTGTATGCCATTGTCCGTGTGCTGTCTTATGAGAAGGATAAGAAGGATGCGGATAAGATTAACGAGCGGCTGAAGGCTGTGAAGCAGGAGAGTTAAGAGGAACTCCGGAATCCAAGACCCCACCTTGTGGGGCTTTTTGTGCATCTTATTGCCCTGTGGATACAGCTTACTGTAAATCTATATACACCCTTTTCGCGGTTTTTTATGATGAGGTCATAACCTGACTGGAAGAGGAGAATCGCTATGCACAGCCGCAATAAGCTTAAAAGCTGGATTAGAATCACCCTGTTCATCATCTTCGTCATACTGGTACTGTCCCCCGTGATTGTTTGGAGCTTCAGCTGGGCGCTGCTGGCGGCGCTGCTGTTTATTTTTGCGCTGAAAGGTTCGATTGAACTGATACGGAATAAGGCGGGCAGCGGACAGTCCAAGCGTTCAACCAGAGTGTGGAAAATCATGATAACCGCTGTAGCCCTGCTAATCGCGATGATACCGCCTATCCTTTTCCCGCAGTACCGGGAACCTGAAGTGACAGGAGAGTATGAAGTCAGGACCGCTGTCTACACGTATACGGACCCTAACCGGATAGAGGAATTTACGGATACCGGAGATAACAGGTTTGTGAATGTGAAGTTCTGGTATCCGGGCAATGCCGGGGGAACGTATCCGCTGGTGGTCTTTTCCCATGGGGCATATGGGGTGAGGGAAAGCAATACTTCAACATTTACAGAGCTGGCGAGTCACGGCTATGTCGTGGTCTCCATCGATCATCCTTACCATTCTTTTTATACACAGAGTGCAGACGGGAAGATCACGATGATTAATGCGGATTTTTTGCGGGAGGTTAACGATTCCAACAAAGACGGGATATACACTATAGAAGAGCTGTACGGCCTTACGCAAAAGTGGATGAAGCTGCGGACCGGGGATATGAATTTTGTGATCGATACGATTCTGGAGAAGGCGGGAAGGGATCAGGACCCTGTGTACCAGCTGATCAATACAGAGCAAATTGGCGTATTCGGCCACTCCATGGGCGGTGCGGCAAGCGAGGCCGTGGGGCGGGAACGCAGTGATGTGGATGCTGTCGTGAATCTGGATGCGCCATTTTTCCGTGAGCTTGTGTATGACCGGGAGATCAATGATCTGGCGGCAAAAGATGAACCGTACCGCGTACCGCTGCTGAACATTTATACGGACGATGTGTGGAGACAGCTCGGGAAGAACTCGGCTTACGCAGCGAATGTAGTCAACAACCCCAACTTCAAGGATGCGTATACCGTTCATTTTCAAGGGGCCAAGCACTTAAGCGTGACGGATCTTCCGCTGTTCTCGCCGGTCCTGGCGAATATGCTGCAGAAAGGGCCAGCGGATATTGATCAGTATTACTGTATTGAGACAATGAATGAGCTGGTTTTGCAGTTTTTTGACTTTACGTTAAAAGGCAGGGGGGAGTTTAGTCCCCATGCGGAATATTAATTGCAGTGAGCAGAGAAGGTAGAGTATTTCCTAAACGGTTTGCTGCATACCAAACGGTTAGGGCTGCTTGCTATGATGGGGATAGTCCTGATCCGGTTAAGAGCGGAGGCAATCAGGTCAATGAAATGAATATAATGGCGGTGAAAATATGAACGTAAAGTTTCGCAGGTACAGGACGGAGGATTTCATTGCGGTCCGTGACATGCTTGTTGCAGGCTTCGCACAGCCGGGTACAGCGGGGAATTGGATGATTGACCGGTGGAACTTTTGCCGGGCGGTCAGCCATACCATGCATAACACATATGACACATGGGAAAGCACAGTAGGAGTCTGGACAGATGATAAGGGAATGATCGCCGGAGTCGTGAACTCCGAGGGTGAGGAGAGGGGGGAAGCCTTCTTTCAAGTAAGATTTCCGTTAACATCGGCAGTATATGAGGAAATGTTTGATTTTGCCGAGCACAGCCTGGCGATGCCGTCTACGGGAGGCCGGGTGATCCGCATACGGATTCCGGCGGGTGATGCGGTCCGTGAATCAATTGCACAGTCAAGAGGCTACAGGCAGCTGGACTGGGATGACACGCTGTCCATGCGGTCCCTGCAGCAATTGGAGCCAGTGAAGCTTCCTCCGGGATACCGGATCCGGTCCGGAACAGAGGTTACGGGTGAAGCCAAGGCGCTGGCTCATGCCAGAGCGTTCGGCTACTATGAGGCGGAGCAAGACCATTCAGTGCCGTTAGCCTTTGAGCGGATGAAGCAGGCGCCTGATTACCGGCCGGAGCTGGATCTGTCCGTCGTAGATGCCTCCGGTGAAGTTGTCTCCTTCTGTACATTATGGTATGACGGGCAGAACCGGCATGGCATTCTGGAGCCAGTCGGAACTATACCCGCTGCGCGTAAGCAGGGGCTGGCCAGAGCGGCCATACAGGAAGGGCTGCACCGGATTGCCGCTTATGGTGCGGAATCAGCGTACGTAGGATCGACGATGGACTTCTATAAGAGGCTGGGCTTTGAACCGGCAGCAAGCAGCTACGTCTGGGAGAAAGTGCTGGAGCCAGGGAGTTAGAATCGCAGCAAGGCCCTTCCGCAGTGAACATTCAGTTCAACCGGGAGGGCCTTGCTGCGGCATATAGAAGATTAGATTCCGGCTATTCCAGGAACGGCTCCGCAAGAGCGATCATCTCTTCCTTGCTCAGAAATTGTCCGCTCATCTCGTCAAGCTGGTATTGATAGGTCTCATCACTGCCGGGGATATCAAGCGACCACGACAGGCTGTTGCCGCCCTTGTATTTGGTATAGATCATTTGCGTGTCTCCGGCAGTTACTTTCTCGGCGGTAAAATCAACCTGCTCATCAACATAAGCTGTAGATACGCCTGTGGCCCTTCTGGCTGTCACGGTCACTTCTTGGTCTCCCTGCTTATACACTGCGGTAACATTGAGAATTTGATCTGACAGCCGGACCGGCATCATTCCGTAGCTTCGACCTGCGGCCTCGGCCTGCTTGCGCAGCTGATCGGCAATAGCGGCTTCTTCATCTGTAGCAGGGGTGACCGGTTCGAAATAGGCCGCAGCTTCCTGGAATTTGTAGCCTCCCGGCAGCGTGCCGGCAAGGGCCAGATCCTGGCCGGATAGCTTAGTCCGCAGCGAAGCCAGGTCGGAATAATTCACCGGTTTATTCTGTGTGTCCAGCTTCCCGTCCGGGTTATGCTCCAGGATATAGAATATAGCGGCAGTCCCCGGTGCGAGCAGCTCTTCCCCGAGCTCACGGCTGAGGTTCAAACGCTGCAGCTCTTCCTCTTCAAAGGCCGGGAACTCCTGCGCAGGTTTGACCTGGTACACAAGTTCGCCTTGTCTGTTCTTCAGCGACTGGTACTGCACTGCGGCAAAGCCGGTCGATGCGGTCAGCAGCAGGCCTGCTGTCACCAGCAGACTAATCTTATATTTCAGCCAAAAGGGCTTACGCGCTTCGCGTTCTCCTGTATATAACCGCTGCATAACCTGACCGGATAAATCAGGGTGGCGGAAATGCGGGTTATGAAGAAGCGCCTTTAACTCCTGATTCATGTCCATATTCTTGTCCATTTCGGGTCCCTCCTGTGGCCTGAATGTAATACTTCTTGAACTTCCCGGACGCACGTTCATACCTCTTGCGCAATCTGGCTGTATTCTGCTGGAGCATCAGGCTGATCTCCGCGTAGCTCAGTTCGTCTACTGTGCGGAGCAGCAGCAGGCTGCGTTCATCCGCGGTCAGCCGGGCCATGGCCTGCTGAACTGCCGCATCCGGATAATGAGCCTCAATATGCTGGTCAACCGGCCGGTGCTGCTTCTCATCCTGATGGAACAGGCGCAGGTAACGGGCCAGCCTACGCTTACGGATTACATCGATACACTGGTTATAGGCAATCGTATACAGCCAGGCACCAAATGGAGTATCCCTGTTATAGCTGCCCAAGGAGCGGTACGCCTTCAGAAATACCTCCTGTCCGCAGTCCTCGGCTTCGGCATAATGGCCCAGCATATGATAACAGTAGAAGAAAATCTGTTTTTGATAAACCTGCATAATGGCTTCGAATTTCTGAATATCGCCCGCCAGCACCTGCGTAATCCGTTCCTGCAGATCCGCTTCCTTCAAGTCTCTCACCCCCCCTTTATGCCCTGTACAACGAACCAGCCGCCGGAAATGTGACACTGCCATGCAGAGGATTGCTGCGTACGGCATTATTCGTCCGTCAGCGGCAAAACAAATACCCCCATGCCTGCTGAAGTGCGGCGGGGGTTACTCGTATATATACGGTCAGCAATACTATAAACCGGCTATTCGGAATTCCCGATCAGCCTGTTAATTCCCTGCTCCAGCTCTGCAATACCTCCGTCCTCCAGCCATTCCTGCGGGACCATAAGATAGCTGCCTGAGCTTCCCTTAAGATAGCTGTAGATAATCTGGGCTTCATCAATCCGGTGACGGCTGATCTCTTCCGTTGCGGCGATCAGGCTGCCGGTGCGGAAATGCTCCAGTGCCGCAGCTGTAATATGGCCTGTAAGCTGTCCGCTGAACAGGTCTGCGCTGGCCAGCCGGGCCCGGTAGAGAATAACGCTGCCTTTAATGAGAATCAGCTTATGGGTATGCTCGTCCACCGGTTCAAGCACGATAATATTGTTGTTCTCCCCGGTGAAGCCGATGACCTGCTCCTTGTGCTGCAGCGAATGGACTGCTCCAAGGTAATCCCGGTATTTGGCCGCCGTTTCAAAATCAAACCGCTGCGACGCCTCCTCCATCCGGGCTTCCAGCGAGCTGGCAATCCGGCTCCCGCTCCCGTTCAGCAGACCGATCACCTGGTCGATGATCTCCTCATACTGCTGTACAGCCCTGCCGCCTCCGCACATCCCGATGCAAAGGCCCAGCGAATGGTTAAGGCAGCGGGTATTCCGGGAATGGGGGCTGCTGCAGAGAATCCGCTGTGATTCTTTAATACCCAGGACGGCCCGCTCTACGGTGCTCCGGCTGGTATAAGGACCGAAGGAGAGACTGCCCGCCTGTGTGCTGGGCTCATAGCCTACCTCAATCTGGCGGTATGGCAGAGTGTCCACGATGGAAATATAACTGTAAGCGAGCGGATTCTTCATTTTGCGGTTATACATCGGCTTGATCTCTTTAATCAGCTGGCATTCCAGCATGAAGGCCTCGAATTCCGTATCAGTCAGCCTGTATTCCAGATCACGGATATGCTTGACGAGCTGCTTCACCTTGGGCGAATGGCCTTTGTTATTGTAAAAGTACGATTGAACCCGCTTCTTCAGCTGCTTCGCTTTACCGACATAAATGATATGGCCGAGGCTGTCCTTCATCAGGTATACGCCGGGCGTTAAAGGGAGGTCCGCTACCTTGTCCGATAGATTTGAGGGCATGTCCGCCCCTCCGTTCTGTACAGGTCTCAAGTATCTTCAAGTATATACGATGCCGCTGCTGCGGGCGACTGGAAAAGCTCCAAAACCTGCAATACAATAAGGATAAACTAGGACATGCGTCCTTCCGGGAGGTACTAAAAATGAAATTTCGGACAACGGTATTGCTCAGCGGTAAAACAGCAACAGGG
The DNA here is from genome assembly GCF_032302195.1 of Paenibacillus sp. MMS20-IR301. Classification (NCBI taxonomy): domain Bacteria; kingdom Bacillati; phylum Bacillota; class Bacilli; order Caryophanales; family Paenibacillaceae; genus Paenibacillus; species Paenibacillus sp. MMS20-IR301. The sequence goes on from NZ_CP135275.1 coordinate 6,060,065, forward strand.
ATCGTGGTTCCGGCTGAGGCGGTAGCGGAATTAGGAACCAGCAAAAAGCCGGCGGTAAAGGTAACGATCGGTGAATACAGCTACTCCAGTACCGTGGCGACAATGGGCGGACAGTTCATGATTCCGCTTAGCAGCGAGCACCGCAAGGGGGCAGGTGTCAGTGCCGGAGAAGGGATCGAAGTGGAGCTTGCACTGGATACCCAGCCGCGGGAAGTAGAGGTGCCGGCTGACCTGGCTGCGCTGCTGGAGCAGCATGCGGAGGCGAAGCGGTTCTGGGACGGGCTGTCCTACTCCAATAAGCGGCGCTTTGTCCTCTCTATAGAGGATGCGAAGACGGCGGAGACGCGGCAGCGGCGGCTCGATAAGACAATAGGCCTGCTGAATGAGGGCAAGGCACAGTAGCATGTGTGTGACATAATCCACAAAGTCTCCCAGCCAAACCCTCTATCATTAAAACTATGACAGAAGTAAGCTGGGGGGCTGTTGATGAAATATTCTATTGGTGAATTTGCATCACTTCTTGGGGTTACAGCGGACACACTGCGCTTATATGAGAAGCATGATATTGTCCGGCCAATGAAGGATCATCATAACAATTACCGGTATTTTAATGATCTGGATGCACGAAACTTGTTGTCGAGCAGGTGGTACCGCAGCATGCAGATTCCGCTTCAGGATGTAGCCGGACTTATTAAAGATGCGCCTTCCGCGCAAGTAGTGGAGTCGATAGCAGCTGCCGGCAGGCAACTGGAAGAGGAAATCCGGCGGAATGCACTGCTGCTGGACAAGATTCAGGAAATTCAGGCAGAGCTTGAGCAGATCGGCGACTCTTTCTATACATGCAAAATCAAACAAGTGCCCGGGATGTACCGGATTCAGCAGACGGACAAAAACCATTTGCTCCAGAAAAATGAGCTTAAGAGAACCGTACAGGCCTGGATGGAGCTCCTGCCGTTCACCTTCTATTCCTTCCGGATTGAGAATACAGAGCTTATCGGCGGAACCGAGGAACTGGATTACAGCTGGGGGCTGGCGCTGCTTGTGGAGGACCAGCAGAAGCTTGAGGTCTGCCTGAATGACAGTGTGGAGTATCTGGAGCCTGCCGTCAGCATCTCTTCGGTAATCGTCAGCACCTATGAAGAATACCTCGAACGGGAGTCTTTCAAGTTTATGCTGGATTATGCGGAGGCGCACCATTATACGATCAGCGGGGATATCTGCGGAAAAATTCTATTTACAGAGCGTACGAACAGCGGCTGTAAAACATACTTGGAGATCAATATTCCCGCTGTGCGCAATGAACCAGCGGCATACTTTGAGAAAAATTTCACGTAATATTCATTGACCTTGGTGCTGCACCAAGGTTTACACTCTGTTGCGTAGTCAGCAGTCCTTAGAGAGAGAATACGGGGCTGTACGAACCATACAGGGGGAACAATAATGCGTAAGCAAACAGCATGTCAATTGTTAAAAGCAGCCTTATGTCTGATCCTGGTAATGTCGCTCATCAGCGGCTGCAGCGGTAATAATGCAGCGGGGCCGGCGGCCTCAGAGCAGCCCTCAGCCTCTCCGGAGGCTACACAGCCGGCGGATGCAAATGCGGTGCCCGAGTCTTTTAAAGCAGGGACTTATAAAGCAGAGGCCGACGGCAAGGACGGCAAAGTTCAGGTTGAAGTTACATTTGACGCCAAATCGGTAATCACAGATATCCAGGTGGTCAGCCAGAGTGAAACGGCGGGCATTGGCGTGGAGGCAATCAATAAGATCAAGGAAGAAATTATGGCGGGCCAGACCCTGGCTATTGATGCTGTCAGCGGTGCTTCCGAATCCAGCACGGCGATTCTTACAGCTGTGGAAGATGCGGTGAAGCAGGCGGGCGGCAACGTGGAAGCTTTCAAATCGAGAGCTGTAGTGAAATCCGGAGAAGGCAAGACGGAGCAGCTGTCAGCCGATGTGGTCGTAATAGGAGCAGGCGCATCCGGCGTGTCCGCAGCCGTCTCGGCAGCCGATAAAGGCGCGAAGGTTATTCTTATTGAGAAGACAGCTACGATTGGCGGAGCAAGCAATTTGTCCTGGGCGGGCAAGTTCTACAATTCCTCAGCGGCGGTCAGCAGCGGACTTAAAGTGGAAGTCGAGAAGGAGATTTCGGACTGGATCGTTAATAACCACTGGAGAGTAGACGCAGCGGCAGTACGCCAGTATGTCACGAAGTCAGGTGAAACCTATGACTGGCTGACAGGCAAGGGATACACCACGACCTTCCTTAACTTTGGCGGCGAACAACTGCATATGCTTCCGGCCTATGATACCCGTCAGGACCTGCTGAAGGCGATGCTCGCGGAATCTGTGGAAAAGGGCGGCGGACAGGTCATTACTGAAGCAACTGGCAAGAAGCTGGTTACTGGCGCGGGCGGCGAAGTTACCGGAGTGGTTGCCGAGAAGGCGGATGGTACTATGCTTACGATTACCGGCAAAAGTATTGTGATAGCTACCGGAGGTTATGCCGGCAATAAAGAGATGGTCAAGGAAGCATTCGGCTTTGAAGGCGTCAACGGCGGTCTTGGACAGAACATCGGTGAAGGGCTGCAGATGTCCTGGGATATCGGCGCCAAGGTTCCTGATAATTTCGGGGGACAAATGCTTCACCAGACGCTGGCCAGAGCAACGGATAAGCTGAAGGCGGAGTATGAGCCGTTTGCAGCCAGCTATCCGCTGATGCTGTCCTACCTGCCGACCCTGATGAATGTCGGCCCGTCCGGTGCCCGATTCAGAGATGAGGCGGCCACACTTACCGCAGTAGCAGCGGCCAACACCAGCGCGTTCAATGGGGCCTACCATCTGGTGATCGTATCGCAGGCACAGATTGATGCCTTGAAGACTAAGGGAATGAACGGCGTGGAGGCACCGGGACTGCCGGGGATGCCTCCGGAATTCTATGCATCCTTTGCAGATCAGTTCACTCTGGAGCAGCCTTGGAAGGATGCCGACAAAGTGTTCGAATCTATGGTGGCTAACGGCGACGGCTTCAAAGGTAATACCCCGCAGGAGCTGGCGGAGAATGCCGGGATGGACGCTGCGGTATTCACAGCTGCTTTCAAACAATATCAGGCGGCGGCAAAGACGGGTGTGGACACCGAGTTCGGCAAAGCGAAGGAATATCTGCTCCCGATGGGGGAGAGCGGCCCGTATTATGCAATTATCTCCGAGATTAATAATCTGTGTTCTGTGGGGGGGCTGCTGGTGAATGCCCGGTTCCAGGTACTGAACGGCCAGCGCGTGCCGATTAAGGGACTGTATGCCGTGGGTGTGGAATCTGAGGGCGTGCTGTTCAACGATACTTACGTTGGTAACGGCGTAGGACTGGGGTATTCCTTCACATCCGGCCGTCTTGGCGGCGAGGATGCGGCAGCAGGCGCACTATCTAAGGAATAACACAGTTTAAGCATTCCTCCTCTCTCCGCCGATATTAAGGGTACCTGAGCTTTTACTTGGGGAATCCACGCGAGAAGAGGAGTGATCATGTATATTCCCGTATCCCGGATTCATCCGGCCTCGCTGACCCGGGCGCCGCATCCGGAAGCCCATGCAGCTGCTGAAGCGCCGGTTCTTAGTTTCTCTGAGACTCTGGCGGCAGTCGCAGCGGCCATTGAAGATCAGGCGCGCAGAATCAGGAAAAGGTATGGCGTGTCCGTCCGCATTACGGCAGCGGCTCAAGACAGTCAAAGGAGTAAGGCTGCGGCAAGCAGCGACGGGCAGCCGGAAATCGTAATTGCCCCGAATATTCTGCAGCAGATGAGCAAAGAAACGCAACTGCAGCGCAGGATATACGGCTATATAGAGGAATATGCGGCCGGGAGGGCCGGTCCGGAGAACCTGGGTCCGGTCCTGATCATCGACAAGGATGGAAATTGTAATCACCTGTTACCGCAAGCCTCCGCTCCGGAGGAGGCAGTGAAGGAGAACAGACTGCCGTATCCCGGACAAGCTGATCTGTGGAGCGGCGGAGGCTCTACACAGGACAGGCTGCAGCAGCTTGCTGTCCTGCGGGCCCGCAGGGCTGGCAGGCGGCATTAATGCTGTTCTTCCTGGTATATGGCCTTAGAATCCACTGGTGGAGTGGAGGCTAAGGCCATTTTTTTGTGCGCTAAGCCTGATGAATGTATCGCCTGGCATTGCTTCCGCGGCTGCGAACAATAGCCCATGCCCCTGCATAGCATATAGCACCAACTGGCTACAGGTGGAAAGGGGGCGTGTGAACTTATGGGTATTCAGCTTACTGCGATTCACTGGGTGTATCTCGTGTTTATTGTGTTCATTCTGGCGCTGCTGATCCGGCGGCGTGATACGACGATGATCTGTGTGACCGGGATTTTTGCGCTGGGGCTTCTGGCAACGTCTACGCTCAGCGGGTCCGTGTCGGGAATCTTCAATTCCTTTGTATACGCGACCAAAGAGCTGCTCGGTACGATTATGATTATCTCCATTATTGTGGCCATGAGCCGGATTCTGATTATTACCGGCATTAACGAAACGATGGTAGCTCCGCTTACCCGGTTTCTGCGCACACCGGCGATGGCATACTGGGGAATCGGGCTGATTATGATGGTGACTTCCTTCTTCTTCTGGCCTTCGCCCGCAGTTGCGCTGGTCGGTGCTGTTCTGCTGCCGGTAGCTGTGCGGGTCGGACTGCCTGCACTGGGTGCAGCCATGGCCATGAATCTGTTCGGGCACGGAATTGCGCTCTCCGGCGATTATATTATTCAAGGCGCGCCGAAGCTGACAGCCGATGCGGCCGGTCTTCCGGTATCCAGTGTGATGCAGGCCAGCATTCCGCTGGTGATCGTGATGGGGGTTGTAACCACGGTTACTGCTTTCTGGATGATGCGCAGAGACCAGAAGAACGGAACATGGCGGGATGGTCTGGTGTCCGCCAAAGAAGCAGGGGCATTATCTGCAGATGCTTCAGTCTCTGTACGCATGAACAGCCGGCTCCGGAAAGGACTGGCGATTGCGGTCCCGCTGCTCTTCCTGCTGGATGTGATATTCATGTTCGTGCTGAATCTGCAGGGCGGTGATGCTACCGCATTGGTGGGCGGGACTGCGGTGCTGATCCTAATCACAATCACTTTATTGGCTCACCGGGGAGAGGGCCAGGGTCTGGAGAAGATCACCTCCTATCTCATCGAAGGCTTCGTCTTCGGCTTCAAGGTGTTCGGCCCGGTTATTCCAATCGCCGCCTTCTTCTACCTGGGAGACTCCGCCTTCGGCGAGCTGTTCGGCCAGGTGCTGCCGGACAGCTCACACGGCATTGTGAACGACCTGGGCGTTGCCCTGGCGAATCATGTGCCGCTTAACGGCGCAGTGGGAGCCGTGACCATGACGGTGATCGGCGCGATCACCGGCCTTGACGGCTCCGGCTTCTCCGGCATCTCGCTGGCCGGCTCGATTGCCGGGCTGTTCGCCGCCGCGCTCCACTCGGGCGCGGCGACCCTGACCGCCCTTGGGCAGGTGGCCGCCATCTGGGTCGGCGGCGGCACCCTGATCCCGTGGGCGCTCATTCCCGCCGCAGCGATCTGCGGCGTCAGCCCGTTCGAGCTGGCCCGGCGCAATCTGAAGCCGGTCCTGCTGGGGCTGCTGGCGATGACGGTCACCGCCATGTTCCTGGTGTAGCAAGCGCCGGGAGGCTCTTTCCCCGGCCCCGCCGGGGCTTGCGGATACCGCAGCAGCTGATTCAGCCCGCCACTTGCATAAGATTACCGCTCCCTATCCATCCTAGAGAGGAACAGACATTGTGACAGAAGGGAGAGGTTGCGTTTATGAAGCATTACGAATCCAGTCTGCGGACTAACAGTACGGTGGATCAGGCGCATGATGCAGTCACCAAGCTGCATAATTCTGTAACACAGGCTTTGAGCCATCCGACCGCGCCAATGATTGAACAGGCAGAGAATAGCCTGGAGCATGCTGAAGAGGCTGTAAGCCATGCCCCCGAGGGTTCTGTTGGCGGGCAAGGGGTAACGCTGGTTGAAGAGAGGCTGGCAGAGGAGAAGCGCAGACTGTCTTCACTGGATGAACAGGGAAGAGACTGGCAGTAAAAGAGCTGTCCGCCATATAACCGCAACAGGCATTCCGGACCTATGCCGGAATGCCTGTTTGATATTCCGTGTGCTGCAAGGGAGCTTCTGTACAGATAAGCTATCACTGCGCAGGATTAAGGTTATTTATATAGGTATCAGATCCTTATATAACTTAAGTGAACCAAATTAGGCGTTTAGAACGTACTTGTAGAGTGTCGCAACTAAAGAAGCGGGTTCATTCACCAATGAAGCAATGTATATCTTCATTTCCAAGAGGAAACTCTCAATGATAGTTGTATTATGTGCAATTAAAAGGAACAAAAAGGGGTTGTTGGATCGTATAGCTGCACTCTGTACAACTAAATTCGCCCGGATACGTTAAAACAAGCTACTCATGGCAGTATAATTGTACGAAATACAGCTAAAGTGATAATCGGAAGACAACCAGACCATTTAGTTGTACGAAGTGCAATTAGCATACGGTTTTTGCGATAAAGGAAACCTGCAGCAGGCGAACCCCTACTTTTCATTTCGCAGGTTAATTCTGATGTTGTACTTGTAGAGCAGAGATAATACTATTCACGGGAGGCGAAGGAGATGCCGGATACTGCTGACTCGAGGGCGCTTCTGGAGACACCGGAAGCACTGCGTGCTGCGCTTGCGGAGATTGCCAAATGGGAAAAAGAGCAGAACAAGCTGATGATCTGGGACCGGATTACAAGGCTGCCGTTCAAGCTGCTTGATAAGCTTACACCCAAATTTATTCATGAGAAGGTGGGCAAGCTGCTGGATGAGCTGGGCAGCTATATCCAGAACGGCGGCAATTACCTGGTCGCCGGACGCAAGGTGGGAACAATGATGGAAGAGGCCAGCCGGGCAGCGGGCGGCACCGGCAGCGGGCCTTATCCGCTGGCCGTCATGGACGCTGCTGCTCTCCGGCTGGCCGGGCGGAGCCGGAATACCGCTACGGCCCAGGGGGCGACAACCGGCTTCGGCGGGGTGTTCACGCTTGCCATTGATATTCCGGCTGTCCTCGGCCTCTCGCTGAAGGCGATTCAGGAGATCGCCTTATGCTACGGCTATGATCCGACGGAGAAGGCCGAACGGATCTTCACGGTGAAGGTGATGCAGTTCGCTTCCTCCGATATTGTGGGCAAGCGGACGATTCTGCGGGAGCTGAATCTGCAGGCTGGCGGGGACGGCAACATCAGCGCCGGGACGAATGCGGCGATCTCGAAGATTCAGGGCTGGCGTGAGGTGGTTATGGTCTACCGCGATAACTGGGGCTGGAAGAAGCTGCTGCAGATGGTCCCGGTCGCCGGCATGTTCTTCGGCGCTTACCTGAACCGCAAATCGCTGGAGGATGTAACAGAGGCGGCACATATGCTGTACCGCAAACGGCGGATTATCGCCAGGCTGGCCGAGCTGGAGCAGATATAATCCATTACCAATAAGCCAAGGAGTGCTGCCCTTACCGGCTGCTCCTTGGCTTATTGGTCTGCCCTATTCTCCCGGCGGGGCGGACACAAGGCCCTTGCCGCCTACAGGTGTAAGCTGAACGGGCTGAACGCCGGCAATCAGCGGCATAGCCCGCTGGATTGCAGCGCGCGTAGCCGCAAGCGCCAGTGAGGCATCATGCGCTTCCGCGTGGCTCCATACCTCGGTGACCCAGATCACATCGGGTTCGTTGACCGAAAGATTCACCAGATAAAGCTCGCATTCCTGAACCGGCTCAGCGTCAGCGGCAGCCTCCAGCAGAATGGCTGCGAGCGCGTCCCGCTCCCCCGGCTTGGCCGTGAATTTCGCGTGCATTGCAAATTTACTCAAATTCATCACCTCAGAATATAGAGTGCCTTCTCCTTGCTGACAGCAGCCGCAGAGCTGTCTCATCAGTTTACCAGAAGAGACCTGTGGTATGAAATCTATGATGCAGTCCTGCCCTGGGGGATGAGGGTCTTTTGCAGCATACTCTTTCTTGCGATACTATGATTAAGCAAAGGATTGGCGGAGCCAATATGAATAATAAGTTAACAAGGCAGCGGGCAGGGATAGTCGATCCTGCCGGCTGGAAATAATATGACCGGGCAACTATAACCGGCTCACGGAGAGGGATGACACGATGCAGGAAGTGAACAAGCCGGGTAACACAGCTGAACAAGAAAGTCATGGGGCATTGATCCGGCAGGCTGAATCCTTTATTGCTGCGTGTTACCGGGAACTGGAGAGGTCCTCCGGTGACCGTGACCAGCGTCTTGCAGTCATACGCGATGAGATAGGGCGCACGGGGACTTACACACATACTGGGGAGGAGCTGGCCCATGGAGCCAGAATGGCCTGGCGGCATAACAGCCGATGCATCGGCCGTCTCTTCTGGCATACGCTTGATGTTATTGATGCGCGCAGGGCAGAAACGGCGGAAGAAGTGGCAGAGATGCTGCTGCAGCATATCAGGCAGGCAGGTAATCATGGCCGCATCCGGCCGGTCATCAGCGTGTTCCGCAGCGGAGAAGACCCGGCGAAGAGCATCCGGATCTGGAACCATCAGCTGATCCGGTATGCCGGGTATCCCGAGGAAGACGGGCAGCCGCGCATGGGGGATCCGGCTTCAGATGAGTTCACTGCGGTATGCCGCAGGCTGGGCTGGAAGGGGAGTCGCGGAGATTTTGATATTCTGCCGCTGGTAATCAGTATCGGGGCCGAAGCGCCCCGCTGGTTCCCCCTCCCTGAGGGTCTGGTGCAGGAGATTCCACTCAGCCACCCGGAGATCGAACGGTTCACAGAGCTGAATCTGCGCTGGTATTCCGTTCCGATTGTCTCGGATATGCTGCTGGAAATCGGGGGAATCCATTATCCGGCTGCGCCGTTTAACGGCTGGTATATGGAGACGGAGATCGGTTCCCGGAATTTCGGTGATACCGGCAGGTATAACCGGCTGCCGGCGGTAGCGGAACTTCTGGGTCTGGACCGTTCGACCAATATTTCCCTATGGAAGGACCGGGCGCTGCTGGAACTGAACCGTGCTGTTCTGTACTCTTACAAGCAAGCGGGAGTCAGTATTGTAGATCATCACACAGCAGCCGATCAGTTTGTCCGTTTCCAGGAACAAGAGAAGCGGCAGGGACGTGAAGTATCGGGCAAATGGGGCTGGCTGATCCCGCCCATGTCACCGTCCTCTACTCCGATCTGGAATGATAACACTTTGAAGGACCTGCATCTCAGCCCGCAGTTTATCTATCAGAAAAAGGCATACGCCGCTTGGCAGGACCTGCACGCTGAGACAACAGAAGCAGCATCCGCCTACCGCAGAGAGAAGGCGGAAGAGTATAGTCCCGCAGGACCGATGAAATGTCCGTTCCATTCTTAGCGGGTCAGCGGCAGAGGAGACTTAAGCGCTTCAATCTGTATAGTCAGCATTCCGTAACTGTGATACTATGTATTTCTATATACAATGAGGAAGTGAAGCATAATGATCAGTATTACCATTCCGGCACCGGAAGTTACGATTTACAAGCAGGCTAACCCTGTACTAAGCCATATCTACGGATTTACCGATTTTCATCTGATTACCCGCGAAGCAGGCGGGATCTTTATGTTCTATAATGACAAGGATGAGCTGCTGTTTGTGGGCAAGGCGCGGAAGCTGAGACCAAGAATCAAGAAGCATTTCGAAGATAATGTATCGGTGATGAAGCCGCATCGTGAGGAAGTGACCAGGATTGAGGTCTGCCTCGTGGAAGATCCGGTCGACAGAGAGATCTATGAGACGTACATTGTAAACAAGCTTAAGGCTAAATACAATGTGGAGAAAGTACTGTATAAATAAGTGCTGTTACAAAAGGAGCGTGGTCCCTGGGGACTACGCTCCTCAGGCTGTCGAGAAAGTCTCGACAGCCTTCTTTATGTGACTTTGATTTCATACGACACCGCGTTAATGTTGTATAATATAGGTAACTATTTATAGAACGGATGGTGTCAGTATGCTTCGCTCCAATCGAGAAAAACAACAAGCTTATGAATTTGTTTCTATTGAAGATTTGGTTCCTCAAGACCACTTGCTTCGCAAGGTAGATAAATATATTGATTTTTCGTTTATCGATGAGAAGGTTAGACCCTTGTACTGCTCGGATAACGGACGCCCTGCGATTGATCCTGTCGTGTTATTTAAAATGCTTTTCATAGGGTATTTCTACGGCGTTCGTTCCGAACGTCAGCTAGAACGTGAAGTTCAAACGAATTTAGCTTACCGCTGGTTTCTTGGACTCGGATTAACCGACAAGGTTCCAGACCACTCCACCTTGAGTTGGAACCGGCGTACCCGATTTAAAGACACAAACATTTTTCAGGATATTTTCGACGAAATTGTTCTTCAGGCGATTTCGCACCGGATGGTGGGCGGACGAGTTCTTGTCTCGGACTCCACCCACGTCAAGGCCAATGCAAATAAACACCAATACACCAAACAACAGGTGCTGCAAAATACTAAGGATTATGTAGATGAACTCAATGCTGCGGTAGAGGCAGACCGGGAAAACCATGGAAAAAAGCCCTAAAACCTAGAGAGGAAGTGAACGAAGAAAAAGAAATTAAAGTGAGCAAGACCGATCCTGATAGCGGGTACATGATCCGCGATGGTAAACCGGAAGGCTTTTTTTATCTGGACCACCGGACTGTAGATATGAAATACAATCTCATTACGGATGTCCATGTTACGCCCGGAAATGTCCATGATTCCGTGCCGTATTTGTCGCGTCTAGACCGGCAGCAAGAACGTTTTGGATTTCAAGTGGAAGCCATTGCTCTAGATTCAGGATATTTAACAACACCGATTTGCCGCGGTCTGCAAAGCCGAAAGATTTTTGCCGTTATTGCTCACCGGAGATTCCATTCCAAGCAAGGACTATTCCCAAAATGGAAGTTTTCGTTTAACGCAGAGCAAGAGATGTATGTCTGTCCGGCTGGTCAAGAACTGAAGTACCGCACAACGGACCGCAAAGGATACCAGCAGTATGCATCTGATCCAGAGCAATGCAAAAGTTGCCCGTTTTTAAACCAGTGTACGCAGTCCAAAAACCACCGCAAAGTGGTAACTCGGCATGTCTGGGAGGACAGTAAGGATTGGGTCCGAGACAACCGGCTCAGCAAGTCGGGAAAGCAGTTGTACCGCAAACGAAAAGAAACGATTGAGCGAAGCTTCGCGGATGCTAAAGAGCTCCATGGGTTTCGCTATTGCCGGTTGCGCGGACTGCCAAATGTCAGGGAACAAGCACTGATGACGGCAGCCGTGCAGAACATGAAGAAGATGGCGATCCACCTGGATCGCCGGGAAAAACGGGGATAACCCCCTCGTCTTCCCATTGGCTGCTCGACTTTGAAATACAAAAGAAACCCAGGGTCTTTAAATGACCTGGGTTTCTCGACAATCTGAGGAGCGTGGTCCCTGGGGACTACGCTCCTTTTGTTATTCCCGGACGGAGTCACGGAAAGCAGGCGGTTTCAAATAGGGAAATGCTCCCGATTTTTTCGGAATTGGGCCTTTGGGTACATCTGGAAAAGTTAGTTACTACGGCTCACTTACAGGTCTGGCAAATCAACTATAATAAACTCGTATATACTCGACATATTTTGACATTTATAATGAGGTGATTATATAGATGGCCGCTCCATTTTTCAAGAAGAAAGAGCCCGTGGACAAACCGCTTCAATCCGATCTGGTGCAAAAGGTGCAATCTGCCGAGCCGCCCGCCGGAAACAGCAGCAGCTATGAGCAGGCTGAGCCTGCACCGGGACTCGTGTCCATCAGCAAAGCCCAGCTGGATAAAAAGTCTCTGGATCTTGTCTTTGCAGTTGAGCAGATGATCCAGGCTAAAGCACATGCGGAAACGAACAGCCATGAGCTGCAGGACCGGCTCAACCATTCCGGCAGTCATGTAGAACGGCTGAGCAAGGATCTCAAGAATCTGAACAGGGTTATTGAAGACCGGGAGAAGAGTATCCTGGAGCTGGAGCAGAAGCTGGTGGAGAAGAATCTGAAGGTGGATCAGGTGCTGGAGGATTACCGTGAGCTTCATGCCGCAATGTCCGGGGAAATGGATGAGCTGAAGAGCACCATTGTGCTGGAGCAGCAGAAATATGCCAATCTGGTTCAGAAGCATAACGATGCCATCTCCGAGAAGCTGAAGCGGATGAACGAGCTGGAGGAGAAAATCGGGCGCCTGGAGACAGAGCACAGCCATCTTAAGCAGAAGTACGACACAGTCCGGCAGGAGAAAACCTACCTCTCCAGCATGATCAGCGACTTTACGAACCGCATGACAGCACCCTTTGGCGGCAGCAGTGCACCGGCAGAGCGTACTGGCGACAACGGGGATACATAAGAGATATGCCAGGGTATCCGGCGGATGCTGCCCGGATGATAGAGCTGTTGTCGCTGGAGCAGCGGCAAGGCAGCTATCAGATGGAGGTAGGCTTCACCTGCGGCAGCAGCTTCACTAGTACAGCACTTAGCATCGATGAATATACATATGTGCAGCTCAGCCTGCTTGGCCCGTTCGCGGGACAGCGGGTGCGGCTGTCCCTGTATCCCAAATGGGACCCTTTCCGCCGCAGCTTCTTCAGTGCGCTGACCGTAATGAATCACAATTTCAGCGAGACGAAGTATTATGCCTGTTCCGGCGATTATGCCGCGCAGCTGGCAGGACTCCGGCAGGAGGAGCAACCGGCGGCGCCCGGGTATGATGACCCGGCTTCAGTGGAGCTTCCGGAAACGGCACCGGAAGCCCGGCCGTCTGTTCCGGAGCTGCTGAAGCGCAGAGGAGGCCTGCTGCGGCCTGCCCGGACCGTGCTGCTGCGCGGAATGCTGTTCAGCTGCCTTATCGCACTGCTGCTGCTGCGTATGGACGGGAAGCTCTTTGGCAGCAGTGCGGAGGCCCATGAAGATTCCAGGCAGACAGCGGAAACTTCTGATATCGGCGGTACAGCCGCTGAGGTTGTGCCGGTTATACGGACGGCGGCCTATCAAAGCAGCCAGCTCCCTGATCCGCCGGAGGCTGTACCGCTGCTGCAGCAGCCGGCGGCCGAAGCTCCCCAGGAAACGGCGGAACCCCTGCCGGAAGCGCCGGACCTGGTTGAAGCGGTTGAGCTGGACGGAAGCAGCTATGAATACAGCCTGCCTGCGGGCTATGTGGCATTGACCTTTGATGATGGCCCCTCGCAATATACGCGGCAGATCGTAGATATTCTGGACGAGCATGGCGTGGCGGCGAATTTCCTGTTCATCGGGCAGAATGCCAGCCGCTATCCGGGCGAGGTCCGCTATACCGCGGAGCATGGCATGCCTGTAGGCAGCCACTCCTGGGATCATAGTGATATGACGCGCAACAGCCTTGCAGAGAACCGGGATAATCTGGAGCGGGCCAGCCGTGAGCTTACGCGGAGCACCGGTGCGGCAGTGACCATCTTCCGCCCGCCCTATGGTGCGGTCAATGAGAAGCTGGCTGCCGAAGCCGGGCGGCAGGGAATGAAGCTGCTGCTCTGGAACCGGGACCCCGAGGACTGGAAGGCGGATCATCCGCAGCAGGTGCTCCGGTACTTTCAGGAGACGGACCCGTCCGGGGGAATCTATCTGCTGCATGAGAAGGCAGTTACGGTCCAGGCGCTTCCGGAGATCCTGGAGTATCTTACTGGCAAAGGGCTAAAGTTTGCGGTCTTCCAATAATGCAGGCAATCTAAGCGTACTCTGACACGGAGTACGCTTTTTATATGCCACGGAATAGACCCGGAACCGGCTGCGTTTCCTCTTGTTTTAATAAACAAAATTTGAGACAATAAGTTATTGTTGTTGCTGATGTCCTGTCAAGGTAGAATAGATTGATTGAACTTTACAGTTTTGAAAAGAGGATATGAAATGAACAAAGAATCCATTTATGGATTGACCTTAGAACAGTTAACAGCCTGGCTGCTGGAGCATGGACATAAGAAATCCCGTGCCTCCGCTGTCTGGGAATGGCTATACCGTAAGCGGGTTACGAGCTTCGCCGGAATGACCGGAGTGAATGCGGACTGCCTGCAGCTGCTGGAGGAGCATTATGTCTTCCAGACGATGGAAGAGCATGTGAAGCAGGAATCCGCCGACGGCACCGTCAAATTCCTGTTCCGGCTGCAGGACGGCAACCTGATTGAGACCGTGCTGATGCGGCAGAAATACGGATTGTCCGTATGCGTGACTACCCAGGTCGGCTGTAACATCGGCTGCAGCTTCTGCGCAAGCGGGCTGCTGGCGAAGAGCCGTGACCTGACCAGCGGTGAGATTGTGGAGCAGATTATGAAGGTCCAGCTGTATCTGGATCAGGCCGGTCTCGGGCAGAGGGTCAGCCATGTCGTTGTCATGGGGATCGGTGAGCCGTTCGATAACTTCCGGCATCTGCTGAACTTCCTGGTTACGATCAAGGACCACAAGGGGCTGGCCATTGCCGGCAAAGGCATTACAGTCTCGACCAGCGGTCTGGCGGACAAGATCAGAGAATTCGCCGATGCGAATATGCAGGTGAATCTGGCGATCTCTTTACATGCGCCGAATAATGAACTGCGGACACGGATTATGAAGATCAACCGCGCGATTCCTATAGAGAAGCTTATGCCGGCGATTGATTATTATCTGGAGAAGACGAACCGGAGAATTACGCTGGAGTATATCCTGCTGAAGGATATCAATGACCAGGAGGAGCATGCCCTGGAGCTGGCCGAGCTGATCGGCGACCGGCGCCAGCTGGCGAATGTGAATCTGATTCCGTATAACCCGGTGGATGAGCACAGCCAGTACCAGCGGAGCGAACGGGAATCGGTCCGCGCCTTCTTCGATACCCTGAAGAAGCAGGGGGTCAGCGTCAGCACCCGGCTGGAGCACGGGGTAGACATTGATGCGGCCTGCGGGCAATTGCGCAGCAAGCAGATTAAGAAGACCAAAGGCAAGGCAGCGGAGGCCGGCAGCGCAGTAACCGGATAAATGAAGCTGTGTTTGTGATACAATCATTGGTGCAGTGATTTTCAGAAAAGAGGAATGCGAATTGTTGACATTCACCAGCTACACCGTGGAGAACGTAAAAGATCCCTTTGGGATTCTAAGCGGCAAGCGTTATGAGTTTGTCATTCACCTGGATGTGCCGGAAGAGGATGAGCTGTACGTGGAAGGCGGGGTGTCCATCCGGGCCATTATGAAGGCGGAAGCAGAGCAGGCCAGCATGGTCAGCTATGATCTGCTGGAGACGACGACAGGCAAGCTGCTTGATTTTGAGCTGGAAGAGGATGAGGAGGCAGCGCTGCTGGAGTTCTGCCTGACGCATCTGACGGAAGCGAATTAAGCTGCAGATATTGTAAAAGAAGGGGACTGCGGAGTAGCGCAGTCCCCTTCTTTTTGACCAAAAATAAGCATTCACAAGCAGCTCTCCACATAATAATGAATCTGCTTGTTCCACCACGGCCAGTCATGGCCTGCGTCATGGCCCCAGTAGTCAATTCTTGCCGGAATTCCCTTGCGTCCCAGCACATCCTGGAGCAGCCGGGTCTCATGCAGCATCTCATCCTCATACGCACCCTGTCCGACGCAGACAATGATATTGCTGCTACGGTAGCTGTCCAGATAATATTCATCCGTCAGCCCGGGCAGATAGTGCAGCGGCGAATTCAGATAAATGTTGCCGTTCATATAGTCGCCGAAGAAATAGTAGGTGGAGTAGACGCCGCTCAGGGCGATTAAGGTATCGAAATATTGCGGATAACGGAAAAAGAAGCTGGAGCTGTAATAAGCGCCCATGGAGCAGCCGGAGACCAGAATGCGCTGATCGGCCCCTCCGTTGTTCTGCTTGCTCTGATGGAGGATGCCGGGAATCAGCTCATAGGCGATATATTTGTCATACTGCTCATGGCGGTCAATCCGGTTCTCATTGTTCCAGTGGGTGGAGAAGAAGGTCTCCTCATCAATACTGTCGCAGGCCCAGATCTGCAGCTTGCCCGCCTCAATGAAGGACGAGAGCGTACCAATCATACCCGAATCCTCATATTGATAGAAGCGTCCGAGCGATGTGGGGAAGACGAGCATCGGCTTGCCGGCGTGGCCGTATATTTTATACTCCATATCTCTGCCAAGGTTATGGCTGTACTCCTTGTGGTAGCTTATCCTCATCCGTTAACACATCCTATCCCTCTTCTTGGTGAATATAACCGGTGATATCCCGCACCTCTGACAGCTCAGGTGAACGGAACTGGTACGCGCTGTTGCCCATCGCTCTGCTGAAGACCTCTTCGATCTCCGCATAATTCACAATCTTCCCGCCGAAAGCACGGTAAATGTCCTCATGGCTGTGGGTGTAATGCTTATGATTCTTGCGGCTGGCATAGCCGGTATAATATTTGCCTTCATACGGGCCGCCGACCTCGTTATGAACAACCATGCTGGCCCATTCCTTGTAGACATCCACATCATACGAAAAGTTGATCGCATCGGTCATCCAGGCACCCGGCGGGCGCATGTTGACTTCAAGGGCAATGATCCGTCCGTCCTTATGCGATTTGAACAGCTCGATATGGAAGAAGCGCTCGCGGATATCGAAGGCCTTCAGGATGTTCCGTCCGGCAAGCTCAACCTCGGGGCTGATCTCCCGCAGACAGAAGTAGTAGAGATGATTATCCGTGTTGACGACATCCATGACGCTGTTCTCGAACAGATGACTTACCGCAAACCGTACATTCCCGCCCGTATCCACCAGCCCGTCATAGGTCAGGATTACCCCGTCGATGAATTCCTCAATAATGAAGGCAACATCTTCCGGCTTGGTGTCGAAGAAATGCTGCAGCTCTTCCTCATTATTAATCTTATACGTATTGCTGGCCCCGGAGCCGAGGTCGGGCTTGACCACCAGCGGGAAACCTGCGCTCTCTATGAAGCTCTCCACGCTCTCACGGGTGGTTCCGGTGGAGAACTGTACGGTGCTCACACCGCTTTTGTGGAAAAATTCCTTCATCTTCGATTTCTGCTTCAGGTTGTGGACGAAATCCGTCTTGGTGCCATAGATGTTGAAGTCGGTGCGGATAGCAGCATCCTGCTCCAGCCAGTACTCGTTCAGTGACTCGAAGCGGTCGATCTTGCCGTATTTGTAGGTGAAGAAGGCGACGGCCCGCAGAATCTCCCCGTAGCTCTCCAGGTTGCTTACCTTGTAATACTCCGTCAGTGCGCTCTTCAGCTTGTCCTCCAGCTGATCATATTCGGCGTCGCCAATCCCCAGCACGGTCGCCCCCTGCTGCTGCAGATGGGTACAGAAATCAGCGCTGTTTTTAGGGAAATGCGGGGAAAAGAAGATAAAGTTAATGGTGGCCAGCCCCTTTGGCTATAATATAATTCCGAGTTAAATTGTATGATTAATTCAATCTATCAGGTTCAGGAAGTTCCGTCAATCCTTCACCAATTCTTTTTACAATATTGCCTGATTTGGGGTAGAATACAATAAAGCAGGCACAAATAGGAGTTGTAAACATGTCCAACAATGAAGAAGTATTTTTGACGAAAGAAGGATTGGCCAAGCTGGAGGAGGAGCTTAAGGAGCTTAAGGGACCGGGGCGCAAGGAGCTCGCTGCCCGGCTGAAGCTGGCTATCAGCTACGGCGACCTTAAGGAGAACAGTGAATATCACTCCGCTAAGGAAGACCAGTCCTTCATGGAGACCCGCATTATGATTCTGGAGAAGATGCTGATCAAGGCGCAGATTGTTGACTCCAGCAATATGGATCTGAGCACCGTCAGCGTAGGCTGCGTCGTGATTCTGAATGATGTGGAGTACTCTGAAAGAATCGAATATAGAGTGGTAGGCCCGGCGGAGGCCGATGTGCTGAACAACAAAATCTCTTACGAAAGCCCGCTCGGCAAAGAGCTGCTCGGCAAAAAAGTAGGCGATATCATCAACGTCAACGCTCCAATGGGCATTATCAAATATGAGCTGCTTGAAATCAAAATGGAGTAGAGCTTATCCCGGTTCACCTGTATTCAGGAGAGCCGGGATTTTTTTATAGATAAAGGGTATAGGCATTACCCGGAGAAAGATCATAAGTACCATAGGCGTTGGCTATTAAGGATATTGATTCCATGTCTTAGACGCTCCCGGCCCGGAAGGTTATAGTAGGGAGTAACTAATGAACAGAGGAGTCCTGGCTTGTGATTCAAAATGTATTAACGACGCTCGTCGAGGTCATTGTGCCGCTGTCCATTCCGGTCCTTGCCGGTGCGCTGCTTGGCCGCTATAAGAATCTCGATACAAAGCCGCTGCTGACACTGTACCTGTATTTCCTGAGCCCGGCGATTATTCTTGATACGCTTGCTACGGCGGAAATCTCCTTCGATGATGTCTATAAGACCCTTGCGTTCTCACTGCTGAACCTGTTTCTCTTATGGGCACTTGCTGGCTTGCTCGGTAAAATGCTGAAGCTGGCTCCCCCGGAGGCCGCCGGCCTGACGCTGGTCTCCACCTTCACGAACAGCGTGAATTACGGTCTGCCGCTGGTGCTGCTGGCCTTCGGCCAGCTCGGCCTCGACAAGGCTTCGGTCTATGTCATCGCCCAGATGGTCATTGTAAATACAATCGGTGTGTATTTCGCCGCCAGATCACAGTTCTCGGTCATCAGCGCGGTGAAGTCCGTCTTCTCACTGCCGGCCATCTACGCGGCAATCCTTGCCCTGCTGCTGCGGGCCCTCGGCCTGCACATGCCGCATGAGCTGGCTTCAGGCGTATCCATGGCCGCCGGTGCCTATTCGCCGGTTGTGCTGGCCATCCTCGGCGCGCAGATGGTGAAGGTCAGGGCAGCGCAAACGCAGCGCAATGTGCAGCTGGCCTTCTGGACGGGCCTCACTGTCCGGCTGCTGCTCGCGCCGCTGCTGGCCGCACTGATTCTGCTGCTGCTGAACATTACGGGCACCTTGTTCTCGGTGCTGCTCATTCTGGCTTCGATGCCGGTAGCCGTCAATTCCGTAGTGCTGGCCGAGCGCTTCGGCAGCTCGCCTTCGCTCGTCTCGCGCTGTATTGTCTGGACTACACTGGCGTCCTTCCTGTGCCTGCCTGTGCTGATTGCCGCCCTGGGCAGCTAGTCCCGGCCCTAGATACAGTGAAGAAGCCCCCGCCTTCTTAACATGAAGGCGGGGGCTTCTTTCGTGCGGATCAGTCAGCTCTGTCAGCTCCGCCGGCATACCTTAGAAATCGAAGTTGTCCGGGTCAGGGCCGGTCCGCTGGTCGCGGTTAAGGCTATCGATGCGCTCCATATCCGCGCGGCTCAGCTCGAAATCGTACAGGGAGGCATTCTCGATAATCCGCTGCTCTTTGGTTGATTTCGGAATGGTGACAATGCCATGCTGCAGATCCCAGCGCAGAATGATCTGGGCTACCGATTTGCCGTGGCTGGCAGCAATCTCCTTCAGCACCGGCTGATCCAGCAGCTGGCCCTGCATCAGCGGTGCCCAGGCTTCAATCTGGATGCCGCGGGACTTCGCGAAGCTGCGCAGCGGCTGCTGGGAGAGATAAGGATGCAGCTCCACCTGATTCACCATCGGCAGGACTTCCGCATCCAGCATAAGCTCCTCCAGATGATGAATCTGGAAATTGCTTACGCCGATTGCCTTGACGCGGCCGGCTTTGTAGAGCGCTTCAAGCGCACGCCAGGCCTCTTTATATTTGCCCTGCACAGGCCAGTGAATAAGGTACAGGTCCAAATATTCCAGACCCAGCTTCTCCAGGCTGGCCTCATAAGCAGCCAGGGTCTCCTCATAACCGAGGTCGGCATTCCACACCTTGGATGTAATGAACAGCTCTTCGCGGGCGAGCGCGTTCTCAGCCAGTGCTTCCTTTACCGCTTGCCCGACACCGCGCTCGTTGGCGTAGACAGCTGCCGTATCAATGCTGCGGTAGCCGTAGCGGATTGCAGCTTTCACCGCCTGCACCAGACCTTCGCCATCCTCCACCTGAAATACACCGAGTCCCAGCCGCGGGATGCGCACGCCGCCCTGCAGTGTTACAGTATCCTGTAAATGCTGTGTCATAATGAATAACCTCCTGAATGAATGATGTAGTTGCTATACTTTCGTTAGTGCACGCTCATCCCTCTGCTCCAGCGCCCGGCTCCAGGCCGTTAGCAGCACAGCCCCGAAGACCATCACAGCACCGGCCCAGGCGGTATGAATCAGTCCCAAATGGCTGGTAACCAGGCCTCCGAGGTAAGCGCCGATGGCTATGCCGGCGTTGAAGGCGACGATGTTGACAGCGGAGGCAATATCCCTTGCCTCCGGCGCAAACCGCTCTGCCAGCATAACTACATATACCTGCAGCCCTGGAACATTCATGAAGGCGAGCAGCCCCATGAAGAAGATGGTGACCAGGGCAGCGGTTTTGAACGGAGCCGTGAAGGTGAAGATCAGCAGCACGGCGGCCTGGAGGGCGAACATATAGAACAAGGCGTTCAACGGCTTGCGGTTCGCTGCTTTGCCGCCGATGACATTGCCGACAGCAATGGCGATGCCGTAGAGGAGCAGGATAACAGCGACGGTGCTCTCACGGAAGCCGCTGATTTCATGCAGCAGCGGCGACAGATAGGTGAAGACGACGAACGTTCCGCCATAGCCGAGAGCCGTAATGGCGAAAGCCAGCAGCAGCCGGCCGTTTGTCACCAGCTTGACCTGCCCGCGCAGCGGCGTACGGCTTCCCTTGCGCAGCCCGGACGGCACGAGCAGCAGGTTAGCGGCCAGCGCGATAATGCCGGTGGCCGCAATGGCGAGGAAGGCTGCCCGCCAGCTGAGCTGCTGTCCGAGGAACGTGCCGAGCGGCACGCCGGTCACGGTCGCGACCGTAAGGCCGGTGAACATCATTGAGATGGCGCTGGCCCTGCGGTCCCCTGGAACCAGGTCGGCGGCGATGGTCGAGGCGATTGACATGAACAGGCCGTGCGCGAGGGCGGATATGACCCGCGCCGCCAGCAGCAGGCCGATCCCGCCTGCTGCGGCGGCCATACTGTTGCCGGCGATGAATAGAACCATCAGCGAGAGCAGCAGGATTTTGCGGGAGACGCTGGCAGTCAGCGACGTCAGCACAGGCGCACCGAAGGTTACGCCGAGCGCATAGAGGGTTACGGTTAATCCGGCGGTGGTCACGGATATATTCAGGTCATCAGCAATGAGGGGCAGCAGCCCGACGCTGATAAACTCGGTTGTTCCAATCGCAAAGGCGCTGATCGCCAGAGCCAGCAGCGCGAGGGTGCTTCTTCTTGAATCGAGAGACATGTGCTTCACTCCTACTATGGTAATCACCGGCCGGTAAATGCTATTATGGGATACAGCTGCCCGTATGGATAGTACGTACTTTAAAGTACTATAGGTACTAAAAAGTACCTGTAGACTACAGCTGTAGATTGCGGCTGCGGGCATTATAGGTGTGTAGCGGATTACCCGGAGGAATATACAGGAGGAATATGAATGGCTAAAAAATATAATATTTCAGTCGAAGCTACCCTTGAGGTCATCGGCGGCAAATGGAAGTGTGTCATTCTCTGCCATCTGACACATGGCAAGCTGCGTACAAGTGATTTGAAGCGCCATATGCCGAATATTACACAGAAAATGCTGACCCAGCAGCTGCGGGAGCTGGAGCAGGACGGCATCGTTAACCGGATCAGCTACAATCAGGTACCGCCCAAGGTAGAGTATGAGCTTAGCGATTACGGACGGACACTCGGATCGATTCTGGACTCCCTGTGCGCCTGGGGCGAGCGGCATATCATTAGGGAGTACGGCGATAAATTTGCCGTGCTTGAAGATAATGTGCTGAACCCTAAGTAGGTCCGGCTGCTGCCGGACGGTACGGAAGCTGATGAAGATCAGGAGTAACTGCTAAGAATACACAAAGACCGCAAGCCTCCTCTTAGGGAGATCTGCGGTCTTTGCTCAATACAGGCTTAACTCCGCCTTGTACTGAAATTGAATATATTCCTATTCCGGCTGTCCTTCGCTGACCCGGATGGTGAAGATGAAGACAGCGCCGCGCTCCACATCGGACTTGGCATAAATCATGCCGCCCATCAGATCAACCAGCATTTTGCAGATGGACAGTCCGAGGCCGGTCCCGCCGAACTTGCGGTTAATGGTGGCGCCGATCTGGGTGAACGGCTGGAACAGGTATTTCATTTTATCCGCCGGAATCCCGATGCCGGTATCTTCGATGATGAATTCAAGCTCAAGCACCCCGTCCATAGCCTGCCGGAGATAAACCTGCACCTTGACCCCGCCGTCATTCGTGAACTTGATTGCATTGCCGATCAGATTGTTCAGCACCTGGCGCAGACGGTTGGGATCGCCGATGAGCAGGTCCGGGATGGCCGGATCAATTGAGGTTTCCAGCGTCAGATTGCGTTCCCGGGCCAGCGCGCGGAACAGATCCACAGTTTCCTTCAGGCAGGAGTGAAGGTTGAACAGCTCGTAATCGAGCTCCATTTTGCCGGATTCAATCTTGGTAAAGTCCAGAATATGATTGATGACAGACACAAGCGCATGGCCGCTGGTATGAATGATTTCGGCCATTTCCAGATCATCCGCTCCAAGCTCCGAGGTCCGCAGCACATCCGACATAGCGATAATGCCGTTCAGCGGCGTACGGATTTCATGGCTCATCATGGCGAGGAAGCCGCTTTTGATCCGGAGGGCGACCTCCGCGGTTTCCTTCAGTTCGGTCAGGATTACATTAGCAGCCTCCAGCTCCTGTGACTTCAGCTGCAGCTCCTTGCGGGTCTGATAGAGGCGGACGAAGCCGTCAATCTTGCTCTTCAGCACAAGCGGATGAAAAGGTTTGGTCAGGAAATCAATAGCCCCCGCAGAATAAGCCATCATATAGTTCTCCAGCTCGGAGGTCAGTGCGGTCAGGAAAATTATTGGGATATCCCGTGACTTCTGGCGTGCCTTGATCCGTTTCGCCGTTTCAAATCCGTCCATGTCCGGCATCAGCACATCCATAATAATCAGGGCAAATTCCTGCTCGAGCAGGCATTTCAGGGCTTCCATCCCGGAGGTTGCGCCAACCAGCCGGTAAGGGGAGCCGGCCAGCAGTGCCTGAATAGACAGGAATTCGTCCGGCCGGTCATCGACAAGTAAAATATTAACAGGATACTCCATAATTCCTCCTACTGAATCAACCATAATTTCAACACGCTTACCAGCTGGGTGGTATTAATCGGCTTGGAAATATAATCAGAGGCGCCGGCCTGCAGGCATTTGACCCGGTCTTCCTCCAGGGCACGTGCAGTCAGGGCGATAATGACCAGCTGATCATATTCGGGCTGCAGCCGGATCTGCCGCATGGTCTCGTAACCGTCCATCTCCGGCATCATGATATCCATGAAGACAAGCTCAATTCCTGGATGGGCCTCAAGCAGTTCGAGCGCTTCTCTGCCGTTCTGGGCAAAACGGATATCCATATTATAGCCTTCCAGCACACTCGATAAAGCAAAAATATTGCGCATATCATCATCCACGAGCAGAATGCTCTTGCCCGCGAACGCAGACTCCGGATTATGCAGATTCTCAATCAGCCGCTGCTTGTCCGGCGGCAGGTCAGCATGCTTGCGGTGGAGATATAATGCGGTATCGTCGTACAGCCGTTCCATCGAGCGGACATTCTTGATGACGATGCTCTCGGCGTAATGCTTCAGGCGCTGCTCATCTGTTTTGCTGAGATCCTTACCGGTGTAGATAATGACCGGCAGTGTCTGCAGCTTGCGGTTGGTTTTGATCTGCTCCAGCAGATCGAACCCGGAAATATCCGAGAGGCCAAGGTCCAGCACCATGCAGTCAAAATGATGGGCGGACAGCTGCTCCAGCGCTTCCCTGCCTGTCCCGACGGCGATAATGCGCACATCGGGATGGGCAATGAAATCGACGAGGCTGCTGCGCAGGGTCTTGTTGTCTTCGACAATCAGCAGGCTCTTCACCGGCCGGCGGATATACGTCTCAATCTGCAGGAAGGCAGCCTCAAGCTCCGCGTAGTCGCGCGGCTTCTTCCAGAAGGACAGCGCCCCCATCGCGAGGCTCATCTGATGCTCTTCGGCTGTTGCTATAATATGGACCGGAATGTGGCGCAGCTCCGGCCGGCTCTTCAGCCGGCTGATAATCGACCATCCATCCAGTACCGGAAGGTGAAGGTCGAGCAGGATGGCGTCCGGTTTGTAAGCGTGGGCAAGTGCCAGGCCCTGATCGCCCTGAAGGGCAACGATCGCCTTGAAGCCCCGGCTGCGTGCCAGCTCAAGCAGCATGCGGGCGAATTCGGCATCCTCCTCAATGATCAGCAGGAGGGTGTCACCGCTCTGCAGCTGGCCGCGGTCATCCTCCATCACCGCATATTGCAGCAGCTTCGGATTGGAGATGGAGATGTCGGGAACGAACGACTCCCGGAAGCCGGAGCTCTCCCGGCGGGCCTCTCCGGAGTCCGGCATATCTGTGACGGCTGCTGCCGCGAAGGCAGCGGCGGCCATTACCTGGACATCTTCGCCAGGCTCTACCGCGGGTAGGATCAGGGAGAAGGTGCTGCCCTTACCCTCAACTGAATCCACCTCAATTCTGCCGCCCAGCAGTCCGGCCAGCTCACGGCAGATGGTCAGCCCGAGGCCGGTGCCGCCATATTTACGGCTGGTCGTACCATCCGCCTGCTGGAATGCCTCGAAGATACTCTCCAGCTTGGAGGCGGCAATGCCGATGCCGGTATCGCTGACGGCGAAGACGGCCTCCCCGCCGCTGATGCGGATAGATAAGGAAACGGACCCGTGCTCCGGGGTGAACTTGACCGCATTGGACAGCAGATTGTTCATAATCTGCTGCAGCCTGTGGCCGTCTGTCATCAGATGCTCCGGCAGCCGGCTGTCGGAATGGACATCAAACCGGAGATTCTTCTTCTTGGCCTGCTGCTCGAAGTAGCGGAACAGATGACTGCTGAGATCGTGCAGGGATACCGGCTCCAGCACCGGTGTCATTTTGCCGACCTCAAGCTTGGCGAGGTCAAGAATCTCATCGATCAGCTGGAGCAGATCCTTGCCTGCCGAGAAGATCGTATGCACATATTCCAGCTGCTTCGCCTCAAGATTCCCCTCCTTGTTCTCGGCGAGAATCTGCGAGAGGATCAGCAGGCTGTTCAGCGGGGTGCGCAGCTCATGGGATACGTTGGCCAGGAACTCCGATTTGTACTGGGCGGCCATGAAGATCTCCTGGGCCTGCGCCTGGATCTCCTCTTTCTGCTGCTCGGTGAGCTGGATTTGCTGCAATAGCCGCTCATTGGAGGCGGCCAGCTCCTCCTTCTGGCTGAGAATGGCTTCGGACTGGGTCAGCAGCTCATCGGTCTGGGCCTGCAGCTCATCGGTCTGGGCCTGCAGCTCCTCGGACTGGGTCAGCAGCTCATCAGTCTGGGCTTGCAGCTCCTCGGTCTGAGCCTGCAGCTGCTCTTTCTGATCCAGCAACTCGTCCTTCTGGGCCTGCAGCTGATCTTTCTGATCGAGTAACTCATCCTTCTGAGCCTGCAGCTCTTCGGCCTGATCGGCGATCTCCGCTTTCTGCTGTTCACTTATCTGCAGCTGCTTCTGCATATCGCGGTTGGCTGCGGATAATTCCTCAGCCTGCGCCTGGATCTCCGCGGCCTGACTGCGGGTTAACTCCATTTGCTGCTGCAGATCCAGATTGGAATGATAGAGCTCTTCCGTCTGCTGCTTCAGCTCCGCGGCCTGGGCTTCAATTTCAGCCTTCTGCTCCTCCGTGAGCTCCATTTGGGTCTGCAGCTGTTCGTTGGAGTGAAGCAGGCTGTCGGCCTGCTGCTTCAGCTCTTCCCGCTGGTCCTGCAATTGCCCCGTCTGCACACGCAGCTCCTCTGTTTGGGCGAGCAGCTCTTCCTTCTGCTCCTCCAGCTCGCCGGTCTGGGCCAGCAGTTCCTCGGTCTGGGCCTCAAGCTCCTCCTTCTGCAGCTGGGTCTCAACCAGCAGCTCCTCGATTCGGGCGACATCCGCCAGCGTATTGATCAGTATGCCCATGTTCTGGCCGGTCCGGCCGATCAACTGGTTCTCCCTGGAGCCCAGCGGCTTCAGGCTGGCCAGCTCAATGACGGCAACCACCTCCTGCTCATGCAGGATAGGGGCTACAATCAGGGTAGTCGGGGCAGTCTCGCCCAGCCCGGAATGGACCTTCACGTAATTCTCCGGAAGATCATGCAGAATGATCATCTCCTGGTCCAGCGCACACTGCCCGACCAGCCCGCTGCCAAGCCTGATGGGCGCGCTGCGGTCTACCCGTTCGTCTACGGCATAGCCGGCCGTGAAGTGGAGCAGTTCGCCCTGCTTCGAGTAGACAGCCCCGTAGCTTCCCCCGACTGCAGCTGCCAGCCGGCTGATGAATATGCGTGCGGCTGTCTGCAGCTGCACAGAGCCCTGCAGCTGCAGGGCCATAGTCGATACCTGATCATTGATCCAGGCCTGTTCCTCGGCCTTCAGCCGCAGCTCACGCTCCTCTGCCGTTCTGTGATAGAGATCAACAGCCAGCTCCTGGAAGGAGGATGCCAGCTGGCCGAATTCATCTGTTGACCGGTCTGCTCCCGCAGAGGGATTGATTGTACCTTCAGCGATATCCCTGGTGATACCGGATATCCCTATAAGCCCCCGGCTGATCTTCCGGTGAATGCTGAACATAAGTCCTGCCGCTGTGAGCATTCCGCAAAGACCGAGTCCGGCAGTCAAGATCCGGGGGGCCCCCTCCAAATAAACTGAGGATATAATAATCATACTGCCCAGCAGTAGTACTGAAGTTAATGCTGCTAACCAAACCTGTTGTTTTATTCTCATAGTCCGCCGCCTTTGTTTAGTTAGTAATGCAGTTAGTAATGCTATATGGATGCCAAACATATATAAGTATACTTTTATTGGAGGGCAGACGATAGTGAAAACATATAAAAAACACCAAAAAACCTTGTTAAATCAAGGCTTCTTGGTGTTTATTTCCGGTTAGGGCAACATTAACGGCGTCTTGTGCCGCGCCGCCGCCGCTCCGTCTGGCGTCTGCGGGCGGCAGCCCAGTTCACGGCATGCCCGCCTGCCCCGCCGCCGACAGCCTGCTGCTGCCTGGAACCGGGGCTTTCGATCGCAGCGTTGGTGCCGCCGGTGCTGTAGGTGCCGCCGCCGCTGCCGACCTGCGTGGCCGAAGAGGCCTTACTGCCCTTCGGCAGCTTTACAGTCTGGTCGTTCACAACGATGACCACCTCCCGTCCGCTGCCGGAAGGCTGGAGCCGGGATTCGTGACGGCGGCTCCGCGGCCGCTTGCTGCCTCCGCGTGCCCCTATATTCGCAGCATCGCCCCCGGCACCGACGCTCTGCTGCTGGCGCGTGTAAGGAGAGGCGATTGCCGCGTTGCTGCCGGATGCGCTGCTCCGGCCGGCTCCGCTGGCGATCTGTGTAGTATTGGCCGCATTGGTATACTGGTTATTGATAACATAGACAAGCCGGTCAATGCCGGCCAGCGGGGTGCGGGTCACAATCCGCCGCTTTCCTTTTTGAATAATAACGGTTATCCGGTCCTGCTGCTTAGCCACCTTATCCTGCCTCCTTGAATAGGTTTTCCTTACCATTAATGCGCGGAGGAGGGAAGGGTGAGCAATACGGGCGCTGCAGCGTGATAAACAGACGGCTGCCTAACGAGCGGACGGGGGCCCGCCGGAGAGGCTGGTTATTCAAAGCTGTATCTGATGCCCCATTGCTCACGGACCCGGCTCATAATCTCCATAACATCCAGCGACAGCGGCAGTGTATCTGCGCCTGCCCGCCCGGCAATGAAGCGCTCCATATCTTCAATCTCGTATTGCAGGGCTTTGGCGGTATCGCCGGCTTCAATCAGTTCCACAGTGCCGTCCAGGTATTGCAGGGTTGCACTGGCCGCGCGGGGGAAGTTATCGACTGTAATGAAGCCGAGCTCTCCGGCGATAATGCCCCGCTTGGGCATTTTGGAACGCATGGTAAGAGAGACTACGGCCATTTCATCTGCGGAATTATGCAGAATGATGCCTGATTGCTCATCGACGCCAGTCTCGAACTCCTTGACTGTGGTGAGA
The DNA here is from genome assembly GCF_032302195.1 of Paenibacillus sp. MMS20-IR301. Lineage (NCBI taxonomy): Bacteria > Bacillati > Bacillota > Bacilli > Caryophanales > Paenibacillaceae > Paenibacillus > Paenibacillus sp. MMS20-IR301. The sequence goes on from NZ_CP135275.1 coordinate 6,088,283, forward strand.
ATCTTCCCGGGCTGCTCTGAGAGAAAATAGCGGGCGAAGGAGAGGGCATACGTACCGATGTCCAGCAGCGCCCCGCCTGCCAGCTCCTTGCTGAAGAAGCGGTTGTTTACATCGTACTCCTTATGGCTGCCGAAAGAGACCTGAATCATTTTAACCCGGCCAAGGGCGCCCTTATCCAGCAGCTGGCGGAGCTTTTTGTAGAGCGGCATATGGTAAATGGTCATCGCCTCGGCCACAACCAGACCCTTCTCCCGGGCCAGCCGGTCAATTTCCTGCAATTGTGTGCTGTTCACGGTGATGGCTTTCTCACAGAGGACATGCTTGCCGTGGTGCAGGCTCTCGATTATATATTGGTAATGGTGGCTGTGCGGTGTGGAGATATAGACGGCATCGACCGCAGGTTCTTGCAGCAGCCCGCTGTAACTCCCGTAGGCCTTAACTGCGCCATACCGCTGTGCGAATGCTTCCGCTGTACCCAAGGCTCTCGAAGCGACGGCATACAATCTGCCTCCCGATCCGTTCAGGGCGTCCGCGAATTCTGCGGCAATTGCCCCCGGTCCGATAATTCCCCAGTTAATCCGGCTCATATGTGAATCCTCCTTGATAAGGGTGTGGTAAGACTTAGGGCTTGATAAGGGTCCGGATACCCTGCGGTCCTGCTGCCAGCACATCTGTGACCTCCTCCGTGAACAACGAGGTTTCGATCACTCCGCTGATGCCCTTGAGCCTGCGCTGGAGCGCAGGAATATCTGCAACCTCCCGGAAGGTGACATCCAGCAGCGGATGACCATAATCGCTGACGGTATAGCCGTCTTTGGCCGTGCTTGTACGGGCTGCCGGACTGCCGCCGAGATCAATAACCGCCTGCCGGACATAGCTGAGCGCATCTTCCAGCACTTCGAGCACGACCGGGTGCCGGAACGTCAGCGACTTCACCAGCTTGCTCTCATCCGCCAGCAGGATGTAGCGGTCTGCCATAGAGGCAATCAGCTTCTCCCTGGTATGGATGCCGCCGCCGCTTTTGAGGGCATGCAGCTGCTCATCCACCTCGTCACATCCGTCGAAGGCAACAGAGATATGTGGCACAGACCATAGGGGCAGCAGCGGCAGGCCGCTCTGCAGGCAGAGGGAAGCGGTAGTGAAGGAGGGGGTGACCACCTTAACCTGCCGCCCGGCAGCAGCGATATGTTTGATCAGGCAGGCTACGGTGCTACCGCCGCCAAGCCCGATAAGGGTCTGGTCCTCAATATATTTCAGGGCTTCCCGGGCACAATTGTTTCTGATATCCTCCATACTTGCCGCCTCATTTCTATTAGCTGAATTGATTTTTAGCACAAATGTGCATTATGATATAAAATGTGCAAAAGAATCGCCTACAGTATATCTGCAGGGTTTTAGGTTGTCAATTCGCCGGAAGGGCAGGGGATCAGCGATGAATTCACGAGACGAGCGCAAGCTTTTGATAAAAATAGCAGAGATGTACTACGAGCAGGATATGACGCAGAGTGAGATTTCCAAGGAGCTGGGCATCTACCGCACGACGATCAGCAGGCTGTTGAAGCGGGTGCGCCAGGAGGGGATTGTGAGCATCACCATCCATTACGGGCCCGGGGAGCAGGACATGCTGGAGCGCCGGCTCTGTGAGCGTTTCGGGCTGAAGGAGGCCCATGTTGTCGAGGCTGCTGCTTCATTGCCGGGACCTCTTAAGCTTAAGGCGTTAGGCCAGGCCTGCGCGGCGTGGCTTGGACAAGCCGCTCGGCCGAAGGATGTAATCGGCTTCTCCTGGGGAAGCAGCCTGGCTGCGGTGGCGGACGCCCTTGTACCGGCTCCCCTCCCTTTTGTCACCTGCATTCCTATGGTCGGGGGACCCTCCGGGACGCTGGAGAGCCGCTGCCATGTGAACAACATCTGTTATCAGGCGGCGATGAAATGGAATGCACGCTCCCTGATGATTGATGCGCCGGCCATTACAGAGCAGCGGGAAACGCTGGAGCAGTTGCTGAAGTCACCCTATCTCAGAACAATTACTGCGCTGTGGGACCAGCTCGATATTGCCCTGTTCGGCATCGGCTCCATGGAGATCAAAGGCCGCGAGGCCTGGCAGGGCTTCTACGGCGATTCCGTGATTGCCGAGCTTGAGCACGGGCGGGTAGCCGGAGATATCTGCTCACGCTTTTATGACAGCAGCGGTGTGCCTGTTCCTACGGATATTGAGAGCCGGACGTTGACCGTTCAGCTGGAGCAGGTGTCCCGGGCGCGTTATTCCGTGGGCGTGGCTGAATCACTGGAGAAGGTTCCGGGTATTCTGGGTGCCTTGAACGGCGGCTATATGAATGTGCTGTTCACCACAGAAGAGACGGCCCGGGCAATCCTGCAGCAGGAGGCTTGATGAAAGTCAGCTGTAATTACTGAAATGTTATGAAATCCATAGCAAGACTACTTAAAATTTTGCTTGTAACGATACGACAGAGCGTGTAAGATATACAAAGGTTTTTAAAAAGCAGGCTTATCATAATACCTCATATAATCTTGGGAATATGGCCCATAAGTTTCTACCGGATAACCAATGTAATTATCCGACTATGAGTGAAATAGCGCATCTAGGGTTCCGTTTCTTGTGCTGCGGCACGGGAAGGACTGGTCCAAGCGATGCGGACACGTTTATGTGTTACACCGCCAAGGGACAAAAACCCAGAAGGACAGATTCACTTGAGAGAAACGCTCAAGGGGATCTGTCTTTTTTTATTTTAAGGAGGAAGAAATACCGTAATGAAAGTACTCGAGGAACGCATCAGACAAGAGGGACTGATTCTATCGGACACTGTGCTGAAGGTAGATTCATTTCTGAACCACCAGGTAGACACAGCATTAGCGCTGCAGATCGGACAGGAGTTCGCGGCAATCTTCGGAGGACAGCCTGTCACCAAGATTCTGACGGTGGAAGCAAGCGGTATTCAGTTTGCCATGGCGGCAGGAATTGCGCTGGGTGTACCGTTTATTTATGCCAAGAAAAAGAAAGCCGTTACGCTCTCTGAGGCCGTCTATTCCGCCCCGGTTCATTCATTCACCCGCCAGGAGGATTATAGAATCAGCATTTCGCAGAAATATCTCGGTCCGGATGATAAGGTGCTGATTGTCGATGATTTTCTGGCTACCGGTGCAGCGCTTGTAGGACTTTGCGACATTGTGGAGCAGTCCGGTGCCGAGCTGCTGGGTGTAGGCTGTGTGATTGAGAAGAGCTTCCAGGAGGGACGGAGCCTGCTGGAGCAGCGCGGAATTCCGGTGCATGCCTTAGCGCGGATTGCTTCGATGTCCCCGGGCGAAGTCCACTTCATTGAACCTAAAGAATTGATTGAGGAGAGTGCAGGATGTTAAGCAAACAGAAGATATTCGCTCTAGGGCTGCAGCATGTGCTGGCTATGTATGCCGGAGCCGTGATTGTGCCGCTGGTTGTCGGGGGAGCACTGAACCTTAGCGGTGCACAGATGGCATATCTGATCGCCGCTGACCTGTTCACCTGCGGGCTGGCTACACTGCTCCAGGTAATGGGCAGCAAATATTTCGGAAGCGGACTGCCGGTTGTTCTCGGCTGTACCTTTACCGCGGTCAGTCCGATCATCGCGATTGCTTCCGGCTCCAATCTCGCGACAGCGTACGGGGCGATTATCATCTCCGGGCTGTTCGTAGTGCTGGCAGCTCCGGTATACGGGAAGCTGCTGAAGTTCTTCCCTACAGTGGTTACCGGCTCGGTTGTAACCATTATCGGGCTTTCACTGATTCCGGTAGCGATGAATAATGTAGCCGGCGGACAGGGCAGTGCTGATTTCGGCCAGCCCCGCAACCTGCTGCTCGCTCTGATCACTCTGCTTGTCATCCTGGCTGTGAACCGCCTGACCACCGGATTCCTGCGGTCTGTATCTGTGCTGGTCGGCCTGGTTGCCGGAACAGCAATCGGCTATGCAATGGGAATTGTGCATTTCTCCACGGTAACTACAGCCTCCTGGGTCAGCATCGCCCAGCCGTTCTACTTCGGCTGGCCGCAGTTCAGCCTTACTGCCATCTTCACGATGATTATCGTTAACATTGTGTCTATGGTCGAATCGACCGGCGTGTACTTTGCAGTAGGTAAGGCAACAGATCAGAAGGTAGAGCAGAAGCAGATTGTAAACGGCCTGCGTTCTGAAGGACTGGCCATTATGCTCGGCGGGTTGTTCAATGCGTTCCCTTATACAGCATTCTCGCAAAATGTCGGCCTCCTGTCGCTGACCCGGGTGAAGACACGGAATGTAATTTTTGCCGCCGGCGGAATCATGGTCGTCCTCGGCCTGCTGCCGAAGCTGGCAGCGCTGACGACTGTTGTGCCAAACGCCGTGCTTGGCGGGGCGATGATCGTTATGTTCGGTTCGGTTGCTGCTTCCGGGATGTCGATTCTGTCTGATGTAGACCTGCGCAAAGACGGCAATCTGCTCATTGCCGCCTGCAGTATTGCTGTCGGTCTGGGTTCGGCTGTCCTGCCGTCCATGTTCGACCAGCTGCCGGAATTCGCCAGAATGCTGCTGCAGAACGGGATTGTATCCGGGTCGCTGACAGCAATTATTCTCAACATCTGCTTGTCCAAGACGAAGGAGAGCACGGCAGCAGCTGCCGTTACAGAAGCCAAGTAAAATATTCCTAGTTTATAACTCTAATAAGAAGTGCAGCCGATTCCGAAATAAATGGGAATCGGCTTTTTGCATTACTCCAATTCCGCCCTGCCAGGGCATGTATACAATGACACCAGAGAGGATCTGCAAATCAAATGAAAAAATATTGGCTTAGCATTGCCGGAAGTCTGGTGCTGGTATTACTCATCCCGCTGTTGTTCATCCTCCAGTCTATGAATTTTAAGCATGAAATGCCGTTGGCCCGGCAGGGAATCATTGATCTGCGCGCCTGGGATTTCCGCAATGGGGGGGTGGTGAAGCTGAACGGGGAGTGGGAGCTGTACCGCGGCCAGCTGCTGTCGCCGGAAGATTTCCATGCCGGCGCAGCTGGCAGGCAAATCCCTTCAGCGCCTGCAATGATCCAGGTGCCCGGTATATGGAACGATGACCTGTCCGCATCCGGCAAGGACCAGGCCAAAGGGTATGCCACCTACCGCCTTCAGGCCAGAATTGTCCAAGGAGCGGAGGCCGTCTACGGGCTGCGTACCAGCAATATCCGTTCTGCAAGCCGCATCTTCGTAAACGGACAGGAGATCGGAAACAGCGGGATGCCGGCCGCTACGGCCTCAGAGGGGAAGGCGAACAATTTTCCCGTAATGGGGTTCGCTTCTGTACCGGAGGATAGGCTGGAGATTATTGTGCAGGTAGCGAACTATAGTTATGTTTCTGGAGGCATCGTGCAGCCGGTTGTGCTCGGCAATCAGGCCTCGATCCTGAATCACCGCGAATTTGCTTTGTTTATTGACGGGGTCACATCGTTTGGCTTCATTCTCCTTGCGTTATTTCTGATGATGTTCTCCAAGGTCAGGGAGAGCAGGGGAGTCACCCTGTATTTGAGCCTGTTCTGTATATCAGCCTGTGTGTATATACTGACTCACGGCGAGAAGCTGATCTCGGAGATGCTGCCCGGGCTTCCATATGAGATTGTACTTAAGCTGCAGCTGGCTACGTCTACACTGGTCTATTATTATCTGCTGCGTTATGTCGCGAACTCCGTAAATTATCCGGTGCCGGCATCCCTGATCAGAGCCTCCAAGGTTATTACGAATGTCCTGCTGCTCGTATCCGTATTCATTCCTGCCTATTGGTTCAGCCATCTGGAGGTCCTGCTCCTGACCTGGGGGGCGATAAGCATCAGCTATGTGCTCTATGTTATGGTCCAGGGAACCAGACGCAATCCGAAGGACCGCTTCCTGATGATGCTTGGGATTGAGAGCCTTAGTGTTGTGATCATTTGTTATCTGGTGAGCTTCACTCCGCTGGCGTTCGGCTCTTCCATGATTTCTTATGAGATAGTCCTGTTCGGGATTGTACAGGCTGTGATCATGGCCCGGCAGTATGCAGCCTCATTCCTGGAGGTAGAGCAGCTGTCGCGCAGATTGCAGACACTTGACGGCTTGAAGGATGATTTCATCTCGGATACCTCCCATGAGCTGCGCAAGCCGCTGCTGGGAATTGTGAACCTCGCCCAGACACTGGCGCAGGGTGCCGGTGGTGCAGTGAGCACGGCCCAGAAAGAGCAATTGCTCATGATTGTCTCTACCGGCAAGCGCCTGTCTGCCTTAATCCATGATATGTCGGATTTCGCCAAGCTGAATCATGACTCGCTCTTTCTGCGCAGCCAGGCAGTCGATCTCCGGACGTCGGCTTCCTCCATTATGGAGGTAACCCGTCAAGTATACGGCCATAATGAACTTGAATTCAGGCTGGAGCTGCCGGAGTTCCTGCCCTTACTTGAGACAGATGAGCAGCGCCTTGCACAGATTCTGCATAATCTGCTGGCCAATGCTGTCAACTATACGCCTCAGGGTGTTATAACGCTGTCCGCAGAGGTTGGAGAGGAGCAGGTGGCTATCATCATTACTGATACGGGACAGGGCATTGCGCCTGAGCGCTTGCGCACCATCTTCGATGCGTATGATCCAAGCGGCCCGGCGGCCCAGAAGGTTTACCGGGAGAACGGGCTTGGGCTTAGCATTACCCAGCGCCTGGTAGAGCTGGCCGGGGGACAGATTGAGGTGCAATCGAGGCTGGGGGAAGGCTCGGTCTTCCGCTTCACGCAGCCGATTATGCGGCAGAGTAAAGCGCTGCTGGAACAGGAATTTATGGAAACCACAGGCTGGGAGACCATTTGGGAGACAGCCGCTGCCGTTCAGCCGCCGGCAGAAGAGCTGGTATTGCCGCCGCCTGGTGACTGCTGCTTCATTCTGGTTGTCGATCATGATCCCGTGAATCTGCAGGTGCTGGTAAGTGTGCTGAAGATGGAGAAGCATACCGTGATTACCGCTAGCAGCGGAGCCGAGGCCATAAGCAAAATCCAGCAGTACCCTGAGCTTGATCTTGTAATTGCCGATTGGGTCACACCGGAGATGCCCGGACTTCTGCTCTGCAAAACAATCCGTGAGCGCCATGTTCTATCCGAGCTGCCGATTCTGGTGCTGATGGCCAGCAGCCGCCCTGAAGATATACAGGCCGCCTTTGAGGCAGGGGCTAATGATTATTTAAGCAAGCCGGTGGAACTGCTTGAATTCAAGGCGCGTGTGCAGACACTGCTGGATATGCGCAAATCAATCCGCAGTTCTGTTCAGGCGGAAATTGCTTTTTTACAGGCGCAGATTAAGCCGCATTTCTTGTATAATGCACTTAATGCTATTATTTCGGTCTGTCCGGTTGATCCGGACAAGGCGACAGAATTGCTGCTCGATCTCAGCCAGTATCTGCGGAGCAGCTTCGATTTCCAGAACCGCGGCCAGACGGTTTCAATTGAGAAGGAGCTGGGGCTGGTTACCTCCTATCTTGCCCTTGAGCAGGCACGGTTTGATGAACGGCTGAATATTGAATTCGATGTGCCGGACGGCATTATGGGCCTCGTTCCCCCGCTGAGCATTCAGCCGATTGTGGAGAATGCCGTCAACCACGGGCTGATGCAGAAGGAGGATGGCGGGACTGTCCTGCTGTCAGTGAAGAAGCTGCAGGGCAGTCTGATCGTCACCGTCAAGGATGACGGTGTAGGGATGACTCCGCAGCGGATTGCAGAGGTATTGTCGGAAGAGCGGACGGAGGGCGGTATAGGACTTCGTAATATTCAGCGCCGGCTGCTCAAAATGTACGGAATCGGGTTAAGTATTGATAGTGTGCCGGGTCAGGGGACTTCAATATCCTATACCATTCCCGGATGAGCGGCATCGTAAGAAAGACAAACAAGAGGTGAATCCTTCCAAGTGAAAGCGATACTAATCGACGACGAAAAGCCTGCGCTGCAGCATCTGGAACGCCTGCTCCTGAAGGACGGGCGTCTGCAAATTACCGGGAAGTATACCTCTGCAAGGCGGGGGCTGGAGCATCTGGAGCAGGAGCATGTCGATATCGTGTTCCTCGATATCGGTATGCCGGAGATGAACGGCCTTGAGGCGGGAGAGCATATTACCGGGCTGAGCCGCAGCACCCGGATTGTCTATATTACCGCATACAGTGAGTATGCAATTGAAGCCTTCGAGCTGAATGCGGCCGACTATCTGCTGAAGCCGGTTACCTCACAGCGGCTCAGCAAGACACTTGAACGGCTGGAGGCCGGCAAGGTGCATACCGAAGAGTATAAGGAACAGGCGGAGCAGCCACAGCCCGCAGCTGCTCCGCCACCCAAGCAGCTGCTCTGCTTCAAACGGCTGGAGTTTCTGGACGTGCTTGAGCCGGGGCGCAAGCTGCAGTGGAGGACTAGCAAGGCGCAGGAGGTATTCGCCCTGCTGCTGCATAACCGCGGGCAATGGATGCTTAAGGATAGAATCGTTGACCTGGTATGGCCGGACTTCAAGCCCGAGAAGGCATTGACCAATCTGCATACGACGGTCTATCATATCCGCAAGCTGCTCAAAGCCTGGGACTTTGAGATTCTTGTAGAATTCTCACAGGAACGCTACAGGCTGACCAAGGAGAATCTCCTGCTTGATGTGGAAGAGTTCGAGCAGGGCTACCGCAGCACACCCGTGGAGTCTGAAGAAGAATGGCAGCGCAGGGAAGCGGTGCTGGGCCTGTACCGGGGGGATTATCTCGAAGAGCATCATTACGACTGGGCGGAGACAAGGCGCAAGGAGCTGCAGGCCCGCTTCATCCGGATGGCCCTCTGTTCAGCCGATTACGAATTAGCTGCCGGGCGTCCCCGTCAGGCGCTGGACAGGCTGATTGCCCTCCAGAACGCGGATCCGTATTCCGGGCAGATCTGCCGCTGTATCCTGAGAAGCTACACCGAGCTGGGAGATTCCATCGGATTCAGGAATCATTACAGCCAGTATACGCTGCTGCTGCAGAGGGATCTGGGGGTTACACCTGATCCCGGGCTGGACGACTGGGCCCGGAAACAGCTGTAAACGAGCACATCTTTATTGCGATTATTATTTGTTAGGCATAGAATTTACTTAAGCCTGAACAGATAATATAGATAGGGATGGAGAAATGAACGACAAAGTTGTAATGCCGCTGTGGACCTTTTGTCTGTTTATCGTTGTTATGAACACCACCATGTTTAATGTGTCGCTGCCGACGATAATCCAGGATTTGCAGATCACCGCTGATCTGGGCTCGTGGATCATCTCGAGCTATTCCATCGGTTACGCTCTGTCGACAGTCATCTATAGCCGTCTGTCTGATCTGGTGCCGATCCGCAGGCTGCTGAGCATCGGCCTGACCACGCTGGGACTGGCCTCGCTTACCGGATTATTCGCACACAGCTTCAGCCTGCTGCTCTTTACCCGTATTATGCAGTCTGCAGGAGCCGGAGTGATGGCGGGTCTCGGACTTGTCCTGGCGAGCCGTTACGTTCCGGTGGCCAGACGGGGAGCGGCGATTGCCATGATCTCCGCCGGCAGTGCGATGGCATTCGGGCTGGGGCCGATTGCCGGCGGCCTGATCAGCGAGTATTTCGGCTGGAACGGCTTGTTCGGCATTACCTGCCTCGTGCTCGTTGTCCTGCCTGTGCTGCTCCGCCTGCTGCCGAAGGAACAGCCTCAGCGCGCGGCGTTTGATGTTACGGGTGCAGCACTAACCGTGCTTAACGCCGGCAGCCTGCTCCTGGCGGTAACCAGCCAGTCGTACCTGTGGCTCGCGGCAAGCGTAGTCTCGCTGCTGATTCACGCCCGTCATCTCAGCCGGGCGGAGAATTCCTTCATCAACCCGCAGCTGCTGCGCATGCCGGGTTATCTGAAGCTGACGGCTGCCGGATTCTGCATACTTGTGCTGAATCTCGGCAATCTGTTCCTGATGCCGCTTGTCCTGGCCGGCCTGTTCCATAAATCGGCGCTGGGCATCGGCCTCTTCATCGCACCGGGAGCGATTCTGTCCGCCTTCCTGACCCGCTATGTGGGCCACTGGATTGACAGGTACGGCAATCTCCGCTTCCTGCTTATCGGTCATGGATTGCTTGCTGCCGTCCTGGCCGTTTTTGCGCTCGGGCTGCCGGTATCCCCGTATGTCCTGCTGCTGGGATATTTGTGCTTCTCGCCGTCCTTCTCGGCAACGATGGCCTCCCTGAATAACGAGGCCTCACGGATTCTTCCCCGCAACTGGATCGGCTCCGGCATGGGGCTGCTGCAGCTGATCCAGTTCTTCGGCGGCTCCGTGTCCGTCGCTGTCTGCGGACTGCTGCTGCACGCGCAGCGCAAGGCGGCTCCGGCTGCTGCTTACCAGCATGTATATATGATGCTGTTTGCGGTGAGCTTATGCTCTTTAGGCTTTGTTGTCTGGTATAGATATTCAAAGCTGCGGGAGTTGAAACGAAATACAGGCGGCAGCGTATCAGAAGCTTGAGTGTGTTCAGCAAGGAAAGGATGAGGAAGAATGGACAACGGAATGAATGTTATTTTGTTTGAGAAAATGCCTGAAGGCGACCTGCATATCATTGAGGAGCGCACCTGGAGCATGAATATGATTACGGCTCTGGAGCATGTGAATTACCTCGTTGTCGGCGGCCGCGAGTTCGAGGCGGTCGAAGGGCGGCTGAATGTGGATGAAGGGAAGCTGGAGCTTCTGCTCGTTCCGATGCGGACCGAAGGTTAGGCATACAATTGAAGAAAGGGGGGGCCGAATTTGGCAAAATATGAGAATACAAAAGAACCGGCAGTAACCAGGCTGTTCACGCCCGACGGCAAGCCGATCCGGGTGCTGTCAACCTCGCTCGGGATTGCGCTGCTGGCTAATGCGCTGTTTATTCCCGGCGGCGCCGGCGCCAGCGGGAACGGCGGTGCAGTAGAGGAGCCGAAGCTGGTCTCCTGGTCTACCGAGGAGGTCAAGGACTACTTCGACAAGAATGTAGACTGGAATATCCCTTACCCGGAGGAAGGCCAGGAAGAGGTGCTGGAGGAGGGACGGGGGGTAGTAACCTCTAATGGAACAACGGTAATCAATAACTACGGCGGTTATAACTCCGGTTTCGGCTGGGATGATATGCTGCTGTACCACATGCTGTTCAACAGCGGATCGTATTATTCCTCCAGAGGCTGGTATAACGACCGGCCGACTTATTACGGGGGGACACGGACCACCTACAAGCCGCCGACCTATAGCAGCGGCAGCTTCCAGAACAAGCCGGTGGCCGGGTCAGTCGCGAAGCCAAAGACCTCTACGACCTCTACCGGTTCCATTACACGCAGAAATACATCTTCGAAATCGGGCGGGATCGGCGGAACCTCCAGCGGGCTTGGCTCAAGCACAAGCGGCTCCGGTACCTCTTCATCCAAGTCCGGCTCTTCTGCCTCCAAACCTTCAACTTCTAAGTCTTCTACATCGAAATCATCGTCCTCCAAATCATCCACATCAAAGTCCAGCTCCGGCAAAAGCTCAAGCAAGAGCGGTTTCGGCGGATGATCCAGGCAGAGCATGTATTTGAATTTATAGATCTGTCCAATCTGGAACGGGCGCCCCGGGTACAGCAGCTGCATGAGCTTGGCTTTACCTGGGCCGATCTGGAGGATGAGGAATATTGGATGGATGCAGTGGCGGTAATGCGCAAAGAGACTTATCAGGAATTACAGGCAGCATCTGCCGGATTATGGAGTATTCTCGATAAAGCGGTCCGCTATGTCCATCTCAAGCATGACCTGTATGATCTGCTGGGAATTCCCCCGGTGCTGTGGCAGATGCTTGATGATTGCCCGCTGCCGGAGCCGGGGCTGATCAGCCGGTATGCCCGGTTTGACTTTGCTGTGGCCGGTGACGGAACGATCAAGCTGCTGGAATTGAATGCGGATACGCCGACCGGCTATGTGGAGGCCTCCATTGCTACGCCCTGGATCTGTGCCGGGGCGGGGATAATCAGTCCGAATGGCGGAATGAAAGAGCATCTGGCAGCCGCCTGGGCGGTGGAACGCCCGGACACCGTTGCATGCGTCGCCTACGGCAGCCATCAGGAGGATTCCGGAACGATTGAGGCGCTGGCTGCACACAGCGGGCTGGATATCCGCTGTGTGGATTGCCTGGACCTGTGGATTGACGAGGGCGTGGTGAAGGACGGAGAGGACCGCGAGATTCAGCGGATGTTCGCCCTGTATCCGAAGGAATGGATGGCGGTGGATGAAGGCGGCGATGCACTCGCTTATTCCATCGAGACCGGAAAGCTCCAGCTGTTCAACGGACCGCACAGCATTATCCTGCAGTCCAAGGGACTGGTTGCTGCGGTCTGGGGAATGTATGAGCTGGGCCTGCTGTTCAGCGCAGAAGAGCGCGGGCTGATCTCCCGCTATATCCTGCCGACCTACAATAAGGCAGTCTTCTCCGAGAGCTTTGTATCCAAGTCGGTATTCGGCCGGGAAGGCGGCTCGGTACGGATCTTCAATGACAGCGGGGAACTTGAAATTGAAGATGAAGACGGCTTTGACAGCAGCCAGCTGTTTCCGACGGTGTATCAAAAAAGAGCCGAAATGGCCCGGATTATGACCCCGGAAGGTGAGCTTCATCTGCTGACCGGCATGTTCGTAATCAACGGGAAGCCGTGCGGGCTGCTCGGCCGGGCCGGCGGACCGATTACCGGCAATGCCAGTCATTTTATTGCGTTAGGAGTGAGGGGGCTTGAAGATGAACAAGGGTAAAGAGGGGCGCGGTGCCGGATGGGTAATCCGGAGCGGAGTGCTGGCCGCAGCGCTGCTGGCCGTCATGCTGCTAGGCGCATGCTCGAATAATCCGGACAGTGTATTCCATACGGATACCGAAACGACAGACAGTGTGGCACGTGTGCCCTGGGATTACCGGATTGTAGAAGGTAAGGTAGGCGATCTGATCGGCAGTGATATGACGGTATTACCGGACAATGAGCTGCTCCCGAATGACGGCAATTATGCTACAGGCGATACGGTCTGGACGCTGCAGTTCATGGACGCCGAGCTTGTGACGGGTGCTGACCAGAAGAATGAGATCAGGCTGTCGTCGTGGAGTACGCTGAAATCCTACAGTGACCAGAAGACAGCAACAGAGGATCTGGCCAACCTCAAGGTGTCGATTACAACCGATGTAGATCTTGTCGGGGTCTACAAAACGCAGTATCAGAATAAAACCAGAAATTTCGCCGTCATTGAGCTGCCTTCCGGCAACCGGATCAAGCAGCCGATTGATGATAAGCGGTATACCGCAATGGAGAAGCAGAAATCCGTCTCTGTTGTGCTGGAGGAAGTGCATGATTTCGAAGATTATGATGCGGCTTATGCTAAATTTCGGGGGTGGGCTAATTGACAATTGTTATTAATCTGGCGGTCAGTATTCTGACCATTGTACTGCTTCAAGTGCTGGGTATGGTTATATTCACCCTGATGACACCCTTCAAGGATATGGAGGAGCTGAAGAAGGGGAATGTGGCTGTAGGGCTGGCCTTTGGCGGCAAATTCCTGGCCACGGCAATCATTCTCGGCGTAGCGGCTTATACGAATACCTCGATCTGGTTCATGATGCTCTGGTTTGCGGTAGGTTATGTCTGCCTGGTGGCCTCTTACTGGATCTTCGAGCTGTTCACGCCGGGCTTCCGGATTTCGGAGCAGCTGCAGAAGGGAAATGCTGCAGTGGGTACAGTGCTGTGCATGGTCTTCATCGGAACCGCATTTGCGGTCAGCAGCCTGATTATCTAGCAGGCTTGGCAGAGCCGGGTCAACTATTACCTGAAAGCAGGGATGAGTGTTGCATTTTTTACTCCGCATATCCGGTAAGCTGCTTCACCTTAAGAAGAAGTCCATCGGTCTGGTTATTCTGGTCTTCATTATTCTGAGTGCAACCACAGCGTTCCTGCTGGAGCCGGATACGTTTCATAACTGGTTCAATGCCCTCTACTGGGTGATGACGACCATGTCGACCGTCGGCTATGGCGACTTCTTCGCCGCAACGGTTACAGGCAAAGTGTTTACGATATTCCTATATATCTTTGGCATCGGGCTGCTCAGTTTAGTGATAGGCAAGATCATCGACGCCATGGGCGAGATGCAGCGCAGGAGAGGAGCCGGAACCTTGAGCTTTCACGGACATCAGCATGTCGTGCTGATTAACTGGAGCCGCAAAACACAGGCGGCTGTAGAGGAAATTCTGTGTTATGATCCGAAATGCCGGATCGTTATCATTGATGAGAGCGGGCGTCATCCGCTGGAAGCGGCGGAGCAGGTGCACTTCATCAGCGGCGATGCCTCCAGCGATGACATTCTGCGCAAGGCAAATATTGAAGGCGCCCGGGCAGCTATCGTGTTCGGTGATACCCGGATCGATGAGGCTTCACTGACTGACGGCAAAACGCTGCTGATTGCTTCCAGCATTGAACGGATCGCCCCCCAGGTACATACAACGGTGGAAATCATGCAGGAGAAGAACATTCAGAACTTCAAGCATGTTCAAGTGAATGAGTTCGTGCTCTCCCATGATGCCATCTCCAGATTAGCGGTCCGCTCAGCCCTGCAGGAGGGCAATTCCGAGGTGATTACCCAGCTGCTCAGCCGCCAGCACGGGGATGATATTTATGAAATCCCCCGCAGCAGCAGGTGGAACACTTATGGCGAGGCCTTTCAGGATCTGCTTCAACAGGGAGCCACCCTGCTGTCCGACCGCGGGGATCTCGGTATTAACCGCAAGCTGAATCAGCTGATTCCGGCGGATGCCCGGCTCTATATTGTGGCGGATGAAGCGACTTACCGGAAGATCAGACAAGGATAAGCTTAATCCATTAACGGAACAGGATCGTTCCATGAAACAGAGCTGCACAGGTCATCAGGATCTGGGTGCAGCTCTTTTTTGTTTTTTCCAAAGAAAGACACATAATGTTCATAGCAACAGTAAATAATGTGACATTAATTACCGTTATAGTATTATGGACAATTTATTACTCGGTCCTTTAAGGATGTGATCGATTGGGAAATACACTAAGCAAAGCTGTGATTCTTGGAATATCGGTGCTGATACTTAGCTCTTGCGGCGCCCATGAGGCCCGCCCGGAGCCGAGCCCTGCCCCCTATTCTCCGGCGGTAACGGCCGGTCCGAAGGAGCAGCTGCCTGACACAGCGGCGGAAGAACAGGAATTACGAAACTTCATTAACGCAAAACTTATGGGGCCTCAAGGGGTATATACCAACCTGCTGGAATCGGCTCAATCGGCTGAGCAGGCTACAGGCCATGAAATCCTGAGCGAATCGGCCTCCCTGCTGATGGAGACGGCTGTACTGGACGGTGATCAGGCGCTGTTTGACCGGCAGTGGGCGCTGGCCCGGGAAGTCTTCGATATGGACAGCGGCTTCAGCTACCGGTTCAGCCCCAAGCAGCAGAAGCAGTACCCGGTTAATGCAGCGGTGGATGACCTGAGGCTGATCAGTGCTCTATATGAAGCCGGACAAGCCTTTAATCAGCAGCAGTACACTGAGGCGGCGGCTAAATATGGACAACGGTTCTATGCTAATAATGTAAAAGATGGATACATGTATGATTTTTATGACAATATTTTCAAAACTACCAACGGGTTCATCACTTTGTGTTATATTGATCTGAGTGCGTTGCGAAATTTGTCGATAGATAGCGAATCGGGTGGAATATTGTTGCATAATATGGGCGGAATACTCGAGGACGGGTATCTGTCTGATGCATTTCCATTCTACGAAACCCGGTTTGATTACGAGTCGGGGCAATACAGCTCTGAACATATCAATACCGTTGAATCCTTGCTCACAATCCTGCATCTGGCTGAGGACCGCCACCAGAAGCAGGCAAGCATCCGTTATCTCAAAAAGCAGGTTCAGGCCGGAACATTATACGGGCAGTATACCCGTGACGGGCAGCCTGCGAGTGATATCCGCTCAACGGCGATTTATGCGCTCACGGCCATGATTGGTGCTGTACTGGGAGATGAAGCTCTCTACCGGGACAGCATCGGGCGGATGAATGAATTCAGAGTTACGGATGCGGTAAGTCCGCTGTATGGCGGATTTGGGGACGCGGCTTCCGGGCAGGCATATTCTTTTGACAATCTGATGGCACTTGCCGCTTATTCCTACAAGACCCGACTCCAAGAGTAGCGAAGGTGATACGTATGATAGAGATAAAGATAGACCAGCCGGTAAGAACTCCGGCCAGCTTCAGAACGGTGCTGTCCCACCTGCGGATGAGTCCGGCACTGGCTGCGTCCTTAGGCGTACTGCTCGTTACCGTCATTGCCCTGTTCACGGCACCTTATGTGGGGATGGCGGATAACGGCGATTTTTTCCGGATTATTTACAGCAACGGGCTGTACTTCAACCTCCCTGATTACGACAGCCAGTACTTCGGCTATTTCGTGAAGCAGTTTGGAATCTTTCAGTATTATAACGAGAACAGCTCGATGCTGGTCTCTTCACAGTCACTGTTTATTAAGCTGGCCCTGGCAATCAACAAGCTTGTCTTCAGCAAGGAAATATTTGATATCCGGTTTCAGGCCGCTGTCTATACGCTTCTGTATACCGCGGCTGTCTACCTGCTGATTGAAGCTGTAACGTTCAAAATGCCCCGCAAACGGGGAATGCTTGTTGCGCTGCTCGCGGTCTTCATCTTCGGAGACACCGGCTATACCGCCTATTTCAATTCATTCTTCGGCGAAAGCCTGGTGATGGTCATGATGATGTTTGTGTTCGCCTCATGGCTGCTGCTGTACCGTCAAAGATATAACGACTACGCCATGCTGGCTGTCCTTCTGGCCGGTACACTCATTCTTACCACCTCCAAACAGCAAAATGCTCCTGTCGGCATGGTCATCTCTCTGCTCTCTGTCTCTCTTCTCTGGATCCGCCGGGACAAGCTGTTCCGCTGGATTACCCTTCTGTCCGCCGCCCTGATGATGCTCGCCGGTATTGCCACTTATCTTAATATCTCCAAGGAATTTGTAAATATTAATCAGTACCATGCCATGACGCGCGGGGTGCTGATGGAATCGGAGAATCCTGAAACGGCGCTGAAGTCGTTCGGAATCAACGAGCAATACGCGATTCTTAAAGAAAATACCTACTATGACCAGTACGGGACGGCCGATGTGAAATCGGACCTGCTGGAGAAGGATTTCTACAGCCGCTACGGCTTTGTTTCCATTCTTAAATATTATGTGTCCCATCCGGACCAGCTCGGCTCGATTCTCGACACGGCGGCAGAAAGCGCCTATACGATCAAACCGGCGGCAATGGGCAACTACGAGAAGTCAGCCGGCAAGGAGTTCCGGGCACAGAGCCATTTCTTCACCTTCTACAGTACGCTGAAGGAAAAAGCGGCTCCCCGCACCTTCTCTTTCATTCTGCTCTGGATGGCTGTCATTACAGGCGTCTACATGCCATCGTTCGTGAGCGCGGTCCGGGCCCGGGATTACCGGGGGATGCAGCGGATGTTCGTCATTGCGGCGACCCTGCTTGTCGGCCTGTCTGGCATAGTAGTGTCCATTATCGGGGCCGGGGACGCGGATATTGCCAAACATGAATTCCTGTTCACCCTGGCGTTCGACCTGATTACCTTCCTGGCGGCATCAAGCTTCATCGGCCGCGGAATCTCATCCAAGAAATCAGCACCGGCTGGCCCACCTGTCCTGCCGGCTCCAGAGTATCCGGCATTGCAGAAAGGGGTAAGTATTTGAAACGCGTAGGAATTCTGATTCTGCTGCTGCTTCTGGCAACAAGCCTCCTGCCGTCTGCTCCGGCAGCTTCTGCTGCCTCGAATCCGTCCTATGCCGCCTCCCAGCGTGTGCTGCTGCTGTATGACAGCCTGGGCAAAGGCACAGACAAGGAAGGCAACGTGGCAGGGCTGCAGCGGCTGCTCGCTGCCTACAGTACACAGGTTACGCTAAAGAATATATCTGCCTATAAGCAAGGGGACATGTCTGCATACTCCGGAATCATTACGGTTGTAAACCATGCCGGGCCCCCGATTGAGGACCGTGCCTATCTGGAGGATGTCGCCGGTTTTCAGGGCTCGGTGCTGCATGTCGGCTACCAGCTGCCCTCCCGTATCATGCAGGCAATGCAAGTGAAGACAGCGGTATGGCACGGGCCGGGCGCTGGCCTCTCGGTCGGCGGCTTCTCCGCCATCCCGCTGCGGATGGACGAAATGCCTTATATTACAGCCGAACAGGCTGAACGGTCATATGGAGAGTGGGCCATGGGAGCCGGAGGCGTGCAGGCCCCCTATGCGGTAAGCAGCGGCAGGTTCGCTTATGTCCCGTATCTGAAGCAGGGTGATTTAAGCGGCATAGCCATGGCCTATGTATTGAAGGATTGGCTGCATTCGCCGATCCGTCCCCGCACCTACCTGGTGCTCAAGGAAATCTACCCCTTTTCTGACCTGGACCTGCTGGAGAAGACAGCAGATGAGCTGTACGAGCGCGGAATTCCGTTCATCGCCAGCATCCGGCCGGTGTTCGGCAATACCGATTTCCCGGCAATGAAGAGATATCTGGACGCGCTGCGCACGGTGCAGTCCCATAACGGCAGTATTGTTATTAATGCTCCGGCCGTCCGGCCGCCGATCAAGAGCGATGACCGCTCACTGCGGGGAAAGATGAGCAGCTTCATCGATGTGCTGGCTGAGGGCGGAGTAGCCCCGCTTGGCATAGCCGCAGAGAATTACTGGACCTACGACAAAGAGTATTCCACAGCCGGGATGGGCTTCTTTGACTCAGCGGTGCTCTATGGTGATGAGGAAGCCAGATACATGGAGCAGACCGATACCTCCATGGCATTTCCCTCCGTGCTGTACAGTCTGAAGCCGGAGCTTCTGCAGGGCATCAGCCGCAGCGGGAAGGCGATGCCGGAGCTTCCGCTGAACGCGGCGCTCACCTATGATCTGCCGGAGGATGAAGAGGCGCTGAAGGAAATGCTGCAGGAGCTGGACGCGGAGTGGTACACGTTCGCTGACTACAAGCAGGCTCCCCATGAGGTAACTACAGAGACAAGCCACATTCTCTCTGCGGACGGGGTGATCACTGTTGGCGCTGCTGCGCTGAATGTAGATTATATTCCGCAGGCAGTTGCCGGCGATTACGAATACCAGGAGGAGCAGGCCACGAGCTTCAACCGTCTGTTCAGCGTACAGAATCAGTTCTTTATTATTGTGATTCTGATTGCGCTGCTGCTGTTCGGCGGACTGCTGACGGTCGGGTACAGACTGTACCGCAGGAAATATTTGAAATAAGCAGTGAAGACAAATTTAACGACATTAGGAGAATAATATGACGATCTCAGACATCCTGATGGTCATTGCGGTCATCTGTATCTGGTCCCTGCTGCTTGTGAATGTGGCGCTGATCATAGCGGGCTATCTGTATTACATCGCAACCGAGAATGCGCAGGTGCCCGAAATTAAAGGGGAGTACCCGATGGTGACCATCATGGTCCCTGCACATAACGAGGGCGTAGTCATCAGCAAGACGGTGGAATCGCTGCTCGCGCTTGATTATCCGCATGACCGGTATGAGATCATCGTCATTAACGATAACTCCTCAGACAACAGTGCGGAGCTGCTGGGTGATATCCAGCGGAAGAACCCGCACCGCAAGCTGATTATTATTAATACCGATGCGGTTACTGGCGGCAAGGGGAAATCGAACGCGCTGAATATCGGCTTTACCCGCAGTACAGGTGAGCTGATCGCCATTTATGATGCGGATAATACCCCGGAGCGGACTGCGCTGAAGTATCTTGTGGCGGAGATTATGAATGATGCTACGCTCGGGGCGGTGATCGGCAAGTTCCGGACCCGTAACCGTGATGCAAGCCTGCTGACCCGGTTTATTAATATCGAGACCCTCTCGTTTCAGTGGATGGCCCAGGCCGGGCGCTGGAAGCTGTTCAAGCTTTGTACCATTCCGGGAACGAATTTCATCATGCGGCGGTCGATTGTGGAGAGCATCGGCGGCTGGGATGTTAAGGCGATTGCTGAGGATACGGAGATTAGCTTCCGAATCTATATGATGGGTTACCGGATCAAGTTTCAGCCCAAATCAGTCACCTGGGAGCAGGAGCCGCAGACGGTGAAGGTCTGGTTCAGGCAGCGGACACGCTGGGCGAAGGGCAATATCTATGTCATTGTCAAAAATATTCCGCTGCTCTTCGACCGCAAGGCAGCCAGGATCCGCTTCGATATTCTGTACTATGTCTCCATCTATTTCCTGCTGCTGATTTCACTGGTCACCTCGGATGTGCTGCTGATCCTTCATGCCATGGGATATGTTCACACTACCATTGCCGGACTGAGCAGCTTCCTGTGGCTGTTGGCCATCGTGCTGTTCGTGGTCGGAATCTTCGTTACGCTGACTACGGAGAAGGGTGAGATGAGCTTATCGAATCTGTGGATTATTCTGCTGATGTACGTATCATATTGCCAGATGTGGATGGTCGTTGCCGCCTACGGGCTGTATAACTACCTTAAGGATGTCTTGTTTAAGAGGGAAGCCAAATGGTACAAGACCGAGCGCTACTAAAATGCCGGAGAAGAAATATGCGATACAGGAGATACGGATTATGATGAGAAAACAACTGATACTATTGCTGCTCTGCCTCTTCCATTTCCTGGTTCAGATTCCTGCCGCACCGGCAGAAGCGGCCTCTGGCGGCACCAGGCTGACCTATGAGACGAATTTTACCGGGAGCGAGACTGCGCTGACCGGCACTGCCTCGCAGCAGCAGTATTTCGCCGTCATGGATTACTGGAATGTTGATCAGGTGATCATCAATCTGCATTTTCAGATCACCCAGATTAATGCGGATCAGCTGTCCAGTGTGACGCTGTCGCTGAACGGCATTCCGTTCTATTCCTTCCGGCCTTCCAGTGACAATAACGGGGAGCAGAGCCTGCGCATACCCGCGCCGCGGGGTTTCCTTAAGGCGGGCAGCAATAATTTAAGCATTCAGGGCAATCTGAAGACCTCCGTGGGTGGCGATGAGCTGTGCAGTATGGACGATGCGCAGGACAGCTGGCTGCATTTGTTCAATACCTCTAATATTGCGGTCGTATATTCGCTCAAAGAGATTACTGGCGGGATTGCCGATTTCAGCGCAAGGTTCTCGGGGCCGGATACCCTCTCCGGCGGACACAGCCTGCTTGCTGTGCCGGAGAAGGCCAGCGGTGCTGAGCTGGAGAGTGCCGCTTACGCGCTGGCGGGGCTCGCCAAAGCCAATACGCTGGCGGGCAAGACGATTCCGCTGCTCCCTTACCGTGAGGATACAGCTGCGGACAAGCGGGCGGTGGTGCTGGTTGCCATGTATGACCGGCTGCCGGAGCCGCTGAAGAGCCTCATCACCAAGACTGATGATCTTGGAACACATGCTGTAATCCAGCTGGTAAATAAGGATGCTTCGCCGGTGCTGGTTGTCACTTCAAGTGATGAGAGCCTGCTGATTAAAGCCGGCCGGCTGCTGGCGAGCCGGGAGCTGCTCAGCCAGCTCAGCGGAGATCTGAAGGTGGTGGATGATACAACCGATGTGGCCGATCCGGCCCCGCCGATTAACTCGAATATTACGTTTACGGAAACCGGGGATAAGCTGAACGGTCCGAACCACCGGGAGCAGACGTATTTTGTCTCGCTGCCCGCGAACCGCTCCATCGCGGATAACGGCAAGATCAGTATCGATTTCCGTTACGCCGGAAATCTGGATTTCGACCGGTCGCTGGTAACGGTAAGCATTAACAATACGCCGATAGGCAGTAAAAAGCTGACCAAAGAGCTGGCTAACGGTGATGTGCTGAATCTTTCAGTTCCGCAAAGCCTTGGCATCTCCGGTAACTTCTCGGTTACGGTCGCCTTTGATCTGGAGATGGCGAATGCGGTCTGCACACCGAATAAGGAGCAGATGCCCTGGGCCTATATCAGCAAGGAATCGCTGATGCAGCTTAATACGAAGGACCGCACCGACCTGCTGCTGAGCAACTACCCGTATCCGTTTCTTCGTGACGAGATCTTCAATCATGTAGCGGTCGTACTGCCGCAGGAGATGGACGATTATTCCTATCAGAGCCTGGGCCATATCTTTAACCTGCTGGGCCAATATGCCGGGGGCAATACAGGCGATATCCACTTCTACACCGATGAGGTCAACTCGGACAATCTGACGAACAACAATATCATTGCTATCGGCACCTACAAGAACAACAGGATTATCCGGGATAATAATGACAAGCTGTTCTTCCGGTACAACAAAGACGGCTCTACCCTGGTATCCAATGAGAAAATAGCGATTGAAGAGCAGTACGGCGCCGGAATCGGTACGCTGCAGCTGCTGGATTCGCCCTATGCCGGCGGGCGGGCCCTGCTGGCGGTGACGGCTGTCCGCCCGGAGAGCTATTACCTGGCCTCCAGGCTGATTGCCAGTGAGCAGGACCGCTGGAAGGTATACGGTGACGGTGTAATGACCGATACGGACGGCACAGTGAACGCTTACCGCTTCAAGACGGTCTCCGGGGCGTTACCGGATTCTGTAGTCTCGCAGGTGCTGGAGCGGACCGATGTGCTTGGCTTCGTAGCTGCAGCTGTGCTGACCGTTACACTGGTGCTTCTGTCACTGCTTCTGCTGCTGCGCAAACATAAGAAGAAACGTGGTGATAAGCGTGAGACGTAACCGCAGCAGCCTGACCTCGGACCTTGGCTTTCTGACGTTTCTGATCCTGATCTTCGCCTGCATCGTATATATTGCCGGCTCTCCGGATCACTATATCCGGAACATCATTATTCTGAATGTAGCCTTCATCCTGGCGCTGGTTACGTATTTCACTACAGTGACCGCAGGTCTTACGCTCAACCTGGCGTTTATCTTCGGCTACGGCTTCTTCGTGGTGTACCAGACCGTATCAGAAGGTGCCTCCATAGGTGTGGATACGTATTTCTGGCTGATTATGACCCCGCTGCTGACGGTGGTGCTATGGCTCTTCACCTCAAGCACCCGTGAGCTGCAGGCCGAGAATGAGCGGCTGCTGAAGCGCAGCGCGAGTCTCGCTACGGTGGATGAGAACACCGACCTGCGCAACAGCATTTCCTTCCAGAAGGATGCCGACCTGTTCACTGGAATCTCGAAGCGTTATCAGATTCCGCTGACGCTGCTTGTCGTCAAGGTGAAGTACTGGAATGAGATCCGCCGCCTGATTCCGGAGGAACAGCTCGCCGAAGCGATTTATGACGTCTCCCGGCTCAGCCAGTCCAGCATCCGCACGAATGATGCGCTGTATCTGCTGGATAAGGAGGAGCCGACCTGGGGGCTGCTGCTCTTCACGGACCGCGAAGGCTCCAAAATCGTCGTGGAACGGATCAAGCAGCGGCTGCAGGAGCTGAACGATACGGAATTCTCCGGCAAATACAAAGTTAACCTGGGCCTGAAGATCGGTGCGGTAGAATATGCTGCCGAGACGATCGAGAATCCGCTCGATTTCATTGTCCAAGCCAAAAAACAATTGGAATACGATGTATAATGCAGATTAGGACATTCATTTCATACCTAACCTGACAGGAGGACATCTATATGGATTTGGGACTTGGAGGCAAATCGGTTTTTGTTGCGGCCGCCAGCAAAGGGCTGGGGCTGGCGACGGCTATGGAATATGCGCGGGAAGGAGCGAAGGTGACGATTGCGAGCCGGAGCCTGCCGCAGCTGGAAGCTGCGCGGCAGGCCATCCTGGAAGCCACGGGCCGCGAGGTGGCCGTGGCTGAAATGGACGTGACCGTCCCGGAGGATATTGCCCGGGCGGTCAAGCTTGCCGCCGGCTATGGAGGCGGCCTGGATGTGCTGGTCACGAACGCCGGCGGGCCTCCGGGCGGCAGTTTCGGTGACATGGCCGACGCCGACTGGAGCGGCGGCTTCGAGCTGACGCTGATGAGCACGGTCCGGCTCATCCGCGAGGCGCTGCCGTACCTGCGGGCGGCGGCAGGCGGGGGGCGGATCGTCAGCATCAGCTCGGTCTCGATTAAGCAGCCGATACAGGGGCTGATTCTCTCGAATGTGTTCCGCGCAGGCGTAAGTGCGCTGAACAAGAGCCTGGCTGCGGAGCTTGCCCCGGAGGGCATCCTGATTAACAGCCTGGCCCCCGGGCGCATCGGCACCGACCGGATTCTGCAGCTGGACGGCAAACGGGCGGAAGCTTCAGGTGTGGCGGTTGAGCAGATCCAGGCCGAGGCGCTGAAGGGGATCCCGCTCGGGAGAACCGGCACGCCGGAGGAGTTCGGCAAAGCGGCGGTTTTCCTTGGTTCTTTTGCCAATACGTATATTACCGGCCAGTCCCTGCTTATTGACGGCGGAATGGTGAAGTCGCTCTAGTATAGTTTCCCGTATTAAATAGGTTGACTCATGGACGACTTTCGCGTATGATGGTATGGCGTGTAAAAAATCGTATGATTTACGCATTCCCTTCGTCTACCGGGATTTATTAAATAGACCAAGAGATGGCTTCATAATACCATAGAAGTTGCATTAGTCCGGAAAGGAGGTTATTACAATGAAACAAGGCATACACCCTAAGTTCAACCAGGTTATTTTCTTTGACGCAAGCGTGAACTTCAAGTTCCTTAGCTCGTCCACGAAATCTTCCGGTGAAACTATGGAATGGGAAGACGGCAACACTTATCCAGTGATCCGTGTGGACTCCAGCTCCGCATCCCACCCGTTCTACACTGGTAAACAAAGAGATACCGAAACTGGCGGCCGCGTTGACAAGTTCAAACAGCGTCTGGCACAGAAGAAATAATGGTAATCTTGATCAAGAGGATACTCCGCAAGCCATGCATATGGCGGACGGGTATCCTCTTTTGTATATAATCCTTCAGATGTTTAACGGGCTTCCTTAACGGGTATTAATGCTTAGGTGGGAAGTGGAAGGTATCAATTAGACGTTTGGAAGGGCATGCCTGCGTGTTTTCCGAAAGGTAGTTGATTCACCCATGTACTACTTGAAACGACGGATACGGTCAAGGCTTCGAAGGCTGTATTCCGGTTTAGCTCCCTAGCAACTGGAACCCTGCATAACTATAAATTCGCTTCTCACCTTTTGGAGACTCTACGGGCTGCCCGTAGGGTCTTCGTGTATGTTCAGGCTGCATCAGCGGCCGGGAGGCGGATAGTTGTCTTTAGGGAGAGGGAGTATTTTTTGGCAGAATGATTCATTTGTCTGAGGTAGTAGGATATAATAAGGCAAAGCTAACTCAAAAATAGGAGAAATATGACATGCCGTGGATGCAGGGTTATCCGTATTATTTAGTAATGGGCAGCGTTCTAAGTCTCTACATGGGCATCGGTTCTTATAAGCACCGCCACACACCAGGAAGATGCTATTTATGGATACTGATGCTGCTGGTCAGCTTCATATTCGCGGCTACGGCCGGGGAAATTTTATCAGGCACTTTTCAGGCTAAGCTATGGTGGAAGAATCTGCAGCAGGGCCCGCTTTTTTTGAGTACAATTTTCACGTATGCAGTTATTAAAGAATATGTATCCCGTTCCTCGGAGGGTTTGGGCAGGAGGCTTATTTTCTTTTGTATTCCGGTAGCGTTAGATGTTGTCCTGATCTTTACGGATTCCTATCATCATCTGATGCGCAGTGAGGCCTGGCTCTCTACAGTAGCGGGTGTCACCGGAATTGCCGTCGAGCCTACGGTTCTAAGTATGATTCTTATCGCCTATGACCAGCTGTTCGGACTATATGCCGTGTATTTGCTGGCTATCTCCCTCCTGAATTCACCTAAACATTATTTCCGCCGTAATCTGCTGCTGCTGGTTGGACTGCTGATTCCGGTGCTGTCGGTTGCACTGCTGCCGCTTCTCAAAATTACGATTACAGGCTTCACCGCTTTTACCTATCTGCCGCCCATCGTTGCTGCTTACCTGATTCTGTTCCGTGATCCGAGGCTGTCGCTCTATCCGCTGGCCAAGAACAAAATCTTCGAGAATATGAAGGATGGTATTGTACTGACCGACCGCTATGATCGCATTATCGATGTGAATGAAGCGGCAGGCGTTATGCTCTCCGAGCTGGTGGATAAGCAGACCGATACCTGGATGGGCAAGAGTATTCATCTGCTGCTGGCGAGGTATGGACAACTCTCGGCACATTATACCCGGCGGACGGAAGGCCAGTTCGAAATCGAGCCTCCCGGCAAGGACGGTGCCTGTTTTGGGATTGCACTCATTGCTACCGAGCGGAGCGGGGCGGAGAACACGGGTATGCTGCTGGTCTTCAGTGATCACAGCGAGAAGAAAAGATATGAACGTGAGCTGCTGCATCAGGCTACGGTCGATGACCTTACCGGACTGTATAACCGCAGGCACTTCATGCGGCTGGTGCAGAATTATTCTGTACAAGCCGGGGCGGGCATGGCCCTGCTTCTATTCGACATAGATGATTTCAAGCTCATTAATGATACATACGGACATATGGCCGGTGATCAGGCACTGGTCGATTTATCGTGTAAAATTCTGCAGGTCTACCAGGATAACGGAGTCGCCGGACGGGTAGGCGGCGAGGAGTTCGCGGTCTGCTTCTTTACCGGCAGTGAGGCTGCGGCGCTGCAGGAGGCAGAGAGCTTCCGGGCGACGATGGGTGAGCATACCGTTCTGCTGGACGGGGGGCACCGCATCAGGCTTACGGTCAGCATCGGCATCGCCTTCACAGAGCGGAGTGATGTGACCTTCGAGGATTTGTACCGTGAGGCGGATGAAGCCCTCTACCTGTCCAAGGCTACAGGCAAGAACAGGGTTACTCTGGGGCGGCAGCCGGTGGTGCGGCAAGCGGTGAAGAGTTAACCCGGGTAACGTCAACACAAACAGAGCATCCCTCCGCTGAATGGAGGGATGCTCTGTTTGGTTAGTTACGGTTGCCTTAAGGCTGAACAGGTTGCGGGGTCTGCACAACAACCTTGAGCGCAGCGGCAATCGGCGGCAGGCTCCGGGTCATCACCGGGGTGTAGAAGCCGATGACGGAGGCGCCCTCCACAAGGGCGGACGGCTCTACAGTCCCGCCGCTCTCGTTCACCAGCGGCGTATCTGCAGCCAGGCGGAGTACAATCTCAGACTGCGAGGCTTCGCTTAAGGCGCTGCCCTTGACGCGGATGCTGAGCGAGCCGTCTCCGTTCCTGGTAAGCTCTTCAAGATTGCCGGCGGTGCCCAGCACATCACTCTGCAGCTTGTCATCCTGTACCGTTATCCGGTATGCCGGCGTTTGCGGCGGCAGACTGAAGGTGGCGAACATCGCATGCTCAGCGGACACGGTCATGCCGAGCTGCAGATCAGCGAAAGCCAGGCTGGTGCCGTCAGTTTGCTCGATCACAGTATCTCGGCTGATATTCAGCACCAGTCCGGCGGTGCCGGCACCCTTAATCTGCACAGAGGCATATCCGTCCGAGCTATGGATGGAGGTGATAACTCCCTGCTCATTCACATGCTCCACAGCTGAATTGATGGTAATCTTCTTCCCCTCCACAACCACTGTCTGATGCAGCACTTCACTTACGAAGGATGCAGGAACATAGATTTTATCTGCCTTGGTTAGCGGTGCTGTACCGAGTGTGGTATACATTTTGTTGATTACATAGCGGTCTTCCCCGCTCTTCACCGTCGTATAAATGTTGCCCTTATGCAGATCAACGGCTTTGGCAGCAGGGTTCCAGGTAATGTCGAAGCCCAGTGCACTTGCGACAGCACGCAGAGGGATCAGCGGCTCCTTGGCAGCGGAGGGCTGAAAGCCTGTATCCGTAAGGTTTGAACCGTTAATGGTAATTGAATATAGATTGGCAGCAGAGCTGGCAATGCCCTGTACAGCGTTCGCTGCACTTGGGCTTGTCAGTGGGGCAGCTGAGACCGCTCCGGCAGTGAGGGCCAGCGACAGCGTCAGGAGCGCTGCGCTTGTTCTGAGTGTTGGTTTCATAGGACAGCTCCTTTAGTTAAGTATTAGTATATATGTAAGCTATCTGACGCTGCTTAAGCTGATAATGTTGCACATGCCTGCAGGGCAGCGGCGCGAAGGCTTCGCTACCGTAATACCTAATTACCTGATAAGATGTAGGGAAATGGAAATATTAACAATTCGCTATGCCATGGGCAGGCACTGGGGGGCGCTATGGAGGATTTCAAAGATCGGCTGAAGGCTGTGCAGCAGCAACAGGACGGGCTTTTGAAAGAGTACCAGGCTTTAATTGTGGAATATGAGAGCAGTGACTTGGTTAACGAGAACGAAGTGCTAAGAACAGAGAATGAAGAGAACCGGCGGATTCTAAGGGAGCTTAGAACTGAGGCTGCGATTCTGCAGGAGAATAATTCAGAGCTGCGGACTGCGCTTGCCGAGCAGATTCTGGATGAGAAGCTGGGCATTCTGCGGGTATCGCGCAAGAAGCTGCACACTTATTTTGCTTCGCAGAATAATGCTTATCTGGACCGGCTCACCTCCTTCGAGCAGGAGGCCAGGCAGCGGATTGAGGGATTATACAGAAGGGGCAGCAGCGAGCTGGGTGAAGACCAGGCTCAGATTAACGCTATGCTCGGGGCCGTACAGAACAAGCTGAGAGAAAGTATTCTGCTGCGCAGACAGTGGCAGCGTGAGGCGGAGCAGTCCGTGAAGGGAGCGGTGGAAGGCCGCTTCGATGCTTTTGCCGCAGAAGGGGTTAGTGAGGAAACGCTGCTGCGCCGCCGCAAGCAGAATGTGATTGAAATGAAGATCGGGCTGAACTGGATTAACCGGCTGGGGATTCTGCTGCTGATTCTGGCGGTGGGTGCGGGGTTCAGGTACACCTATTCCACCTGGTTCAATGATTATATGAAAGGCAGCGCATTTTTCCTGCTGGGCGCACTTATGCTGGGCGGCGGGGAATGGCTGTTCCGCAAAGGCCGGGGAACCTTTGCCCTGGGGCTGATCGGAGGCGGGGTCTCTGTGCTCTACGGCTCGGTATTTTACAGTTATTTCTTGCTGCATATCATCGGGTTATGGGCGGGAATCGGCCTGTCGGTGCTGGTCACCCTGACGGCTGTACTGTTGTCGCTGCGGTACGAGTCGCGGACCATCTGCTCGATGGGTCTCGTCGGCGGTTATCTGCCGCTGTTCTCTTATATAGGGGCATTCGGGCTGGAAGGCAGTGCGGTATACGCAGCCATGGGTTATCTGTTTGTGCTGAATCTGCTGATTCTGCTGATCTCCCTGCGTAAGCGCTGGGTTGTGGTCAGCTATATCAGCTTCCTGTTCAACGTACCTTCAATGCTGCTGCTGATTTCCCTGTCAGAGAGCACTTCTGTCAGTATGCTCTTCGCCGTATTAACATTTACGATGTATCTGGGCATTACGCTCTGGTATCCGTTCAAGTTCCGCATGAAGCTGGCCTGGCTCGATCTTTGCCTGCTGGGCTGCAATACAGTGATCAGCTGTGCTACGCTCTATATTATTTTCCTGAATGCCGGGCTGAATGAGTATAAGGGTGCACTGGCGCTCGTATTCTGCCTGCTGTATCTGGGACTGGGTGTTCTGCTGGAGAAGCTGATGCCGCAGGAGCAGGAGAGCAGGGTGCTCTTCTACGTCACCTCCCTGACCTTTGCCATCCTGATGGTTCCGTTCCAGCTGGAGACGGTCTGGTGGTCTATGGGCTGGCTGGTAGAGGCGCTGGCGCTCACGCTTTGCGGCCATCTGTACCGCTTCAAGGCACTCGAACGGGCAGGGTGGGGAATTCTGGCGCTCTGTCTGGCCACATTTTTCGGTATTGACGGCATGCTTAAGATCTCTTCGCTTAATCTCCTGGTCAGCTACAGCAGCCCGTTTTTTGACCTGAAGTATACCTTTATTACTGCAGGAATGATTATTGCTGCGGTATTCTACGCTATCCGCCACTCCCGTAAGGAAGTCCTGCTCCGCTCCTCGCTTGTAGAGGTGAAGGCTGCAGTCTGGTTTAAATATGCGGCTGTGTTGAATTTCTATGTGTATGTTATTTATGAAGCCTTGATGCTCTACGGCAGGTGGGTCCCGGACGGCGGGGCACACGATTCCTTCTACCGGCTCTTGCTGGTAGCTGTGCTCACGGCGGGTGTTGCCTTTGGACTGCCGAAGATTAAGGCGCTGTATGATCCGGTGGTTGGGAGTATGGTCATGCTGATGTACGGTATTACCTATCTTCTCTGTATTGGCATCACCTTCGGTATCCCCAGTCTGGAGTCCGGCTTATCGGATAGTACAGCTGCTGATATTGCCGTGCTTGGCCTGCTTATCCTCTTCAATCTGTTCGTCTGGTTCAGCGGGGGGCGGCTGCTGCAGACGGTACTGCTCCGCGATTACAAGAACATAGAGCTGTATCCGGTGGTCATGGGTATCTATCTGCTGGCGCTGGTTACAGCCTTCCTTGGTGTACAGCTGAAGCTCGGGGATGGCGGGATCGTCTTCAGTCTGATCTACCTGCTGCTGGCCGTGCTGTACATTATGTACGGCTTCCGCAAGCGTTATGTGTATATCCGGCGGTTCGGACTGGGGCTGTCGCTGCTTGCGACCGGCAAGCTGCTGCTGTACGATCTGAGCCTGCTGAATACCGGCAGCAAGATTATTGCTTACTTCAGCTTCGGCTTATGCCTGCTGGGCATTTCCTACTTGTACCAGCGGGTATCGGCCAGAATGGAGGAGACCTATGCAGCGGCGGATAAAGATTAGCCGGGCAGCCAAGGCTGCTGTGCTGCTTGCCGGACTCTGCGGAATGCTGGCAGCTGTACCGGCTTCAGGGTACCTTGTGCAGGATGCAGCTGCGGCGGGTACGGCGGTTCAGCCCGGCGGCGGAGAATGGGCGTTCTCGCGGGAGATCACGGCTCCACAGGCATCCCCGTACTATAAGCTGTATCTGGATGAAGGGGTGTACCGCTCAGCGGCGGAGGATCTGCGCGATTTGCGTATTCTCAGCCGCGGGGGAACGCCGGTTCCGTATTATCTGGAGAGCGGAGAGCAGACAGCGGAGGAGCATGCGGTATCCTACCTGTCCACCCTGGTTCACCGGGCGGACAAAGGGGCGGATACTGTGCTGGACTACCGGATTGCACCGCTTGCCGAGCATACGGATATTCAAGGGAACCGGCTGGTGTTCGAACTGCCGGACGAGGCTTTTCTGAAGCATGTGGAGGTGTGGGGCGGATATGACGGCAAGGCATGGGAGATGCTGTCCAAGGGTGACCTCTATACTACGAACGGCATAACCGGTGACAGCATCGGCCTGGACGGCAGCTATAAATTCAGCTACTACCGGCTGATTGTGAAGAGTAATCCGGAGAAGCTTGATTTCCCGGCATTGACCCTGATCGACAGCAGCCGCGAACTGAGGACCGAAGAATTCATGCGGCGCAAGACTCTGCAGTATCAGCTGGATCAGGCAGAGAACCGTACCGAAATTGTTATCAGCAACACCGACAGGCTGAGAATAACGAGGCTTATGCTGGAGAGCACCGGGAATTTCTCCCGGCGTTATGAGCTCTATGATCATAACGGCATAAGAATGCAGGTAGAGGGAAGCGGGAAGCTGTACCGGCTGGATTTCAAGAATACGCTGATTTCCGAGACGGAGATCCGGCTGGCTGAGGCCTCCTCAGCTGCTGAGCTGCGGATCATTATTTATAATCTGGATGATGCCCCTATTGCAGTTACGGGTCTGGAGGCTGACTATAAGGTTGACCGGCTTATATTTGCCGGCGGGGAGCAGGAGCCGTATTTGCTGGTCTACGGCAATGCGCTGGCAACAGCTCCTCAATATGATATTATAAATTTTAAAGACCAGATCGGCGGGGGACAGCTGATTACGGCTGCGCTTGGCACGGAGCGGAGCATAGCTTCCCAAGCAGCAGAACCGCCGGCCGAAGACTGGTTTCAGAGCGAGCGCGTCTTCAACGCCATCATTATCGCTGTATCCGTGCTGCTGATTGTGATTGTGACCCGCAGGCTCAGCCGCAGAGTGAAGTAAGAGCTGGAGGAAAGAAGGCTTTCGTATGGTTATCGTTATGATTATTATGCTGCTGGTATTGCTTGCGGCAGCGGCTTATCTCGTCATGATCCTCTACCCGGCATTTGGGCAAAGAGCCGGGAAGCTGGAGAAGTCTGTGAACAGCCGCTCGCTTCAATACAGCCACGGCAAATTTGCCTATCCGGAGACTGCTGTAATCAGCAGCGGAAGCGGCAGTGAGCAGGCCGGAGGAGGCGGGGGAATCTCCATTCTCAAGGACTTCATCAAAGGCAATCCCCGGTCAAGGCCGGCTGAACCGCTTGAGCCGCTGCCTGTAGAGCGCTCGGCGATCGGGCAGGCTTCAGGGACAAGGGTCACCTGGTTCGGCCATTCGGCGGTGCTGCTGGAGATGGATGGAGCCAAGATCTTTCTTGATCCGATGCTGGGCAATGCCCCGTCTCCGTTTCCGTTCATCGGCGGCCGCCGGTACAGCATAGAGCTGCCGATTACGGCTGCCGGGCTTCCGGAGATCGATGCCGTTGTTCTCTCGCATGATCATTATGATCATCTCGACTACGGTACCATCCGCAAGCTGAAGGATAAGACGGGGCTGTTCATTGTTCCGCTTGGCGTTGGCGCCCATTTGCGCCGCTGGGGTGTAAGCAAGGACAGAATCCGCGAATGTGACTGGGGGGATGAGCTGACCTATGCAGGGATAACCTTCACCAGTGCCCCGGCACGGCATTTCTCCGGCCGCAGCCTGCTGGACCGCAACGCGACGCTGTGGTGCTCCTGGGTTATCAAGGGGAAGCAATCTAAGGTATTCTTCAGCGGGGACAGCGGCTACGGGCGGCACTTCGCAGAGATTGGCCGCAAGTATGGCCCCTTCGATCTGACGCTGATGGAATGCGGCCAGTATGATCCGCGCTGGGCCGATATTCATATGCTGCCGGAACAGACCGTGGCGGCGCATCTGGACGTACGGGGGGAGCTGCTGATTCCGATTCACTGGGGTGCATTCACCTTGTCGATGCATGACTGGACTGACCCGGTCGAACGGGTCTCGGCAGCCGCTGCGGCCAGGGGAGTCAGGCTGGCTACTCCGAGAATCGGGGAGCCGGTAGCTGCCGGTTCGGCACAATTCCCTGTTCTCTCCTGGTGGAGATGAGGCCATACGTCCGGAAGGGACTTGTGGTACAATCATTGTGCACAAATGCCAAGGAGCTGAATAACGTAGATGAGCAATGAAGTGAATGAACAGGAACTGGTCGAAGTGCTATCCGCCAAGACGAAGGTGGCTCCGGCGCTGATCCGTCTCGTGCTGAAGCATGAACAGACCTTCATCAACAAAGCCAAGGCGAATGCCAAGGGCGAGGTTGATATTGATAATGACGATCTGGTTGACTATGTGACTGCGCAGCGTGATGTGAAGCTGGACGAGCTGACTGTTGAGACCATCCTCGATGCGGAGATGGATTATTTGATGGACAAAGGGTTAGCCGGATATATCGACTAGGCCTTTGCCGGAGGCCGGGTGCGCGGATAATTGCAGAGGCCGTGCACCTGTTTAATATTTTTATTTTTAAATATCTTTGCTTTTGCCGGATTATGTGCTACAAT
Organism: Paenibacillus sp. MMS20-IR301; assembly: GCF_032302195.1. NCBI lineage: Bacteria > Bacillati > Bacillota > Bacilli > Caryophanales > Paenibacillaceae > Paenibacillus > Paenibacillus sp. MMS20-IR301. The sequence continues at coordinate 6,121,976 of NZ_CP135275.1, forward strand.
GAAGCTAATCATAAATTTAACCCTCAATTCACATATTGGAAAAGGTTATCATTTGTGCATATGAACCTTTTCCAATGTGTGAATTTTTATTTGTTCGTACAATACGCAGCAATAAAAGTACATGTGTTAAATATATTTTGGAGGTAATATCATGCAAACAGGTACAGTAAAATGGTTCAACGCAGACAAAGGTTTCGGTTTCATCGAAGTTGAAGGCGGAAGCGACGTATTCGTACACTTCTCCGCAATCACTGGCGAAGGCTTCAAGACTTTGGACGAAGGCCAACGCGTTGAGTTCAACGTAACTCAAGGCGCTCGCGGTCCACAGGCTGAGAACGTTGTAAAACTGTAATATTTGTCATTAAAGCCGTCTCCGACTATGTCGGGGGCGGTTTTTTTATTATGTTTCGGGGTCCCCGCAAAGTACCTGAGTTCGCCTCGAAGCCAAAGGCACACTTTGTGGGGTGTTATTTTATAACACGCGGGATCGGCATGTTCGGCGCCGGGAATTAGTTGGATTTTCTACACTTGCTCATGAACGGAACAGCCCATCACAAACATTAGGTGGAAAAATGGCACTTAATCCGAGCCTTAGCAGCCGATATTGAAGAAATACACAGAATTAAATGACGTTTCTCCACTTAATTTCCGTGAACGCTCTAAACCCGCCCCATTAAGATACGTTTGTCCAACTAAAGTTATAATAAGACCCGCTCCTACAGTTCCCCTTCGCTGATCTGACCCCTTCTGTGAATGCCCTTGAACAGATCCTTGACTAAGGAAATCTGCTTGAGGGCTATTTGTCCTGCGGGCGGGGAAATGATTTATCTTGACAAAGCTTCGGACTTTTGGAGAATAAAGCTTGGAAACGCTGCCAAGGAAAGAAGGAATTGCGGATGTTCAGCAGAGTTAAGGAGCTCAATACACTGCGCAATCAAATATTTTTCGGATTTCTGCTTGTAATGCTGATTATTATTTCTGTTTCGGGAGCATTTGTGTATGACCGGGTCTCGGTGCTGCTGAAAAATAATTCTGAGCGGCATATCCAGCAGACGGCGGTGCAGGCGAACGGCCGGCTGGATGCGCTGATCGACCAGATCGACAGCCTGATGGAGCAGGTGGCGAATCATCCAACCGTACAGCAGCTGCTGCTGGAGGAGCTGAACGGCGGTGAGGTGTCCTTCAATCAGCGCCAGTCGCTGCTGCAGATTATCTCCAGCTATCAGGCTTATATGCCTAGCGTAGGCTCGCTTGAGCTGTACACAGCCGACTACCGGCTATTGTTCCCGATTAAGGATGGCAGCCTGGGAACCCGGATCAATGAGCCGTACATCAGTGAGGCAAATACGCAGAAGGGCCGGCTGGTCTGGATCGGTGCCGATCCGAATGATAACCAGAGCCTGCTGGCCATCCGCCAGGTCAGCCTGATGGACCGCTGGTTCTCCCGGGGCGGATATCTGATTGCCCGGGTCCAGCGGAGCTACTTCCAGCTGGATGACCCGCTCTCCGGCAGTGACGGCGGAGAATCCATCCTGCTGGTCAATGATGAAGGCCATCTGCTGGGCAGCAGTGAATCGCCGCAGGCTGACCTGCTGCCGCTGCTGGAGAGTACGGACCAGACGGTAACCTACCGGGACAAAGAGTATGTGCAGGTTAAGCTGCGCTCGGAGAAGACCAGCTGGACGCTGCTGGTGCTGACGCCGGTCAGTTATGTCACGAAGGGGCTATCCGTGCTGCGGACTGTGCTGCTGCTGTCAGGCGGCCTGGGGACGCTGCTGTTCCTGGTCATGTCCTTCCTGCTCTCGACGATGATTACGAGACCGATCATTCATCTGATCCGGGCGATGCGCAAATCCCGTCTGGGTGTACTAACGCCCAATTCACAGAAAGTATCCACCATGGAGCTGCGGGAGCTGAATTATACCTATAACGGGATGGTAGCCAATATGAATGATTTGATCCGGGTCGTCTATGAGAAGGAGGTTCTTCAGAGCCGGACCGAGCTGAAGGCACTGCAGGCCCAGATTAACCCGCATTTCCTGTTCAATACACTGGAGGCCTTCAACTGGTCGCTGGAGGAAAAAGGCGAAGAGGAGCTTGCCGGATTAGTCGTCGTAATGTCACGGCTGTTCCGCTATATTATTGGCAGTCCCAATAATAAGGACGAGTGGGTTACACTGGCGGAAGAGGTTGAACAGATCAGGCGGTATCTGAAAATTATGGAGATGCGGATGGGCGACCGCCTGTCCTGGAATATCCGGCTTGATCCGCAGGAAGCGGCGGTTCCGGTGCCCAAGCTGCTCATTCAGCCGATTGTGGAGAATGCTATTCTTCACGGCGTGGAGAGCCGCGTCGGCAGCGGCAGTGTAGAGATCATTATTACGCCGTCTGAGCGTACGGACTGGACCCGGGTACAGGTAGCTGATAACGGGCCCGGTATGGATGAGGTTACACTGCGGGCGCTGTACAGTACGCTGGAAGGCGGGCCGCCGATCTCTGCGAAGGGTACCGGAGTCGGCCTGGTAAATGTCCAGCGGCGGCTGAAGCTGTACTACGGGGAAGACGGGATGGCGACGGACGGCCTGATTATTGAGAGCAGGCCGGGGGAAGGAACTGTTATTATATTTGAAATTCCGAGTAATGGAGGATACACGTATGAGCCTGAATAACCGGACAATACTGGTGGTGGATGATGAACCGAGGACGCGGCAGGGCATCAAGCAGACCCTGGACATATGGGCGGCCGGCAAGTATGCCGTAGAGACCTGTGACAACGGGGTTGAGGCGCGCGAGCGGCTGCAGCAGGAAAGGGTTCACCTGCTGATTACCGATGTGCGGATGCCTGAGGTAAGCGGACTGGATCTGATCCGTTCACTGAATGAAGCCGCCTGGAAGCCAGTCATTATCGTCATTTCGGGCTATGCCGAATTCGATTATGTGCAGCAGGCTATGCGGCTTGGGGCGGTCAATTATCTGCTTAAGCCGCTGGATAAATCCGAGCTTCTGTCCGTGGTGGAGGATGCGCTGAAACGGGAGGAAGAGCGGCAGCGGCATGTGAAGCTGGAGAAGCTGGTGGATCACAAGCTGCTGGAGATCGATCCGGATCAGGCGGGAATCGGGCAGCCGGTCCGGGAGGCGATGGCCTTCGTGGAGCAGCATTTGCATGAGCAGCTGACAATGGCAGAGGTGGCAGGGCGGATTCATCTGAATGCCAGCTATTTCAGTGTGCTGTTCAAGGAGCAGGCCGGTGTATCCTTCAGTGAATACCTGTCAAGGCTGCGCATTCAGCGGGCCAAGGAGCTGCTGCTGCAGACACCGCTGTCTATAGGGGAAATAGGGGAACGCGTGGGCTACCGCACGGATAAATATTTCATCAAAGTATTTAAGTCGCTGGAGAATATAAGCCCCAGCCGTTACCGCCACCAGATGAAGGGCGGATCGCCGGAAATCCAATAAATGTGGAATTTTAGCCAATAAGTGTGCTCTTATAAACCTCCGGATGCGATGCTAGAATTTGAATGATAGCGATTACAACGGGCCGCGTAATGTGAAATGGGAGGTTATCGCAATGCCGAGGACAACTCTAACCAAAGTTCTGGCCCTGACTTGCATATTGGCGCTGCTGCTGGCCGGCTGCGGCTGGACAAGGGACGAACAAGGAATCGCAGGTGCCACCGATGCAGCGGTGAAGAAGATAACAATTCATATGATGCACGTCTGGCCGGCCGGACTCTCGGCACAGCAGAATAAGCTGGTAAGCCAGATTATTAAGGAATACGAGCAGGAGCATCCGAATATTACAGTCAAGCAGGAAGTGCTGGAGAACGAACAGTATAAAAACAAGCTGAAGGTACTTTCCGCCTCCAATGACCTGCCGGATGTGGGGATTACCTGGGCGGCAGGCTTCATGGAGCCTTATGTGAAAGGCGGGTTATTCGCACCGCTGGATGACATTCTGGCCGGCGCACAGCTTAAGGATAAGTTCGTAACAGGCACTACGGAAGCCTATAAGGTGGACGATAAAACCTATGCCCTGCCGATTGAGCTGAATATCTCCCCAATCTACTACAACAAGGATATTTTCGCCAAATACAGCCTTAGAGTGCCGGAGACCTATGAGGAGCTCAAGCAGGTGATACGGATACTGGAGTACAACGGGGTTGCACCGGTTGCCTTAGGCAACAAAGACCGCTGGACAGGCTCGCTGTGGTATATGTATCTTGCGGACCGGATCGCCGGCAATGCTGTCCTGAAGGAAGCGACAGTAAAGGGCTCATTCGATGAAGCCGGCCTGATCCGGGCTGCGGCTGAAGTGCAGACCCTGGTAGATATGGACGCCTTCAATAAGGGCTTCAACGGATTATCCAATGACGAAGGCAAATCGGAATTCATGAACGGAAAAGCGGCGATGTATCTGACGGGAACCTGGGAGCTGCCGAATTTCACAACCAATCCTGATATTCCGCAGGTGTTCAAGGATCAGGTCGGATTCTTCAAATTCCCGACTGTAGACGGCGGCCGGGGCGATATTGACAGCTGGGTCGGCGGTCCAGGCGTCGGATTGTTCGTGGCGGAGTCTTCGCGGGTGAAGGAGGAAGCTAAAGCTTTTGTCGAATACTTCGTTGCGAAGTGGGGCGGGGTTTCGGTAACGAGTGCTGGAGTGATTCCGGCTACCAAAGTGGATACCTCGAACGAGGAGCTGCCGCAGCTGTATGTCGATCTGCTGAATGAGCTCAATAACGCCAGCAATATCACTTTGTTCGCTGATGTGCAGATGAAACCGAATGCCGCTCAGATCCATCTTGATATGATTCAGGCATTGTTCGGCAAGGCCGTTACGCCGGAGCAGTTCGCGGCCAGGCATAAGGAAGCGGTAGCCAAGGGTACTTGAAGCCTGCAGCGCGTACAAACGGGAAGTGAAATTATAAGGTACTGTTCCGCCGGGCCATGGGCGGGGCAGCACCTTTTGTGCATTTACAGCTTGCGGCAAGAGAAACAGAACAAGTCTTCATCCCGGTACTCGGCCTGTCCGAAATGATATTTGGCAGCCAGAGCAGCCAGCTCCCCATCCTGCGGAATCGGTTCACGGGTGCTCTTGTGCCCGATCCGTGCATGATGCTCCCGCAGCCCCTGGCGTGTCCGCGAGTGGGCGATCAGGAAGAGGCCGCCGGTCTGCAGGTTCTGCTGCGCATTGGCGAACAGCATCTCCAGATTGGTGAAGTGCGGGATGCTGTTATAGATGAGTACATAATCAAAGGGGGCTCCGCCGGCGAACGGCTCTTCGAAATCGGCGCAGACAGTCCCGGCCTCCGGGAAGCTGCTGCGGAGCGCCTCCAGCATAGCCGGTGAGATATCCAGCGCAAGATAACGGCCGAGGCAGATGTTCAGGCTGCGCAGGGCAGCCGGGATAACGCCGGTGCCTGAGGCCACATCCAGCAGGCTCTGTCCTTCGCGGATACCGGCCAGTCCGGCCACTGTGGCGGCCAGGGCAATCTCTGCATCACTGTTGCTCCACTCTTTAGCCAGAGAATCGAAATGTGCCGCTTCCCGGTCTTTGTGCGGATTTGCTGTCATAAGGAAATCATCCCTTCAGGTTATATTGATGACAGCCTGCTGTCTGTTTAGTGCGCGGGTGCCGGTGCAGTAACTGCAGGCTCCGTGTCTGTATGCTGGATCAGGCCGTGCTTCTCCCAGGCTCTGCTCTTCCAGCGGAAGTACATAATGACCGCCCGCAGCCATTCGTCGAAGGCGGTAGCCAGCCATACTCCGGCGAGGCCGAGGTCGAGTGTGAATACGAGGAAGTAGCCGAGCGGCAGGCTCAGGCACACCATGGATATCAGTCCCATATAGACCGGGAACTTGGCGTCGCCCGAAGCACGCAGCGAGTTGATAATTACCAGATTGCAGGTGCGTCCGGTCTCCAGGAAGAAGCTGAGCAGAATCACCTGAGCGCCCAGCATAACAATCGTTTCATTATCCGTGAACATGCCCATCAGCGGCACGCGGAATAGAATAACTACAGCATCAATGATTACCGTGACGAGGAGTGCCCATTTCACACTGGAGAACACCCGCGTATAAGCTTCCTGCGGTCGTCTTGCCCCGACGAGATGGCCCACAATAATTGAGGTTCCCATCGAGACAGCAACGCTGAACAGGAAAATGTAGCTGGAGATATTCAGCGCGTACTGGCGGGTAGCCATAGCTTCAGCGCCCAGATAGGTGATGTATAAGGTGAAGATCAGCTGGCAGCACTGGTAGATCACTGATTCAAACGCGGACGGAATGCCGATTTTGAGAATTTGCAGCACATATTTTTTGGAGAGATGAATGTAGTAAGTCCATTTAACCCGTACCTCCATAATCCGGTAGAGCAGGAAAAAGAACAGGATCAGGCAGATCAGGCGGCTGGCAACGGTGGAAATGGCTGCGCCTTCCACGCCGAGTGCCGGCAGTCCGAAATGTCCGTAGATCAGCAGATAATTGCCCCCGACATGAATGATGTTCATCAGCAGGGACACCGCCATCGTCTGTTTCGTGAAGCCGTGGGTCCGGATGGTTGTGGCCAGCGCATTCAGCAGCGCCTGAAGGAAGATTCCGCCGCCGACAATATGCATATATGATTTGGCATAAACAAGAATATCGCCGGTTACGTTCAGTGCGGTCAGCAGGCTGCCTCCGAACAGCAGGAGAATGGCACTGAGAATAATGCCGACTGCCAGATTCAGGGTCACAGCATTACCGGTCACCCGGGCGGCTTCTTTGGGCTGCCTGGAGCCCAGATACTGTGAGACGACAATGGCTGCGCCGTTGCCGATTACGCTTAGTACGAGAATGGCTATGGTTATAATCTGATTGGCGGCCCCTACACCAGAGACTGCGTCATCAGATACTGTACTGATCATGAATGTATCCACGCTGCCCATGAGCATAAAGAGGAACAGCTCAAGAAATATAGGCCAGGTGAGCTTGATCAGATTGAACTCCCTGGGTTTGCTTGCTTCCATAGTACACCTTCTTATAGTTATTGTTGCCTGTGAATTTCTAAATCTAATGTATGGTAGCATAGCTTTTGCAAAAAAGCAGCAGATTTATGAAAATACCGTAAAAAAACCAATGCTATTTTTCAAAGGACTAATCCGGGCAGTCTGCTATCCGTACAATAGTATCCTCCAGGTAACTACATCACAATAAAGTGCCTACTTCCCAAATCGCCGGTACACCCCTAAACTAAGCACATCACTTACTAAAATATATTAACGGCGAGGAGATTCTAAACTTATGAAATTACAGCTAGCACTCGATCTGGTGGATATTCCGGGAGCCAAGGCCATTGTTGCGGAAGTAGCCGAATTTATAGATATCGTAGAAATTGGAACACCGATTGTTATCAACGAAGGCCTGCATGCGGTAAAAGCGATCAAGGACGCCTTCCCGGCACTGTCCGTTCTGGCCGATCTCAAAATTATGGATGCCGGCGGCTATGAAGTCATGAAGGCGGCTGAAGCCGGAGCCGATATTATCACAGTGCTGGGTGTGTCTGATGACTCCACGATTAAAGGGGCCATCGAAGAAGCAAAGAAGACTGGCAGAGAAGTCCTGGTTGACCTGATCAACGTGAAGGATATCAAAGCCAGAGCTGCGGAAGTGGATGCGCTGGGCGTGGATTATATCTGTGTGCATTCCGGTTATGACCATCAGGCAGAGGGCAAGAACTCCTTCGATGATCTCCGTTCGATAAAAAGCGTGGTTACCGGAGCCAAGACTGCCATTGCCGGCGGTATTAAGCTGAGCACGCTGCCGGAGGTTATTGCTGCGCAGCCTGACCTGGTTATTGTAGGCGGCGGTATTACCGGCGAAGCTGATCCGAAGGCGGCTGCTGCGGAAATGAAGCGTCTGGTCAGCCAGGCCTAAGCCGTTATGGATACCCAGCGCTATGCAGAAGTAATTGTGAAGGAGCTGCAGGCTTCCGTGTCGGGGCTGAACGCTGCTGAAGGGGAGGCCCTGGCGGAGCTGCTGCTGCGCTCCGGCCAGATCTTCGTCGCCGGGGCCGGCCGTTCCGGCCTGATGGGCCGGGCATTCGCCATGCGTCTGATGCATGCCGGGCAGAGTGCTTATGTCGTCGGGGAGACGTCCACACCAGGCATTGGTCCCGGCGATGTCCTTGTGCTCGGCTCCGGCTCCGGCGAGACCAGAGGGCTGGTAGCTATGGCTGAGAAGGCTAAGGCGACCGGTGCGTCTGTAGTGCTTGTAACTACTGCAGCAGACTCGGCACTCGGACGGCTCGCGGATTATACAGTGAAGCTGCCGGGAGCGCCGAAGGAGCAAAGCGGCGGAGCCTATACTACGATTCAGCCTATGGCCTCCCTGTTCGAGCAGACGCTCCTGCTGTTCTATGATGCAGTAATTCTGCGGATCATGGAGCTGACCGGACAGACAGGCAGCCAGATGTTCGGCAAACATGCTAATCTTGAATAGACTGCAGCCTATAGTCTGGTCATAATCTAACATTAAACAGCAGCGGATGCTTTCCTTCACAGGAGAGCGTCCGCTTTCTTGCTGAAACGGATACGCAGATTAGAGGCCAGGTTAGCCGATTCACCCTGAATATGCGGTTTCCGGGTGTGTTGTAGTATGATTAGAACTGGAAGGGGGCCGCTATAATGGCAACTGAGATCAAGGACCGTATTAATCTGAAGGAAATTAATTGCGAGAAGGAGCTTACGCTCGCCGTCATCGGCGGCAAGTGGAAGCTGATTATACTGTGGCATCTGGGGCTGGAAGGAACCAAGCGCTTCAGTGAGCTGAAGAAGCTGATTCCGCATATTACCCAGAAGATGCTGACCAATCAGCTGCGTGAGCTGGAGGAGGATCAGCTGGTATTCAGGCAGGTGTACGCGGAGGTTCCGCCGCGAGTAGAATATTCCCTGACGGAATACGGACATACCCTGATGCCGGTCCTGCGGATGATGTATGACTGGGGGAAGAACTACGGCGAGAATGTCATCTGGAAGGATGAACCGCCTTGCGGCCAATAATGCCCGCAGGCTCAGAACGGAATTTGTTTTGTCTTAATTGAAGCAGTACACTGATAGCGATATAGATATGGAGATAATGGAGGGATTAGTAATCATGCTGAATACAGAATATAGTCCGCTGCTGGAGACGTTCCGGTTCACTGGCGGCACCGAGCTGAAGAACCGTGTAGTCATGGCGCCGATGACCAATTTCTCCTCACATGAGGACGGAAGCGTCTCCCGTCCTGAAATTGATTATTACATCCGCCGTTCCCAAGGTGCCGGGATGGTTATTACCGCCTGCGTATATGTATCACGCGGCGGCAAAGGCTTCCCGGGTGAGTTCGGTGCGGACCATGACGGCCTGATTCCGGGCCTGCGTGAGCTGGCCGAAGCCATTAAGGGCCAGGGGGCCAAGGCGGTTCTGCAGATTTTCCATGGCGGACGGCAATGCCCTCCCGCGCAGCTGCCGGACGGTCAGACGGTCAGCGCCAGCGCTGTACCCTCTGAACTTCAGGGCGGCGGACAGGGCCAGGTTCCGCGCGCCTTGACGGATGAGGAGATAACGGCAATTATCGCTGACTTCGGAGAAGCGACGCGGCGGGCTATTGAAGCCGGTTTCGACGGTGTGGAGATTCACGGTGCGAACGGCTATTTGCTGCAGCAGTTTTTCTCTCCGCATTCGAACCTCCGTGAAGACCGCTGGGGCGGGGATGTTCAGAAACGCCTGTCCTTCCCGCTTGCCGTGCTGCGCACGGTTAAGGAAGCTGTGAAGCAGTATGCGAAGGGGCCGTTCCTTGTAGGCTACCGCTTCTCGCCTGAGGAACCCGAAACGCCGGGGATCACTATGGCTGAGACCTTCACTCTGGTGGATGCGCTGACAGAAGAGGGGCTTGATTACCTGCATGTCTCCCTAATGGAGCTGTGGTCACTGCCCCGCCGCGGCACTGAGGACAGCCGTCCGCGGATCGAGCAGCTTGTGGACCGCGTAAGCGGTAAGGTTCCGGTCATCGGAGTCGGCTCGCTGTATACCGCAGCAGATGCCCTTAAGGCACTGGGCAGCGGTATCAGCCTGGTCGCTCTGGGCCGTCCGCTCCTAATAGACCCGGACTGGGTTCAGAAGGTTGCTGAAGGCCGCGCGGACGACATTGAGACCCGGCTTGACACATCAGCTCAGGCAGAGCTTGTAATTCCGGACCCGCTCTGGAACGCGCTCATTCACACTCCGGGCTGGCTGCCGCTCAAGCCGTGAAACGGCTGAATGTGACCTGGATGTGAACAAAATTTGATTTCTGACGGATGAATTCCCCAACCTCTGGCTGCAGCCGGAGGTTTTTTGCCATATTGGCATAAACGGGCAAATGTATATATGATACAATCGTATTATTTAAGGGGACATCATAAATGAGGAGCCTACAGAGATGAATGTACAGGGGAGAACCGGAAGTCCCGGAGATGCAGAAGAGAACAGGCAGCAGGAGGAATTTCGTTCGTTTCAGCGGACGGTCGAGATCATCAGCGGCAAATGGAAGGGAGTCCTGCTGTATCAGCTGATCAGCGGCACCAAGCGGTTCAATGAAATCCGCAGACTGTGTCCGGGAATAACGCAGCGTATGCTGTCTATGCAGCTGAGGGAGCTGGAGCGTGACGGTCTGGTTCGCCGGGAGGTATTTCCACAGGTGCCGCAGAGGGTAGAATATTCCTTGACGGCCTGGGGCCGGGGGCTGGAGCCTGCATTGCTTAGTATTAAGGTCTGGGGGGAAGGCTACCGCGAGGGGCGGGCACAGAGTGAGACTGCCCTGCAGCTTGAGGATACAGCCGTCCGGAGCAGTTCCGGCACCGCAAATATCCCCGAATGAGCGGCAGAACGCTCCATCCGGGGATATTTGTGCTGTTATGCGGGGAGAGACTAGGCTCTCACTGCGGATAAGCGGGCGATTTCCACAATGACCTGGACAGCCTTGAGCATATCATCCGCTGAGGCGTATTCAAATTTGCCGTGGAAGTTCTCGCCGCCGGTAAAGATATTTGGTGTAGGCAGCCCCATATAGGACAGCTGTGAACCGTCAGTTCCCCCGCGGATGGGCCGGATGACCGGCGTAATGCCGAGATTCTCCATGGCCTCCTGGGCGATATCGACAATCTGGTGCACCGGCTCGATTTTTTCGCGCATATTATAATACTGGTCATTCATTTCCAGCACGATATTATCCGCTCCGTAAGTTGACTTGAATTCCTCCACGATAGCAGCAATATTGGATTTACGGTGCTCGAAGTTCCCGCGGTCGAAGTCACGGATGATGTAATGCAGCTTGCTGTGCTCAGCGTTGCCCTGCATAGAGATCAAATGGTAGAAGCCGTCGTAGCCGTCGGTGAATTCAGGCGCTTCGCCGGCTGGCAGCCGCAAATGGAAGGCCATGGCGATTTTGGAGGAATGAATCATCTTGCCCTTGGCGGTACCGGGATGCACATTGACTCCGTGGAAGCTGATTTTGGCAGCGGCAGCATTGAAGCTCTCATATTCCAGCTCACCGAGCGGGCCGCCGTCTACCGTATAGGCATAGGAAGCGCCGAATGCAGCAACATCAAACTTATGCGGACCGCGGCCGATCTCTTCATCGGGAGTAAAAGCAACCCTGATCTTGCCGTGCTCAATCTCCGGATGTGCAAGCAAGTAGACCATCGCCGTGATAATCTCGGCGATCCCTGCCTTGTTGTCCGCCCCCAGCAGGGTGGTGCCGTCCGTTGTAATTAGGGTATGCCCTTTATAGTGGGTCAGCTCCGGAAAACTCTTGGTTGTGAGGACGATGTTCTGCGCCGAATTCAGCACCAGGTCATTCCCGTCATAATTCCGTACAACCTGCGGCTTCACATTTGCACCGGTGAAATCCGTTGCGGTGTCCAGATGCGCCAGGAATCCGATGACCGGAACTTCCTTTTCCGTATTGGCCGGCAGCGAAGCCATGACATAACCATGCTCGTCCACTGTAACCTCCGTAAGCCCGATCTCCGTAAGTTCCTCCACCAGCTTATGCGCAAGTACCATCTGGCCGGGAGTGGACGGGCAGGTGCTGCTGTCCTCATCCGATTGGGTATCCATCTCGGCATAGGCAATGAAACGTTTAATCAGCTCTTCTTTCAATTCAGGTCATCTCCTCTTCAGCTTCGTATGTCTATAGTATCACGATCCGCGCAAGGTCTCATCCCCGGGCGGGCTTCTGAAGAAGGAAATGCCCGGTTACGGCTCAAATTCCAGCGGCTCGCTTGAGATCAGCCTGGCTGAGAGCAGGTAGCGGTCCGGCGCTGAACCCACATAGGAGAACGGATAGCAGGTGATCAGGGTAAGAACCGGCTCGCTGCTTGGCTTAATCGCTCCCCGTGCTTCCCCGTCTACAATCGTACTCCCTGTGACTTCGTAGATGAACTTCCCGTCAGCAGTCTCCACTTCAATTATATCCTGCTCCTCAAGCTCCCCGAGGCCCCGGAATACCGTATCCCGGTGACCTGCCAGTACACTGTTGCCGGCGGCTCCTACTGCGGCGCTGGATAGATCATGTCCGGCCCCCTTCTTCAGCTCCGCTTTTCCGGTACCCTCCAGAACAGCCACACGCTTATCCAGCTTCGGGATATAAATCTCGCCCAGCACCTCTCCCTTCGTATAGGAGGAGCCGGCGCTTACCGCGCCGGCTGCGTCTGCCAGCATGCCCTCCGGCAAGGGCATTTCATCCACTGCTGCCGGAGGGAGGGAGGCGGAGACAGCTTCCTCCCTCTTTTTCTCCCATGTATTCAGCGCCTCGCGGGCTTCAGCCGGGGCTTTGAAGATCTGGACAGCGGAATACAGCATGACACACAAAGAGAGTATGAAGATCAGCTTCACGGCCATAGCAATACCGGAATGCCTCTTCATACTCTCTCCCCCAGCCATAGATGAAATGTTATTTCTTCGAGCCCAGCTTGCGCAGTGCGATGACACTGAGGATGGCTACAGCTAAGCTGGCCAGGATCAGATTGTACCAGGGCTCTGCTGTATCCGGCAGTGCGCTGTCTCCATCCGGTCCGGCGAGCGGCAGTTCGTCATCAGGCAGTGTTACTTCATTATCCGTACCAGGCGCCGCTGTGCTTCCGGCTGCATCCGTTCCGGCAGCGGCTGTAGCGGCAGGACCGTTATTTCCGCCGTCGTCACCCCCGCCCAGCGGGATCGGCGCTTCACTTACTGTAACAGCATCAGGTGTTGCAGTTGGTGTTGCTGCCGGTGTAGGCGCTGGTGCTGGTGTTGGTGTAGTGCCAGGTGCCGGGCTGCCAGCCGGCGGGTCTGTAGGTGCATTAGTTGCAGTCGGTGCACTGCTTGGTGCATTTGTAATTTCAGGCGTAGCGGTAGCGGCCGGTGTCGCCGTTGGTTCAGGGGTTACGGTAGCGGTTGGCTCAGCCGTAGGCTCGGCTGTAGGACCCGGTTTGGCCGATGCCGAGAATTCGAAGGCCACACTCACCTGCTTACCCTGAAACTCATTGCCCGCCTCCGGCGGGAACAGGACATCCATTTGTATGGCTTCCTTGGCATTTCCCTCAAGTGAGCCGATCACCACCTGGCCTTCAGCCTTGCTCATGACTCCAGAATAGATGGTTACTCCCTCTTTTTGCAGGGTCATTTGTAGAATATTGTACAGTTCTACATCCCCTGAGAGGAATTTAAAGTTCACTGAATAATTAAACGGCTCATTTCCGTCATTAATCACCGTATAAGCTGAATCCATCGTATCTCCCGGCTGCATATTATTCATGGTGGCGGCACTCGTTGTATGGGAATTAACCGTCAGCTTAATCGTGTCTTCAGCACTTACCCCGCCGGCATGCCAAACGATACCTGCCAGAATGATCAGAATATAAGTGCCGATTAAGAACACGTGATAGCTCTTTTTCACTTTCCCCGCTCCTTTCATCTGGAAAGTCACTCTGGCACTTGCTCTACCGTTAGTGCTGCCTCACCTTTCAGCGCATGATCTGCTTCCTGCCAACTGTATTTTCCCCGCCTTTTTCCGCCGTTTTCGGCCATTTTTCCACCTGATTCCTGTCCAATCTGCAATGTCTTGTCGAATGAAGTGGTTTTTGGAGGAACCACTACGAAATCAGGCGATAGTATTCGACAGAACGGACATATGGAATTAGAAACTTCAATGTTCGTTATAACGAATAATTACAGTATAATCAAAATTAAAGATAAACAAAAACAGAAAAATGGATTATTAAGCGATAAAATATACCGTTTAGAGTAAAGAAATGGTTTTTATCTTCTCAATGCTTCTGTTATCTGATTATTTCTTCTAATATTGAATAAAATAAGTTTTTTATAAAGAACAGCTGTGCAAAATAACCGTGTAAAGCGGGGCGTGGCTTCGATAATAATCCCGCACAATACCCCCACAAAGTGAGGCTTTGGCTTTGAAGTGAACTCAGGTACTTTGCGGGGACCCCCAAATATATAAATTCTTATCCTGCAAAAGCCCGGCCCTCTGTAGTTGCGGATTACTCCGTAATACAAAGGGCCGGGCTATGGAGTGAAGCTTATGAATTCTTCAGGAGTTCAGCTATCAGCTGATATGAATACAAGCGTGCTGAATGGTCATAAATCTGTGAAGCGATAATCCATTCATCGGCAGCTGTTTCTTCTTGAATCTGCAGGAGCCGCTCCTTGATCAGAGCAGGGTCTCCGGCAATAGAATACTGCTGCTTGCCCAGCAGAAGCGCCTTCTCCTGCGAGGTCCAGATCCCGTCCAGGCTATCGACCGGAGGCTGGAGCTTGCCGGTGCGGCCGCGGATGATGTTCAGGAACTGCTGCTGCTGCGAGGTTGCGAGTCTCCGAGCCTCCTGCGCCGTATCCGCCGCCGTAATGCCCAGACCTACCATTACATGGGGTTTATCGAGCACGGCGGAAGGCCGGAAGCTGCTGCGGTACAGATGCAGGGCCGGCAGCAGATAGTCCGGGGCGAAGTGGCTGGCAAAAGCGAACGGCAAGCCGAGCTGGCCTGCCAGCTGGGCACTGAAGCCGCTGGAGCCCAGCAGCCAGATAGGTATGCTCAGTCCCTCACCGGGAACGGCGCGCACACCGCCCGGCCGGCTGCCGGCCCCATCAGGGTCAAAGTAAGCCCGGAGCTCGCTTAGCTGCTCCGGGAATTCGCTGCCGTCGCTGCCAAGCCCGCGGCGCAGCGCACGCGCTGCAGCCTGGTCGGAGCCGGGAGCCCGGCCCAGGCCCAGATCAATACGCCCGGGGAACAGGGACTCCAGCGTACCGAATTGCTCGGCTATAACGAGCGGGGCATGATTGGAGAGCATGATGCCTCCCGAGCCTACACGGATTGTAGAGGTACCAGCGGCTACATGTCCGATGACCAGAGAGGTAGCTGAGCTGGCAATGCCGGGCATATTATGATGCTCCGCCAGCCAGTAGCGGTGGTATCCCCAGGCCTCGGCATGACGCGCGAGATCAAGGGTATTATGAAATGATTCCGCTGCGGTTCCGCCCTCACGGATCGGGGCCAGATCCAGCACGGAGAATGGAATATCATGCAATGACTTCACAGTAATCCCTCCCATAGTAGTTGCTTCAGTATTAGTAAGCAGTATTCGCTGCCATTTATTGATTTACCCGCCAAGTATAACATGAAATAATATTATTTACACACTTTAAGTAAGCGGCAGGTGATGATACAATAGAATTCTTGCGGTTGCTTAAGGCTGATAAGGTTTTCATTTGCTGAGCAGCTTATGGGCAGGCGAGACCGGCAGACCGTTAATATACCTGCAGAAATGGCGTTGAAACAGCCCGATGTAAGCGCATAACAAAGTTCTTGCCAATTTACGGAAGCCTTGCTATAATCGCTTTGAAAAGCTTTTCTAAATGAAAAAAGCTACGCTGCTCTAAGAAAATGTGCATGTTGGCCAAGCGGCATTACTGCATATTGCTCACAAAAATCCGGTTCAGCAAGAAAGATAAGGATTGTTTATGGCGCGAAGCATGGAACACTTATCTTTTACAAAAAGGAAGTCAGTCATATGAAGCCAACGATCAGAGATGTTGCCAAGATGGCCGGAGTATCCATCAGTACGGTATCCCGTGTAATGAATGCGCCGGAAACTGTAGTAGAGAGCAAACGCAGCCGGGTCATTGAAGCGATAGATGCCCTGAAGTACCAGCCGAATGCATTTGCACGCGGTTTGATTTACAAGAAATCATTCACCCTGGGCCTGCTTATCCCGGATATTGAGAACCTGTATTTCGCCGGAATGATCCGCGGTGTGCAGGATGCCTGCATTAAGCTGGGCTACAGTCTGATGATCTGTAATACGGACCGTGTTAAGGAACGGACGCTGTCTTATATGGATACCCTCCATGAGAAGCAGGTGGATGGCATCGTATTCGCCAGTGATGTGCTGTATCCTGAGTATTATGAGAAGCTGGTAGACTGCAGAATTCCGTTTGTGCTGGTCTCTTCCCACTCCGATGAGTTTGAGGTTCCTTCGGTGGAGGTCGATGATGAGAAGGCGGCGTATGATGCAGTGAAATTCCTGATTGAGCTGGGGCACAGGGAGATCGGAATGATCGGCTTCAATCATGATAATTCAGTGTCCGGACCGCCGCGTGCTGCCGGATTTGTCAGAGCTTTGACGGAATCCGGACTGGAGCGCAATGTGGTAAAGATCAAGTATGCCAACCACCGCTTTGAACAGGCGTATCAGGCTTCGCACGAGCTGTTCAGTGAGTATCCGGAGCTAACTGCTGTATTCTGTGTCGCCGATGAGTTCGCGATGGGAACGATCTCTTACCTGAAGGACCGCAATATCATGGTGCCGGGCCAGGTGTCAGTGATCGGCTTCGACAATCTGCGGATGTCGGGCATGTTCATTCCCAAGCTGACGACAATTGCACAGCCGATCTATCAGCTCGGTTACCGGGCGGCTGAGAAGCTGCATGAATTATTGACGACCGGAACAGTCGCTGTCATGAAAGAGAAAATGGAGCATAAGCTGATTGTAAGGGAATCTTCGCGTGAGAAATAAGGCGGGTTCCCGGCTGGATTGAACTGCTGCTGCCTGATCTGGCGGGCAGAGCGATTTTTCGGTTCAATTTGAAAAGCTTTTCACAATTGCCGTACGAAATGGTTAAAATCCGCTAAAAAGTAGTGATTCCAGTATTGGAAACGCATACACGTTGTGATATTATGGAAATGTAAGCGCTATATTAAAATCTTGTATTCAGTAATAACTATATTCTCAGCAGGATGCTTCCCCGTATTTTGAAAAGCTTTACAAGGAGGTGGTCCGACCACAAGCTGGTTCCGGCACATGAAATTAAGAGAAGTTAAGCTGACCTGATGCAATCTCTAAAAACAATTAAAGGGGATGTATGAAACAATGAAGAAAGCTCCGGGACGAAAACTGTCACTCGCTATGGTGCTGTGTCTATCCTTCACCATGCTGCTCAGCGGATGCGGCGGAAATAACAATAATGCGGCTCCGACGAATGCGCCTGCAGCTACAGAGGCACCGGCTGCAACAGAAGCACCAGCGGCTGATAACAACCAGGAATCGACAAATACGGATACCGCTGCCGGCAGCCCTCTGGATTTAGCGATGAAAGGTGAATATAAAGGCACCAAGGTTACCATGTTCGGGCCGTTTGTGGATGCCGACCAGGTGAAATTTGAGAGCAGCATCAAGGAATTCGAAGAGAAGACCGGCATTGATATCCAATATGAAGGTTCAAAGGAATTCGAAGCTACCATTAATATCCGTGTCGACGGCGGCAACGCGCCGGATATTGCGGACTTCCCGCAGCCGGGCCTGCTGGCCTCCATCGCCAAGACCGGTAAGGTGGTTGACCTGACCGGTGTGCTGGATCAGGCAAAGCTGGCTGCTAACTACAATAAAAGCTGGCTGGATATGTCCACTATGGACGGCAAGGACGGCAAGATTATGGCCGGGATCTGGAACCGCAGTAATGTGAAGAGTCTCGTATGGTATCCGAAGAAGCAATTCGATGAAGCAGGCTATACAATTCCGCAGACTTGGGATGAAATGATGGCACTGACCGAGCAAATTGCCAAGGACGGCGATCCGGCCTGGGCGATCGGCATTGAGAGCGGCGCGGCTACCGGCTGGGCAGCTACAGACTGGGTAGAGAACATCATGCTGCGCACGACTACTCCTGAGAACTATGACAAGTGGGTAAGCGGAGAGCTGCCGTTCACTTCTCCTGAAGTGAAGAATGCAGTAGACGTAATGTCCAAGATCTGGATGAACAAAGATTATGTATACGGCGGAGCTAAATCCATTGTAACTACTGCATTCGGTGATGCTCCGAAGCCAATGTTCGAGAACCCTCCTAAAGCCTGGTTCAACCTGATGGGGAACTTCATTACCAGCTTCTTCCCTGAGACTGCCAAGGTAGACGTAGACTATGACTGGTTCTACCTGCCGCCAATCGATGAGCAGTACGGCAAGCCTGTACTTGTAGCCGGCGATATTTATGCTATGTTCAATGACCGCCCTGAAGTACGTGCGGTTATGGAATTCTTCACTACCGGTGAATCCATCAAGACCTGGGTGCAGTCCGGCGGTGTAGTAGCGCCAATGAACGATGCGTCCCTCGACTGGTACCAGTCGGAATCCGACCGCCGGATGGCTCAGCTGGTGCAGGATGCTTCAACCCTGCGGTTCGACGGCTCTGACCTGATGCCCGGTAAAGTGGGTGCAGGTACGTTCTGGAAAGGCATGACCGACTATGTGAGCGGAACAGCAACACTGGATCAGGCACTGGAGCAGATTCAGTCCGGCTGGAACAACTAATGCTGAAGACCGCTGCGGCGGAGCCTAAGCTGCAGTGAGGAGAAGAGGGGCAGACGGAAGTCAAGGGAGCTGCCCCTCTTTTTTAAATGGAAGAAAGTTTTGCTCAGCAAAACTTATAGGAGGAACTGAGATGGATGCACAAATAAAGCCGGGCGCCGGCACCGCAGGTGCGCAGGCCAAGCAGAGAATCAGCGTCAGTACAGTGCTTTTATCGCTGGGGGTACTCCTTGCGAATATCGTGGTCAACGGGCTGATCTTCCTGTTTTTCCGTGATTCGACACTGAACCCGCTGGTGACAGCGGTGCTTGCGGTACTGTGGGGTGTGCTGGGCGTATATCTGATCTACTACACCTTGACCTGGGCGGTTGAGCGTTATCCTGACCGTGTGCGCAGGAAGGTGCTGCCGTTCGTATTTGTCGGACCTGCGGTTCTGATCCTGGGCTGGCTGTTAATTCTGCCGGCGCTGCGGACCTTATATTTAAGCTTCTTCAATGCTTCTTCAGAGAAGTTTGTCGGACTCAGCAACTATGCCGCAATCTTCAGCGACCGCCTGATGGCAACCGCACTGCGCAATAACCTGCTCTGGGTATTCGTGGGAACGCTGGCCTGTGTAGGCTTCGGGCTGCTGATTGCTATCCTGGCCGACCGCAGCAGCTATGAGAAAATTGCCAAATCCATCATCTTCATGCCGATGGCGATATCCTTCGTAGCCGCAGGTGTAATCTGGAAGTTCGTCTACTACTATCAGCCGGGTGATGAGCAGATCGGACTGCTTAATGCGATTGTAACCTATTTCGGCGGCGAGCCGCAGGCCTGGACGAGTATGCTGCAGCCCTGGAATAATTTCTTTCTTATTATTATCCTGATCTGGATGCAGACGGGATTTGCGATGGTTATTTTCTCCGCTGCCATCAAAGGTGTGCCTGAAGACATCCTGGAGGCTGCACGGGTGGATGGCGCCGGTGAGGTAAAGATCTTTTTCGGCATCATGATTCCGTTTATCTCCGCGACGATCCTGACTGTAACCACAACCATTATCGTCTTTACATTGAAAATATTTGACGTCGTCATGGTGATGACGGGAGGTCAATACGATACAGAAGTAGTCGCGACACAGTTCTACCGCCAATTCTTCATGTACCGCAACTTCGGTTACGGCTCCACGCTGGCTATTGTGCTCCTGATTGCGGTATTGCCTGTTATTCTTATTAATCTGCGGCAGTTCCGCAAGCAGGGGGGATTCTGATGGTAGGCAAAAAGAAAAGAAAGGGCAGCAAAACTGTTGTTAACCTGGTCCTTGGCGTGATCTGCTTCATCTGGATTCTGCCGACCTTCGGCCTCTTTGCCTCCTCCTTCCGTCCGGCGGCAGATATTCTGCAGTCCGGCTGGTGGAAGGTATTCCCCCATCAGGAATGGACGGCCGGCGAGACGCTGCAGCTGTCCAAGGATGTGGATCTGCGGGAGCCGATAGAGGTAAACGGCAAGACCTACACCGATGATGAGCTTAAAGCGGGCGTAAAGGCCGGTGACAGCCGCCTGGTGTGGGAGAACCGCAGGGCGCGGACAGTCAACGTGCAGGAGCAGGGCTGGAAGGCAGTGCCTGATCTGACACTTGATAATTACAAGAACGTGCTGTCCGGCAAGGAGTACAAACTCAAGGAAGCCGATGGCAGTGAAACGGTGCAGAAGGGCAGCGGACTATCACAGGCGTTTTGGAATACACTGACGATTGCCGTTCCGGCTACGGTGATTCCGGTGCTGATCGCCTCTTTTGCCGCCTATGCCTTTGCCTGGCTGAGATTTCCCGGCCGTAAGACGCTGTTCGTCATCATCATTGCGATGCTGGTCATTCCGATTCAGGTGGCGCTGATTCCGGTGTTGAAGGACTATACCTCCCTTGGCCTGAACGGCAGCTATCTCGGCATCTGGCTGGCGCATACCGCCTTCGGTCTGCCGCTGGTGACGTACTTTATGTACAACTTCATCAGCCAGCTGCCGAAGGATCTGTTCGAATCGGCCTTTATCGACGGTGCCAGCCACTTCACCATCTTCAGCCGGCTGATTCTGCCGCTCTCTGTTCCTGCCCTGGCCTCCATCGGCATCTTCCAGTTCCTCTGGGTCTGGAATGATTATCTGGTGTCGCTGATCTTCATCGGCAACCAGCCGTCGGTTCAAGTCATGTCCATGAAGATCGCCGATCTGGTCGGCTCACGCGGCAACGACTGGCATCTGCTTACCTCGGCTGCCTTTATCTCCATGCTGATGCCGCTGGCCATCTTCTTCCTGCTGCAGAAGTATTTCGTCAGAGGCCTGATGGGCGGGTCCGTTAAAGGCTGATCAGCCAGTATGTTACGGATACCGGGATTAAGGGATTACCGCCATGTCCGGCGGCAGTGTATAGAGCGGAGGTCTGATCCCCGGGCTACCCGGGGGCAGGAGAAGTCCGCAATCAGGAGGAGATTACAGAGATGAAGATGAAGCCCTATGAACATCCGCCGGCATTGTATCCTTACCGGGAATGGCGTCTTGGTGAGGAACACTACGAGGATGAATATAATCAGCGGAGCGAGAGCGTGTTCGCGCTCGGTAACGGATATATCGGTATGCGCGGTAATTTCGAGGAAGGTTATCACGGCAAGGCCGGAGCTACTGTTGCCGGTAACTACCTGAACGGCTTCTTCGACTCTGAGCCCATTGTCTATCCGGAGGGGGCCTTCGGGCTTCCTTCCCGCAACCAGGCGATGCTGAATGTGACCGATGCGCGCATCATCAGATTAAGTGTAGAAGGACATGAATTCCGGCTGGACCAGGGGACGGTACACCGGTATGAACGCTGGCTGGATATGCAGAGCGGTATCCTGCACCGCGAAGTGGAATGGGAATCCCCCGCAGGCCAGCGCGTGCTCTTGCAGATCCGGCGGATGGTCTCGCTCACGCATAAGCATCTGGCGGCCATTGATTATGCCGTGACGGCGCTGAACTTCTCCGGCACGCTGAAGTTTGAGTCGGCTGTAGACGGTGAAATCCGCCGTCCGGAGGTTACGGATGACCCGCGTCTGGGTGCAGGCAGTGCAGAGCCCAGCCTGCTGCTGGAGGACACGGGGTATGATGAAGCAGCCGGGCGGCTGTGGATGAAGCAGCGGACCCGGCATACGGGGTTCGCGCTGCTCAGTGCTGTCAGCCATGCGCTGCAGGTGAAGTCGGGACGGGAGATGAGCCACCAGCTGATCGGGCAGCGGATATCAGTCTGCTATGCGGCTGCAGTGCGCAGCGGTGAGAAGGCGGCGCTGACCAAATATATAACGTACCATACCTCTAAGGATTATCCTGAAGAGGAGCTGTCCGGCCGGAGCACCGGAGCCCTGGAGCTGGCCGGAGAGCTTGGATTCGCCGGCCTGGCTGAGGAACAGCGCGGCTATCTGGACCGCTTCTGGAGCCATACGGATGTGGAAATCAGCGGTGACCCGGCGTTGCAGCAGGGTATCCGCTTTAACGCTTTTCAGCTGCTGCAATCGGTCGGCCGGGACGGCGCGACGAATATCGGCGCCAAGGGTCTAACCGGGGAAGGGTATGAAGGACATTATTTCTGGGACACGGAAATGTACATGCTGCCGTTCTTCACCTTCACCCAGCCCGCTGTCAGCCGGGCGCTGCTGGAGTTCCGCTACGCCACTCTAGGCAAGGCGCGGGAGCGGGCAGCTGTCATGTCGCAGAAGGGAGCGCTCTATCCGTGGCGCACGATCGACGGCGAGGAGAATTCGGCCTACTTCCCGGCAGGCACCGCCCAGGCGCATATTAATGCCGATATTGCGTACGGCCTGAAGCAGTATGTGCTGGCAACGGGCGATCTGGATTTCCTGGCGGCGCAGGGGGCAGAGATTCTGTTTGAGACCTCACGCTTCTGGGAGGACTTGGGCCACTATAATCCGGCACGCGGAGGCGCCTTCTGTATCGATGCGGTTACCGGACCGGATGAATACACAGCCATAGTGAATAACAATGCTTATACCAATCTCATGGTTCAGGACCAGCTCAGGTACGCATACGAAACGGCTCTGCTGCTGCAGCGGCAATATCCTGCCGATTATGAGCGCCTGCAGCATGAGATAGGGCTGTCCATAGAGGAGGCTGAAGGCTGGAAAGAAGCTGCAGACCGGATGTTCATTCCGTTTGACCATGACCTCGGCATCTATGCCCAGGATGATACCTTCCTTAGCAAGCAGAAATGGGATTTCGCGAATACGCCCCCGGATAAATATCCGCTGCTGCTGAATTATCACCCGCTGGTGATCTACCGCCATCAGGTGCTGAAGCAGGCGGATCTCGTAATGGCGATGTTCCTGCTTGGGGACAAGTTCAGCCTGGCAGATAAGATCCGCAACTATAATTATTATGAGCCGCTGACGACTCATGACTCCTCGCTGTCGCCGTGTATCCACAGTATCATGTCGGCCGAAATCGGCGATTTAGCCGGTGCCTATGGCTATTTCGACCGTACGGTGCGGATGGATCTCGACGATATTAACCGCAATGCCAAGGACGGGCTGCACATGGCGGCCATGGCCGGCTCGTGGATGTCGATTGTGAACGGCTTCGGCGGATTGCGGCTGTATGACGGACAGCTGAGCTTTAACCCGGCACTTCCGGAGCAGTGGGAGAGCTACCGCTTCAAAATCACCGTGCGCGGGCAGCTGCTGGACATCTTCGTTGACCGCGAAGCGGTGGTGTATACCCTGCGGGAAGGCACGGGGCTGGAAATCCGGCATAGGAAGCAGCTGCTGCCGCTGTTGCCGCAGCAGCCGGTGGCGGTGCCGCTTGCCGGACCGCTGCAGGCCGTGATCTTTGATCTCGACGGTGTCATTACCGACTCTGCCGAGTATCATTATCTGGCCTGGCAGGCTCTTGCGGATGAGCTGGGCATTCCCTTCAGCCGCGAGAAGAATGAACGGCTGAAGGGTGTCAGCCGGATGGAGTCGCTGGAGCTTGTGCTGGAGGGCAGCGGCCTGGCGCTGTCCGCAGCCGAGAAGCTCCGGCTGGCGGAGAAGAAGAATGATCATTACAAGGTAATGATCAGCCGCATCACCCCGGCGGACCTGCTGCCGGGTATCCCGGAGCTGCTGGATTCCCTGCGTGAGCGGGGAATCGCAGCCGGGCTGGCCTCGGCCAGCCTGAATGCGCCGCAGATTCTGGAGCGCCTCGGCGCCGCCCGCTGGTTCCAGGCGGTCGCCGATCCGGGCAGTCTGCGGAAGGGCAAGCCCGACCCGGAGATCTTCCTGCAGGCGGCAGAGCTGCTGCACGCCGATCCGGGGAGCTGCATCGGCGTGGAGGATGCAGCCGCAGGCGTGGCCGCGATCCGCGCGGCCGGCATGAAGGCTGTGGGCATCGGCAGCGCTGAGCTGCTCGGCACAGCCGAGCTGGTCCTGTCCTCCACAGCTGAGCTGACCGTCCAGGCGCTGCTGGAGCTGTCCGGGCGGTAGCCGCGGGCGTCCCGCAGTTGCGGCTGCCGGCTGTGACTGCGGGCTGCGACTACCGGCCGCGATTGCTGCTGGGTTCGATATGCCGGACGTGGTTCTGCATAGACCGCCTACGCAGTGACAGCAACAATAAGACGCCCCTGTACTCCGTGCGAGCGGAGACAGGGGCGTCTTTGGTATGCAGCGGCAGAGGATTGCTTAGGGATAGTTGTATTGTGTGCAATTAAAAGATCATTTAGTTGTACGAACTGCAGTTGCCGCCGATACGCCAGCGCTGTCCTGTCCACAAAGGGGGATTCCTTTACTTTTAGTTATTTAAAAAAACCTGATTTCCCCCTATAATTGTATGAAAGCGGCTGATTCCGGTCAAATTTAACCTAAAAAATAAAGCTTTTATATGCAAAAGAGGGATGAGAAGCCGGAGCACCGAAATAGTAGATGTCGAAATTCCTCGTTTTATAATCAAAACCAGATTTTGAGATAGATGAACGGGAGTGTGCGAATGGGCGTAGATCATAACCATCTCAGATTGTTAAAAACCTTGCTCGTGCCGTTGTTTGTCTTGCTGTGTACTGCAGGAGGGGCGCGGGCTGAAGCGGAAGAGCTTCCTCCCCGGAATGTGCTGGTGCTGCATTCTTACCAGAAGGGTTTTGCCTGGACCGATGAACAGGGGGCCGGAATTGAAGAGCGTCTGAAGAATGCAGCCGATCTTCCCCTGATCTACACCGAGTATATAGACTGGAAGAGATACCCGACTCAGGAGAACCTCGATCATTTCTACGAAACCATCAAATTCAAGTATCAGAATGTCCATATTGATGCGGTGATGACCACAGATGATGCAGCGCTGAATTTTGCCATGAAGTACCGCAAGGAGATTCTGGATGATGCGCCGATCATCTTCAGCGGTGTGAACGAAGTGGGTGTGAACAGCATTCCGGACCGCAGCAATATTACAGGCATTATTGAAAAAATCGACCCAACCCTCACGATCCAGATGGCCAGGGAGATCAATCCTGCGCTGAAAAAAGTCTATGTGATCTTCGATAACTCGGAGAGCGGCCTGTCTACCGGGAAGATGGTCATGGACCAGATTGACTCCCTGAACCTGGGGCTTGAGCTATATCCCATGAACAACCTGTCGATCGAGCAGATTAAAGCAACAGCCTCAGGCTTATCACAGGATAGCATCGTGCTAATGACTACATACTATAGCGACTCTACCGGAAGAATTGTTGAGTTTGAACGGTTCGCCAGTGAACTTGGCAAAAGCAGCAGCGTGCCGGTGTATCATATCTATGATTTTGGACTGAATCACGGGGCCTTCGGCGGCAGTCTGATTAGCGGGAAAATACAGGGCAGAGCGGCAGCCGAGCTTGCGCTGCGTGTACTGCAGGGTGAGGGCGCGGGCCGGATACCGGTGGTAACGGACAGTACCGTGCGCAATGCGTTTGACTATAATGAGCTCCAGCATTTCGGCATTTCCCTGAAGCAGGTGCCGGCAGGCAGCGAAATTATCAACAAGCCGTTTTCCTTCTATCAGACTTATAAGGTGCTGGTGCTGAGTATTATTGCCGCCTTTGCTGTATTACTGGCCTTTATCCTCGTCTTATTATTCTATGTACAGCTGGTCAAGCGGATCAGAACCAATCTGGAGAAAAGCAATGAACGCTTCAGCCTGGCCACCTACGGTGCCGATGCAGTAATCTGGGATGTCGACATGTCTACGATGATCTACTACTTCTCGGACAGCTGGTACGAGCTGCTTGGCTATGAACGGGATGAAATTAATGAGGCGCACGGCGGCTGGAGGGAGATCATTCATCCCGAGGATGCCGAGCAGGAGGACCGGCTGCGGACGCAGCATCTGGAGGGGCGTTCCTCTTACTACTACGCAGAATACAGAATGCGCAGCAAGTCAGGCGAATATAAGTGGTTCCAGGCCAGGGGCAAGGTTCTGCGCAATGCAAACGGCAGCTACATCCGCTTCGCGGGTTCGATGGTCGATGTGACTGACCGCAAGGTCTATGAGAGCAAGCTGCAGCTCAGCTACCAGGAGCTTGAATCCACCTACGAAGAGCTGACAGCGCTGCAGGATGAACTGCTTGAGCAGTATAACAAGGTGGTTGAGAATCAGGCGCTGCTGCAGAGCAGTGAAGAGAAGTACCGGCTGCTGGCCTATAATGATGTGCTGAGCGGCCTGCCTAACCGCCTGTCGCTGTCCGAGGATCTGAAGGGATTCGTAGAAGCCCATTCCGGCGGCCATGCTGCGCTGTTCTTCCTGGATATTGATAACTTCAAATACATTAATGATACCATGGGGCACACCTTCGGCGATGAGCTGCTGGTGAAGGTCGGCGAACGGCTGCTGGGCCTCTCTGACGGCCGCAGCAAGCATTTCCGCTTCGGCGGCGATGAGTTTGTCATTCTGTTCAAGGATGTCGTGGGGTTCGGCGAGATTATCCGTTATGCAGACTCACTCGTCCAGGGCTTTAAGGAGCCGTTCCAGCTCCATGCGAGTGTTGTTCATATCTCGGCCAGTATCGGGATTGCCCAGTATCCGGAGGATGGGGTGAATGCGGAGGAGCTGCTGAAGAATGCCGATATAGCCATGTACAAAGCGAAGGAAGCATTCAAGGGGACCTATGTGATCTACGGGCATGAGATGCAGCAGCATTTTGACGAACGGATGATTATTGAGAACCACTTAAGAAGTGCAATTGCAAATAATGAGCTCTCGCTGCACTATCAGCCGCTGGTGGACATCAGCTCGAATGAGCTTTGGGGGTTCGAGGCCTTAATCCGCTGGAATAATCCGGTTCTGGGCTTCGTCTCTCCGCTGTCCTTCATTAAGATCGCCGAGGATTGCCGCCTGATTGTACCGATCGGGGAATGGGTACTGCGTTCCGCCTGCCGGTTCATCAAGGATCTGCAGGGTCACGAGTACGGGGGCTGCCATATTTCAGTGAATATTTCGGTAATTCAGCTGATGCTGGATGATTTCACGGACATGGTGCTGGATGTGCTGCAGGAAACCGGGCTTGCCCCCGAATATTTGGAGCTGGAGATTACCGAGTCCATCTTCATGGAATCATTCGAGGCGATCAGCTCTAAGCTGGAAGCCCTCAAGGAGAAGGGGATCGGCATTGCACTGGATGATTTCGGGACAGGCTACTCTTCGCTTAGCTACCTGAAACAGCTGCCGATTACAACGCTCAAGATTGATAAATCCTTTATTGACAGTATTGATACCCCGAATAATATGTCGCTCGCCAGCTCCATTGTGACGATCGGCCATGACATGGGCCTGAATGTTACTGCTGAGGGAGTGGAGACGCAGGAGCAGCTGGAATTCCTGGAACGGACAAGCTGTGACAAGATTCAGGGCTACTTTATCAGCCGGCCGATACCGGAGAAGGAAGTAGCAGACTGGGTGGCTGGACGGCGTGCGGGTTAGCGGGCAGTAACGGAGGCGGAAGTGATGATTGAGCTGCGCCCGGCACAGCTTAGTGACGGCAGGGACATTTATGACATGATTACCGAGATTGGACCCGGAGAGAACGGTTATGTAAATGCCGGCTACGATATGGGCTACTCTGATTTTCCCGGATTTATAAGGGAGCGAATACATATGGCAGAAGGGTTGGATCTCCCGGCCCACCATGTGCCCCAGACGACTTACTGGCTGCTGGTGGATTCGAGGCCAGTCGGCATCGGCAAGCTCCGCCATTCTTTGAATGAGCACCTGATCCGGTCCGGAGGACATATCGGTTATGCCATCAGACCCGGTGAGCGGGGGAAGGGGTATGGAAAGCTGATCCTGGGCGAGCTGATTAAGGCGGCAAGGCAGAAGGGGATAACTGTACTCTTGCTAACCTGTGATGAAAGGAATATTCCTTCCAGAAAAGTGATAGAAGCCCACTCAGGCCGGCTTGTGCAGGCTGAAAACGGGAAATGCGCATATCATATTACAACCTGAAGTCCAGGCAGCGGCCTGGATGGGTTCCTCGTACAAACGGCTCCGCTGTCCTTGAATAGGACGGCGAAGCCATTTCCGCTTGTGTCTTCTTGTGCTGCCCCGATCCGCTACTTCAGCAGCTTACGCGCCAGCTTGACCTTCTTGCCGTAAGGCGGGTATACAATACCCAAGTCCAGCCGGGTACCGCGTTTAACCACACTTTTGTGGTGGGAGAAGAGGTCGAAGCTGTATTTGCCGTGATAGCCGCCGATTCCGGAATTGCCGACACCGCCGAACGGCAGCCGCGTGCTGGCGACATGCGAGATGGTGTCATTAATACAGCCGCCCCCGAAGGACACGCGCTCCATTACCTGCTGCTCCACCTGCTTATCCTCCGTGAATAGATAGAGGGCGAGCGGCTTGGGGCGTTTATTGATGCTCTCAATTGCCTCGTCCAGCTGGTTATATTCCATAACCGGAAGGATAGGGCCGAAGATTTCATCCTCCATCGCTGCATCACTCCAGGCTGCCGGATAGATCAGGGACGGTTCGATGTACAGCTCCTCCTCCGCGACGCCTCCGCCCGCAATTACCTTGGCACGGTCCTGCTCCAGTATGGCTGCGAGCCGCTGCAGCTGGCGTTCATTCACGATCCTCCCGTACTCCGCATTATGCCGGATGTCAGATCCATAGAATGCCGTAATGCTCTGCTTGACCCGCTCAATCAGCTCAGCGGCAACCTCGCTGTGGACCAGCAGATAATCCGGGGCGATACAGGTCTGGCCTGCATTAATCAGCTTCCCCCAGACGATCCGTTTGGCCGCAGCCTCCAGATTGGCAGATTTGTCGACGATGACCGGACTTTTGCCGCCCAGCTCGAGCGTTACAGGCACCAGATTCTTCGCCGCAGCCTCCATAACAATTCTCCCAACGGGCACACTCCCGGTGAAAAAAATATAATCAAAGGCTGCATGAATCAGCAGATTCGTAGTTTCCTTCTCCCCCTGAACGACACTGATATATGCAGGGTCAAACGTGCTGCGGATCATGTCCTCGATGACTGCTGAAGTAGCCGGTGTGCTCTCGGAAGGCTTCAGCACAGCACCGTTGCCTGCTGCAATAGCCCCGATCAGCGGTTCGATGAGCAGCTGAAACGGATAATTGAACGGACCGATGATCAGTACCGTTCCGTAAGGCTCTGTGAGGATTCTGCTCTTCGCAGGGAACAGATGCAGCGGTGATTTCACCCGGGACGGCTTCATCCAGCGCCGCAGATGCTTCATCATATAGCCGATGCTGTCCAGCGTGAAGCCGATTTCTGTAGCGTAGGCTTCGAACTCACTCTTGTGAAGATCCTGATACAGCGCGGCGATAATCCGCGGCTCATAAGTCAGGATGGCCTCCTTGAGCTTCCGGAGCTGTTCCAGCCGGAAGGCGAGAGTTCTTGTAAGTCCGCTGCTGAACCACTGTTTGTGCTCAGCCAGCAGCTGGTTTATGGATTGTGCAGTGAACTGCGTCATGCTTGCATTCTCCTTAGTTACAGGTTACCTGCCGAAGGCAGGCTCTGAATGTAGTCATTCATCCGGCTCTGGTTCAGCAGGGTTACTTCACTGCCCTTGAAGGTTATCCAGCCCTGATCGCGCAGAAAGCCAAGCTCCCGGGACAGCGAAGGGCGGGCTGTATTCAGATGCTCAGCCCATTCTTTCCGGGTGAAGGGGAGCTTCACAACAGCCGAAGCCTGCTCGGTCCCCTGCTCCAGCAGAAAGCTGATGATCCGCCTGCGCAGCGGGCCGGCAGACAGATTCTCAATCTTCCGGTTAACGAGCACCAGGCGCTCGGACAGGTTCTCAATGAAGCGGGTAAGAATATCTGTATCTGCCGTGAATATTCTCAGCAGCTCCTGTTTGCCGATAAACATAACTTTGCAGGGACCTGTAGCCGTTACTGTAGCAGGTACTATATTCTCCCGGCGGAACAGCACGGCTTCACCGATGGTCTGCCCTTCCTTCAGGTGGGCGATGGTCACACTGCTGCCGGTTGAATGCGTCTTCTGTACCTCGACCCGTCCGGAGAGCAGAATGCCCAGCCGGTCTGCGGTATCGCCTTCAGCCAGGATGATAGCATTTTTGCGGTAAGTACTGACCGTATAAGCCAGCTTGTGCAGCAGACTTCCGATTTCCTCAACAGTTTTGCCGCGGAACAGCAGGCAGGACTGCAGCACGGCAGGCTCTGGTGACATATACATCCTCCAAATTTAATCAGGTATTGGTAACATCCGTTACCGATTGATAGACGAAAGTCTACTACAATTACTGATAACTGTAAAGGCAGGCACAACCGGGCTGTTCAGCTGAGCAGCTATCCAATTCAATAATCCTTTCCTTTGCAATGCGGGCTTAGTTTGAATGGATACGGGTGGGGTCTATGCTTACAATACTTTGAGGGAGTGAATGTGTAATGAGCGACATGTTTTGTTTCCAGTGCCAGGAGGCAGCCAAGGGAACGGGTTGTACGATTCAGGGAGTGTGCGGCAAGACCAGTGATGTAGCCAATCTGCAGGATCTTCTGGTGTATACACTTAAGGGAATTGCCGTCTTTGCGCGCAGCGGCCGGGAGCTTGGCATTACCGATCCGGTGACAGAGAAGTTTATTATAGAGAGTCTGTTCGCTACCATTACCAATGCTAATTTTGTACCTGAATATTTTATAAGCAGAATCCGGGAGGGGCTTACCCTGCGGGATAAATGGCGGAGCAGGGTTGCGGATGCCGGAGTCATTGCCTATATGTCAGAACATGACGCAGCCTGCTGGAGCGCTGGTACAGACGCGGAACTGATGGACAAGGCGGCGACCGTAGGCGTGCTTGCCACAGAACATGAGGATATCCGCTCCCTGCGTGAGCTGTTAACCTATGGCCTCAAGGGAATGGCAGCTTATATGGAGCATGCGGCGGTGCTGGGCTTCTACGAAGCGGGTGCACATGCTTTTATGGAAAAGGGGCTGACGGCTGTTCTCGATAATACCTTGGGCGGAGGCGAGCTGACAGCTCTGGTTCTGGAATGCGGCAAGTTCGGTGTCGATGTGATGGCGCTGCTCGACCGGGCGAACACGGCGGCTTACGGCAGTCCGGAGATTACCAAGGTGAATATCGGTGTAGGCAATAAGCCGGGTATTCTGATCAGCGGGCATGATTTGAAGGATATGGAGGAGCTGCTGAAGCAGACGGAAGGTACCGGAGTGGATGTATACACGCATAGCGAGATGCTTCCCGCCCACTATTATCCGGCCTTCAAGAAGTACAGCCATTTCGTAGGCAATTACGGCAACGCCTGGTGGAAGCAGACGGAAGAATTCGATAGCTTCGGCGGTCCGGTTCTAATGACGACCAACTGCATTGTACCGCCTAAAGAAAGCTATAAGAACCGGTTGTATACGACAGGGAACACCGGTTATCCGGGGGTTCAGCATATTGCGCCAGGGGCCGACGGGCGGAAGGATTTCTCTGCCCTGATTGAGCAGGCTAAGCAGTGCAGTGCTCCTGTTGAAATCGAGACCGGGGAGATCGTCGGCGGCTTCGCGCATGCGGCTGTAATGAATGTGGCGGATCAGGTGGTAGATGCGGTGAAGAGCGGCGCGATCAAACAGTTCTTCGTCATGGCCGGCTGCGACGGGCGGATGAAGAGCCGGAATTATTACAGGGACTTCGCGGCGGAGCTGCCAAGCGATACAGTGATTCTTACCGCCGGCTGTGCCAAATACAAATACAACAAGCTGCCGCTGGGCGACATCGGGGGAATTCCGCGTGTGCTTGACGCCGGCCAGTGCAATGATTCTTACTCGCTAGTGGTCATAGCGCTGAAGCTGAAGGAAGTGTTCGGCCTCGAAGACATCAATGATCTTCCGATCTCCTACAACATTGCCTGGTATGAACAAAAGGCAGTTATCGTGCTGCTGGCGCTGCTGCATCTGGGTGTGAAGAATATTCACCTCGGGCCTACCCTTCCGGCGTTCCTTTCGCCTAATGTAGCCAAAGTGCTGGTAGACAGCTTTGGCATCGGAGGCATCACCACTGTGCAGGAAGATATGGAAATGTTTATCGCAGCGGTATAACAACCAATATGCAGCTCCGGTGCAATATGAAGTAACCCGGCAGCCTATCTTACGAGCAAAGCGAGTCCCCGCCATACCAGGGACTCGCTTTGCTGTATATAAGCAGCCAGCTGCATTATGGCAGCCGGTAGACAGCGAACGGCTCGCCGGTGCGGAACGCGGCGCTGGCCTGCTCCAGCTCCAGCTGCGCAAGCGTCTCAGTATTCAGCTGGACCTTCAGGCTCTGCAGATTATGCTGCAACTGCTCTACCCGGGTTGCGCCGACAATCACTGTGGACACGGCAGGCTGGTTCATCAGCCAGGCCAGGGACAGCGCCGCAGGCGTTGTGTCCAGCTCTGCGGCGGCCGCGCTTACCCGTTCCCCGAGTGCAATGCGTTCCGGAGTCAGGAAGCGGCGGAAGTTCGGGTCTGTCACTGCTCTGGACCCCTCCGGTACGGTGTCGCTGCCGGCATACTTGCCGGTGAGAATGCCGCCGGCCAGCGGGAAGTAAGGGATAATGCCCAGTCCCTGATCCAGGCTGAGCGGAACCAGCTCAGCCTCCGGTGTGCGGTCAGCCAGCGAATAGCTGCACTGAATGGAGACAAACTTGGCCCAGTGGCGGGCCTCACTGATCCCCAGCGCCTTCATCAGCTCCCAGGCGGCATAATTGGAAGCGCCGATATAGCGTACTTTGCCTGCGGAGATCATATCGTCAAGCGTACGGAGAGTCTCCTCCAGCGGCGTGTAGGGATCGAAGGTATGAATCTGATACAAATCAACATAATCACTCTTCAGCCGGCGGAGGCTGCCCTCCAGCTCCTGCATCAGATGGTGGCGGGAAGAGCCGCTCCCGCCGGGGCCTTCATGCTTCGGCAGCCCGGCTTTGGTAGCAAGCACCGCTTCCTGGCGTCTGCCCTCCAGCGCGAGACCGATGATCCGCTCTGATTCAGAGCCGGCATATATGTTGGCGGTATCAATGAAATTTATACCCTGATCCAGCGCCGCATGAATAATCCGGATGGAAGTCTCCTGATCCGCACGCTTGCCGAACGCGTTCGTTCCAAGACCAAGGGCAGATACCTGCAGCCCGCTGTTGCCCATGCGGTTGTATTTCATGAATATCACTCCTTATGGATATTAGCAGTATGGATCGGCTCTGCAGCTGCCCCGCCGGAGAACAGCTGCAGAGCCGTATCGATGAACAGACGGACGGCGATAGAGGCCTCCTCCAGCGAAGGGACCACAACATGGATATCGCGGTAAGCCTCCTCCGCCAGCTCCCGGACTGCCACATTCGGCGGCAGGGACAGGAGGGAGAGCTGGGACATTACGCCGGCAGCGAGTCCCTCATTGATCATATTCAGCGCGGTAATATAGCTGTTAACCTCGTATTTCACATTAAGCCGGCAGCCGGCCCTGCGGAATAAATCGACTACCGGAGGCTCGTACCCCGACCGGCAGAGCAGCATGGGTTCAGTCTCCAGCTCCTGCACTGTAATGGAGGGCTTCTGTGCAAGCGGGTGATTGCCGGGCAGGACAGCATAGAGCTTCTCCCGGAACAGGGGCAGAGCAGCAAATTCCTCCACTGGCGGAATGACTAAGCCGACGTCAATGAATCTGGTATCCAGCCACTCCTTCACCTCGGCTACCGAGCCTTCATGCAGGCTAAGTTCAACTCCCGGGTATTTGGCCGAGATGGCCCGGATAATGGACGGAATGAAATGGGCGGCCGCTACCGGGAAGGCGCCGATGCGGAGCTGCCCCTTCTCCAGTCCCTTCTCGGCAGCAATCTCTTGCTCGATCTTGTTGAAGCCGCCCAGAATGCCGCGGCAGATGACGAGCAGGCGCTCACCGATGCCGGTCAGCTTCAGTCCGCTGCGCCGGTCGCGCAGCAGCAGCTTCACATCCAGCTCAGCCTCAAGCGCTGAGATCGCCCGGCTGACTGCGGGCTGTGTCATATTCAGCTCAAGGCCTGCCTTGGTGAAGCTGCGGCTCTCGGCAATTAAGACAAACAGACGGATTTGCGTATTGTTCATAACGAATCTGGTATGCCCCTCATGAGAATAATTCATTTCAATTATGACTGGTTCTATTGTATCATTTTGAAATAAAACAGAACAAGAGGTGCAGTGATGCAGAAGCGGAAGCAAACCATAGGCTTGTTAGTATTCCTTGTGATTGTCTGGGGCATCAACTGGCCGCTCTCCAAGATTGCCTTAACTTACGCCCCGCCGCTACTGTTCGCGGGAATCCGTACAGTAGCCGCTGGCATTATACTGATTATTGCCGCCCTGCCGAGACGGGGGCAGCTGCATTTCAGACAGCTCTGGCCGGTCTATCTGGTGTCGGCTTTCCTTAGTATTGTCTTCTACTACGGCTTCCAGACGATTGGCCTGCAGTATGTGCCTTCCGGGCTATTCTCGGCCATTGTCTTCCTCCAGCCGGTGCTGCTTGGAATCTTTGCCTGGCTCTGGCTTGGCGAGCGGATGTACGGGCTGAAGATTGCCGGGCTCATCATCGGCTTCCTCGGTGTAGGTTCATTGAGCCTTGGGGGATTCACCGGAAGCATCTCTGCTGCCGGTGTGATTCTGGCTTTAGCCAGTGCGCTTAGCTGGGCACTGGCTACGGTCTATACGAAACGGAATGCGGCGCGGGTGGATATGCTGTGGATGACGGCCATGCAGATTATGATCGGCGGACTGATTCTGCTGGCTGCGGGTTCAGCATCCGAGAGCTGGGGGGATATTACCTGGAGTCCGGCATTTATTGTAAATACGTTATTCATCGCGGTCTTTGTAATCGCGCTGGGGTGGATGGTCTACTTCAAGCTGATCAATGAAGGCGAAGCCGGCAAGGTGGGCTCGTTCACCTTCCTGATTCCGCTGATCTCAATCGGTTCAAGTGTGGTTCTGCTGCATGAGCAGATTACACTGAATCTGGTGATCGGCATGCTGCTGATCGTGGGCAGCATTATTCTGGTCAATGTCAGGCTGGCCAGGACGCACTGACAGAATAAACGGCTGCAGCCCCGCCTGGCGGGACTGCAGCCGTTTATGTTATGTAACAAACTCTGAAAGCCGGTATATTGCGTCATTACAGATGCTGCAGCTCCCGCTGGATCAGCCGGCCGCCGGATTGCTGGACATTGCCCTGTAAGCGGGCAATGTCAATGACAGCATATTCCTCATAGAGCTGCGTAATGCTGTCTGAGAGGTTATGAAGCAGACTGCAGAAGGTGGTGAGGACACTGTCTGTAATGAATTCTGTGAATTGTCCCGGATGAGAGAATACCTCCAGCATATGCTTAAGCCGCTCTGCGCTGAGCTGGAAGGCAGGGTTCATGGAGAGCAGGGCGGACTGCAGATCACTGACCAGAGGATCAATATGGCTGAACTTATCCTCCAGCAGCAGCATAACAACCAGGCCGTATTTAACAGACTGCTGGCGGGATTCCACATTCTTGGCCAACTGACGGGCAGCCTCCTGCAGGGCCGCTGCTTCTGCCGCAAGCAGCTTGGAGAAGCTGTGCAGACGGTTCTGCTCCACTCCGGCCTGACCTGCGTAGAGGCAGGAGTCTATAGCCTCACCGCTTATATATATGCTTCCGGTGGCCGTAATTGTGGATTGCCGGATGCTGCCGTAAATATAGACATTTCCTAACGCTTCAATCCGCAGGGGGCCACTGATGGAAGCCGGAACAATAATGTCACCGGCGAACATAATATCCGTAGACTCCGCTGCCAGCTCTTTGGTGAGCAGGAGGCTTGCCGGCATATCGCAGGTCTGGGCACTGCCGGTGCTGCCGCAGATCCGCGGCCTGCCGGACCGCAGAGCGGCGATGCCTCCGTCCTGAAGGAGCCGGGCAGCCTGTCCCCCTGTGAAAGGGAAATCCTGCGGCGAAGGCGGCGGCAGCACGCTTCCATCTACGTCGAATCCGGGAATTCCTTCTTCGGGCGGCAGCTTGCGGGCAAATGCCTCTCCCTCCCACGCGAAAGGGGCGCCCGGAAACCTGAGGTAATCCAGCAGGCTTGCTGTTTCCGCGGCTTCTTGCTCAAGCAGCATTCCGTTTCCTGCATGCGTATGCTCCGGAAGAGACAATACCAGCCGTGATGCCCTGCCGGGCCGGGGGGCTCTTCCTTCGGCAATACAGACGGGAAGATATGTAGGGTTGTCCAGCTCTGCGTACAGGGCAGGAATATTAAGATTACGCAGTATAACAGGGTTGTCCAGAGCAGAGAGAATCTTTTCTATGGTGAGCGTGGACAGCAGCATTGCCCGGTTAGGCTCAGCCCGGACTGCAGCCTCGAAGGAGGCGGGGCAATTAACCAGATTCCAGGCATACTTCTCCACGCGGTATAAAGTGGAATGCACCTTGAGCTTATCAGGAGAGACGGTAATCTGATACTGCGGCTTCTCGCAGATCTCCCAGGTAATATGATCTGCCGAGGTCACCTCGGTAGGTTCCGTTATCGTCTTCCAGTTGAGCTTCAGAACTACAGGGGGAACCGCTGAGATTCTGGCGGGCTTGCCGCCAAGCAGCGGCGGGGTGACAAAGACCTGATTGTTCTGCACAAGAATAATTCCGTTCTTATCTCCGTTGGTCCCGCTGGGGGCCAGGCCTTCTGCAGAGAATGAATCCAGGAAGCCGTTACGTTCAAGCATCAGGGATTCCATGAATTCAAACCGGGATGGATCAATGAACTGCTGGGGCATGTTCTTAACCTCGCTTTTCGTATAATCAATGGCATTCGTACAGAAAAGAGCATCATAAAGCCCGGGAACGCCTTCTTGGCCGCAGCTGGCTTACGTGGTCTCTATTGGCAGCCTGGCGACCGTAAACGCGGCATATCTGCGCTTTTAGGCCCATGGCTTTGCGTCCTAACCTTTCGGAAAGTTTGCCTTTAGAAATAGATCAATGATATACACTCAGCATGAGGCAATTTCGAATCGACTGTTATCGACAAAAAAGATCATAACTGGTTTCTGGGTGTAACAGAAACTTCTGCAAACAAGCTTAATTCTAGTACTTAAGAAGCTATTTTTCAACTCAATTCTGCCAATTTATTAATAATCTTAAAATATGCATTGCCAGGGCGCAAAAAAATAGGCTTTACCAGAGCTTACAGCATATAGGAGATTTGGTTATAATGGTAACGGTATCCAGTGAAATCCCGGCTGAATGTAAAAAAAGGGACACCCCCCAAGCTTATAGCTTATGAGAGAGTCCCTTTTGCAGAAAGCGCACAGCGCGCGCTGTATTGGCCTTGGCCGGCTGGGCGGCAGCTGAGACTGCCGCGTAATCAGCACGTTCAATCTCTTCAAGAATCCGGTTCAGATGGGAGAAGACTGCCCCGAGATCACGGAATGCGGCGAGCGGGCACTCCCCCTGCAGTTCAGCGAACCAGGCCAGCTGTACATCACGGGCACGGCGCAGGCTCTCTGGAAGGGAGCGTCCGCACTCAGCATCTGACAGTGTCCGGGTACCGTATAAAGCAATGCAGTCCGCAGTAGCCGTCACAACCTCAATCATCCAGTCTGCTGCAGCATAATGTGCCGGCAGCAGAGCGATCTCCTCGGCAATACCCTTAACGTATGCGTGTATCCTGCCGAGATGGGATGTGGCCTGTGATAAAGCACCCAGCTCTTTGCGGCACGGGAAATGGGACAGCGTGTAATGCAGCTCCTTCTGCAGCCGGTCACTCTTTGCCAGCAGCTCACCGGACTGCTTAAGCGCTGCAGGGGCTGATGCGGTACCCCGGCTGCCGGCGGTCAGGCCGCTTAAGGCATCAGACAGAAGGAGACTGCCTTCAAGTGCCAAGCTCTTGACCTTGACGAACCCTTTGGGCGGAACGATAATCATATTTATGGCTAAGGCGATCAGCACGCCGATTAGCGTTTCGGCGACTCTCCAGACAATATACCCATCATGATAGAAGGTAAGCGCCAGAACGGAGGTTACGCCGACCTGCGACACAGCCTGGATATTAATCCGGCACGCGGTGGCTACGCCTATGCCGAGCAGCAGCATCAGCAGAATGGAGAGCGCGCCTACATCGAAGAAGCGGCCGACAATCAGGCTGACGATCCCGCCGAGCACAATGCCCAGCAGCCGGTAGGCGCCTTTTTCGAGGGAAGCTTTAACACTGCTCTGGGTAATCAGAATTGCCGCCAGCGGTGCAAAGTACAGATAATGGTCCCCGTAAAGGCTGTGCACCGCCACCCAGGAGAGTGAAGCAGCGAGCGTAATGCGTATCATATAAAGCGATAATCCGTATTTTTCAAGGCGGTCCTGTAACCCCTCGTTCATTGATTTCATCTTCTTTCATAAAAGTGAGAAAATTAACATGATTTTCAGCCGTTTTCATTATAGCACCCCCAAACGTGCCTGACCGGCTTCAGTTTTTACGAACTTGTTAAGTTTCACGGACTAATTTTTACATTGTAAACTATCGCATATAAAGGATTATTCCTTTATGCTATATATATTGAAGTCTGTCGAACCAGAGGAGGAAATGTCGCTTATCACCGCATGGCATGCTGCCTGGACGGATTGTCTCCCGCAGGAAGCGGGTAAAATAGGTTGTACTACATAAGGTAAGGGAGGTTGTTAGCTATAGCTACCCCGGAAGGCACTATCATTTCATTTGATCAGGTAATTAAGCAATATGACGACGAAGAGGCAGTATTAAAAGGCGTAAGCTTCGAAATTGAACGCGGCAAATTCTATACACTGCTGGGCCCCTCGGGCTGCGGAAAGACGACCATACTGCGGCTCATCGCCGGTTTTGCCGAGCCGACTGAAGGTTCCATTTATCTGAACGGCAAAGTCATCAATCATATTCCCGCTAACGAGCGGCAGGTAAATACGGTTTTTCAGGATTATGCTTTGTTCCCGCATCTGAACGTATTTGAGAATGTAGCTTTCGGACTGCGGATCAAGAAGCTGAAGAAGGATGTCATTACGCAAAAGGTGCAGGAAGCGCTGCGCTTCGTCAACCTGGTCGGCTATGAGCAGCGGGCCATTAATGAAATGTCCGGCGGACAAAGGCAACGTGTGGCAATTGCCCGGGCAATTGTCAATGAGCCGCAGGTATTGCTGCTGGACGAGCCGCTGTCGGCGCTGGATCTTAAGCTGCGTACGGAGATGCAATATATTTTGCGGGAGATGCAGCAGCGGCTGGGCATCACCTTTATTTTCGTTACCCATGACCAGGAAGAGGCGCTGGCGATGTCTGACTGGATCTTCGTCATGAACGGCGGCAAGATTGAGCAGAGCGGTACGCCTAATGATATCTACGATGAGCCGATTAACCGGTTCGTGGCCGATTTCATCGGGGAGTCGAACATTGTGCCGGGCGTGATGATTGAAGACTATGTGGTGGAATTTAACGGCCACCGGTTCGAGTGTGTCGATGCCGGCCTGAAGCCGAACGAAGCGGTGGAAATCGTAATCCGCCCTGAGGATCTGGAGATTGCGACGGTGGAAGCCGGTAAGCTGCAGGTGCGTGTGGATTCCCAGCTGTTCCGCGGAGTGCACTACGAGATCAGCTGTTATGACGGCTCCGGCCACGAATGGCTGGTCCATTCTACGCGCAAGGCGGAGGTAGGCAGCGAGATCGGCCTGTATTTTGATCCGGAAGCCATTCATGTTATGCGGTTCGGTGAAACGGAGGAAGAGTTCGACAAACGTCTGGAGGCTTACGGCGAGGTGGAGAGCGATGAAGAGTAAGGGCAAGTCGTATTACCTCATCCCGTACTACCTGTGGATTGCCTTATTCGTTATTGCACCGGTGCTGCTGGTTATCTATTACTCCCTGTTCGATCTCGACGGGAAGCTGACGCTGGATAACTACGTTAATTTCTTCACGCCGGTCTATATGAGAATGATGCTGAACTCCTTCTGGTATGCCTTCCTGATCACCCTGTTCTCGCTGCTGGTGGCTTATCCGGCGGCGTATCTGCTGACGCGCACAAAGCATAAGCAGCTTTGGCTGCTGCTGATTATTTTGCCGACATGGATCAATCTGCTGCTGAAAACCTATGCCTTCATCGGCATCTTCGGCACCTTTGGCCCGGTGAACAATTTCTTTGACTTGGTTGGAATAGGTGAACAGCAGATACTCTTTACAGGCTTCAGCTTTGTGTTCGTATCGGTTTATATTTTCATCCCGTTCATGATTCTGCCGATCTTCAGCGCACTGGATGAGATGAATCTGTCGCTGGTGGATGCAGCGCGTGATCTGGGCGCCTCCGGCTGGACGACGTTCCGGCGGGTGGTATTCCCGCTCACCATCTCCGGCGTACGCTCCGGCTGCATGGCAGTGTTCATCCCGGCACTGTCGCTGTTCATGATTACTCGCCTGATTGCCGGCAACCGGGTTATTACGCTCGGTACCGCCATTGAGCAGCACTTCCTCGTCACGCAGGATTGGGGTATGGGCTCTACGGTAGCGGTGTTCCTGATCGCCATTATGGCACTGTTCATGATTCTTACGGGCAGCTCGCGGAAGGGGGTGCGCGGGTGAGAAGCAAGAATAAAAACGGGATAGCGAATATCTATCTGGTGCTGGTCTTCGTTGTCCTGTACGCGCCGATCTTCTACCTGATGTACTACTCGTTCAACAGCGGCGGCACGATGCATGAATTCGAGGGGTTCACGCTCGACTATTACCGCGAGGTTGTCGGGGACACCCGGCTGATGATTATTATGATTAACACCCTGGTGATTGCGCTTCTGTCTTCGGCGATTGCAACAGTAATTGCTGTCATCGGAGCACTGGCGATCCAGCATGTCCGCAGCCGCCGGGCCAAGAATACGCTGCTCTCGCTGAACAATGTGCTGATTGTCAGCCCGGATGTCATTATCGGAGCCTCGTTCCTGATTCTGTTCACCATTGTCGGAATCAAGCTGGGCTTCACCTCCGTTCTGCTCTCGCATGTGGCGTTCAGCATTCCGATCGCCGTTATTATGATTCTGCCGCATCTGCAGGAGATGAGCCCGACGCTGACCGATGCAGCCCGTGACCTTGGGGCTACCCGCCGCGATGTGCTTACGAAGGTTATTCTGCCGATTATCAAGCCGGGGATCTTCAGCGGGTTCTTCATGGCCCTGACCTATTCCCTGGATGATTTCGCGGTCACCTTCTTCGTAACGGGCAACGGCTACTCTACGCTGTCTGTTGAGATTTATTCGCGGGCACGGCAGGGGGTTTCGCTGTCGATCAACGCGCTGTCGACGCTGATCTTCCTCTTCACCATACTGCTGGTAATCGGTTATTACTACCTCAACCAGCGTAAGAACAAACCAATGATGCATACCGCAGAACCGGTTGCCGAAGCGGGGGTGCCTAGATGAAGCAGCTGATCAATACTTTTCTGGCCATTCTGATTGTCGCTTTCGGGCTGATGTTTCTGGCCTACCGGCTGAATTCAGCGGAAGGCTATTCCGGCGGCAATACGCTGACCATCTATAACTGGGGTGATTATATCGATCCCGACCTGCTGAAGCAATTCCAGGAGGAGACCGGCATTACGGTCATCTACCAGACCTTTGACTCCAATGAAGCGATGCTGACCAAGGTCGAGCAGGGGGGTACGGTCTTCGATGTCGTCGTGCCATCCGACTATGCCATTGCCAAGATGCGGGAAGAGAATCTGCTGCTGCCGCTCGATCACAGCAAAATTCCGAATTTGACCAATATTGATTCTAAATTCATGGACCTCTCCTTTGATCCCGGCAACATGTACTCCGTGCCCTATTTCTGGGGAACTGTAGGCATTATCTACAACCCGGATATGACGGAGGGGATGGATTTCAGCAGCTGGAATTCGCTCTGGGACAAGCGCCTGAATAACGAAATCTTCCTGGTGGACGGGGCCCGTGAGGTGATGGGGATGGCGCTTAACAGCCTGCATTATTCCGTCAATGACAAGAACGAGGAGCACCTGCAGGAGGCGCTGTCCAAGCTGAACAAGCTGTCCCCGAATGTCAAAGCGATTGTCGGCGATGAGATCAAGATGCTGTTGGCCAACGAAGAGGCCTCAGTAGGAATCGTCTGGTCCGGTGATGCTTCAGAGATTATGGACGAGAACGACAAGCTTGATTATGTGGTGCCGGAGGAAGGCTCGAACATATGGTTCGACAACATGGTCATTCCGCGCACAGCAGCTAATGTAGAAGGCGCGCATAAGTTCATCAACTTCATGCTCCGCCCTGATGTGGCCGCGCAGAATACGGAATATGTCGGCTACTCTACGCCTAACACGCCTGCACTCGCGCTGCTGCCGGAGGATATTTCCGGGGATGAGCGCTTCTACCCGCCCGCCGAGATCACCGACCGGCTGGAGGTCTATGATAACCTCGGGAAGCGGATGCTCGCCCATTATAACGAGCTGTTCCTGAAGTTTAAGATGAACAAGAAATAGGAATTGGAGTTAGAATGGGATTGCCTGGCGGCACCTGGACACCCGTATGCGGATTATCTGCGTGCGGGTTTTTTTTGCGGAATGAGCTGGAATGGGGGTAGTTGGTGAACTGGTGAAGAGGAACTGATAGGGCATGTAAGGTAAGGGGGGACGGGGATGAATAGGCGGGAGCAAGCGGGGATAGGCAAGAGTAGGTATAAGTGAGAAATGAGTATGGATAAGTAGGAAAGAGTAGGTGTGCGAATGGCAGGAGTAGATATGCGCGAATGACGGGAGGAGGCAGGAATGGCAACCTTAGCAGCATTGGTGGATGTAATTAGAGTGTTATCCCAATTTAGTTGGATTTTATCCACTTGCTGATGAGCAAAAAGCGTCTGCCTGAGAAATAGTTGGAAAAACAGCACTTAATTTGTAATATTTAATCTGAAAAGGCTGAATCCTATAGAAATAGATGCTGTTTTTCCACTTAATTGCTCGAAATCGCCCGGAGGCATGAAATTAAGATACGTTTATCTAGGCCTGTTGATTTACCAGTTTGTGTTAATAAAATGGACGGCTTGAGCTAAATAAATCCTCCACTCCACAGGTAACTTATGCAGCGCAAATAACCGGTCAAAGTTCGCGAACGTTAACCTAGCGCTAGCGTGCACGATACGATTTCCCTGCTCAAACAGAAACTTTAGCAACACATACACCAATAAAGCCACATAGAGCTGTCCATAGACTGCATTTTCTGTGGTTCCAAACAACTTGGGAATGTTTAAATGCTGCTTAATCCAACGAAAAAAAACTTCAATCTGCCAACGTTTCTTATAGATCTCTGCTATGGCTTCTGGGGAGTGCCAGTGCAGATTTGTTGCGAGAATGACGGGATTTCCCTTGGGATCTTTCAGAATAACCACTCGAAACCGATTCTCGGAGAGCGCCTTTTTCTTTCCCAATTGGCACGTCAAATCCTGTTCGATCCCTCCCTCAAATGGGCGATTTCGCAGGCGCGGGATGGGATTGGCGAGCGTAGTATTATCCTTAAGCCGAATCACAAAATATTGCCGCTCTTTCTGCTCTTGATAGCGGTCAAACAGTTGGTGCTTCCCGTAAGCACGGTCACCCACCAAAATAAATTGGCTGTCGAGCAGCGCAGCACAACTGTTTAGATCATGCTGAATGGCCGGGGTCTCCGTCACTTTGTGCAATTCGTTCGAGTCCCCGAGTAACCCGACATGCAGCTTAACGCCTGCTTTTCGCCCTTTAATTTGCGCCCACGGCAACCGACCCTGACCGACCGAAATAGTGGTGGAGTCCACGATTAACAGGTCTTTCGGAATACCGAGGGTACGCTTTGTCTTCCGGTTACATAGCCCTAGCATCAGATTCAATAGACGCTTAAATACTGAAAAAGGAACCGCCTTGGCCTTTTTGGAAAGGGTAGAATAATTCACCGTACGTTGTCCCTGAAGGGACATTCGCTGTGCGCCGTCTCGGTATCCATCCCACTGCTGAAACGCAGCTTCCGCCAAAAATAAAAACAAATCATACACGGTAAATTTACGCGCAACATCCGTATATTGTAATTCTTCCAGGATGGGACGCATGTCTTCCTCGGGAATCACCAATTGCAGAATGTGTGAAATTGAAGTAGACTTTTTCATGAGGTCGCCTCGTTTCGGATAGTTTGTAGGGGTACAAACACTTTACCGAATGAGCGGCCTTTTTGCTACCTTTTTTTGGCTAATCAACAGGCCTAACGTTTATCCACTTACTGATGCTGCGGTCAGTGCCGGGTGGTCTTTCCGGCCATATAACCGGGTAGCCAGGCAACAATTCTTCCGCAAATAATCGCTGTCTAAGCCTGTGAGTGTGTACCGGCCCATCACTTACCGCGCCCCTCTAACACCTACCCATCACTTACCCGTCACTTACCGCACCTACCGCAACTACCCCGCACTCGCCGCGCACCTATCAGGTATCTGCCCCGCACCTGGTACCTTGCAGCCTCGCTACTTACATGCCGTTTGCTAAAGCTGGCTCACCAGTGCTTTTCACACAAGAATGTTACTTGGCATACGCCTGAGCGGAGAATGAAGCAGAGTTAGCCCTGCCAGGCGCTGCAGCATCCAGCTGCGTTAATCTGTTAAGTAATCAGCCCCACAATCT
Organism: Paenibacillus sp. MMS20-IR301; assembly: GCF_032302195.1. Taxonomy (NCBI): domain Bacteria; kingdom Bacillati; phylum Bacillota; class Bacilli; order Caryophanales; family Paenibacillaceae; genus Paenibacillus; species Paenibacillus sp. MMS20-IR301. Next base: position 6,166,934 of record NZ_CP135275.1, read on the forward strand.
GACCGGAGGTGGCAGCACTCCACTGTACCTAAAGCACGGCACGGAAGTCCCGTCCATCACCGCCCAGCACAATGGCACGACACGGAACTCCACCAACCACTGCACAGTAGCGGCACACAGTAAAATGGTTAGATGATCCGTAGGCCCGCAGTCTGTTGCATTCATGCCGGTTCGCTGCAGTAACCTCTTTGTTGCGCTTTTTGGCCACAGGTTAGTTGAAGTACTCCAGTACGCCCCGCCCCAGCTCATAGCGGCTGATTCGCTCCCGATTGCTGGTGGGGAGGGGGAGGAGCCAACCCTTGTCTGACAGACTGCGCAGCGTGCGGACTGCCGTCCGGTAATCGACAGTGAAATGCTCTTTAACATCCTGGGGGCGGATGGGCCGGGCCAGCTGGATAGCCAGCCGGATTACCTCCTGCTCCATAAGCTGCAAGCGGGACACAGGCGTTTCTGCAGGCTGATACCGGCCGAGCACCATCCGCAGCAGGGTCATGCAGACTTCAGGCCGCTGCTCTACATCATCGTAAGCGAATGAAATGACATGATAGCCCATGGCGTATAAGAAGGTCTCGCGGTTTAGCTCATTGCAGTATTTGAGCCGGTCCATGTCGCGGACATGGGTGGTATAGCCCTTAATTTCGATGAGCAGCTTCACATATCCGGGCAGCCAGGCGAAGTCGGCGAAATAGGATCTTCCCCGCCAGTCCAGCACCTCATATTCCGGATGCAGCCCGTCCAGCTGCCCCCGCAGCGGCCACCAGACATTACGCAGGAACAGAATTTCTGCATGGCGGTGCCCCCGCTCCAGCCGGCCGCGGCGTTCTCCCTCTGGTCTGCTGTCCAAGTGCCCGTTGATGAACGCCAAATGTGCTTCTTCAAATAACATATTCGCTCAATCCCCCCTGTAAAATAGAAAACGCCCCGGAAGCCCTCTTAAGGGCAACCGGGACGTTCTTCGTCTCGCTGTTATTAAGTATAGGCCGGATACTTCAGGAAGGCCAGAGTGCTTTTTATTTACGTATTAGCATTCACACATTCGCACATCTACTTCACTCCGATCCGCATCCGGTAGCTGATCGGCACCTGCAGGGTCCGGCCTTGGAAATAATCCTGGACCGCTGCCGAGAAACCGGCGATGTCCGTCTCGAGCAGAGCGGGATCCAGCTTCAGGACGGACTGGATTCCGCCTTGGCTGAGAGTCAGGCCGATGTACCGCTCAGCATTGCAGGCCTCCATATTATGAAAAACAACCTCCCGGGCGTAGGTAAACAGCCCGCTTGCTTTGATCCGGGCGAGGTGTCCTTCCTTATCCCACTTGCGGGCCTGCTCTGCGGCCGGCTGCCGCTCAGCAAGCAGGGCATCAGCAGAGGCAATCAGCCCGTTATAGCGGGCTTCAACCGCCGGGTGCAGCATCAGGGGCCAGTCGCAGTCATAGGCGGCAAAGATACCGCCGGTTCGCAGACAGCGGGAGATTTCCTGCAGGGTGCTGGACGGGTCCATCCAGTGGAAGGACTGCGAGCAGGTAACGATATCGACAGTGCCCGAGGGGAACGGCAGCTCATTGGAATAGCCTTGAACAAAGGATAAAGCGCTGCTTCCGGCGTGCAGAGCGGCAAGCTTCTCTTGTGCTTTGCCCAGCATATCGGGATTAGGCTCCACTCCTGTTACCTGATCCGCAGCGTCCTTCCACAGGAAGGTGGAGAGACCGGTACCGCAGCCGATGTCAGCCACCAGGGCCGGGCGGCGGCCGAGATAGGTACTCAGCAGCCCGGTAACCAGCGGCGGCGCTTCGGGCCTGTAGCGGTCGTAATTGTCCTGATAGCCCAGGAACCGGTCAATATTTGCCTTGCTGTTGCCTGATGGAATCATAAGATGAGCCTCCTCACGGATTGTAGATAGGGTAAGGGTTGGAAAGCCTGGTGGCTACCAGGATTATTCAATTATCTGACTCCGGAGCGGCGGGGCCGCCTGGCTACCGGCAGAATGGTCCAGAACTCCGGTAATGCAGCTACCGCAGCAGTGCCGGATTTATGGCCGGAACGAGACCTTCGGCTGCAGCCCGGTTCAGCAAAGCAGAGATTGCACCATAACCGTCATCTCCCAGATTCATGGAGAATTCATTGACGTACAAATCGATGTGCGATTTGGCTACCTCAGGGGAGAGCTCCTGGGCGTGGCTCAGAACATATTCCTGAGTATCGAGCGGATGGTCCCAGGCATGCTGCAGCGAGCTGCGGATCCAGCCGGTAATGGCTTCATGGTCCAGATCCCGGCGGGCAATGATGGCCCCGAGCGGAATCGGCAGACCGGTATCGCTCTCCCACCAGCTGCCCAGATCGGCGAGCAGTTGGAGATTATAGGAAGGGTAGGTGAACCGTGCCTCGTGAATCACCAGACCGGCATCGATTGCCCCGCTCTGCACCGCAGGCATAATCTCATCAAACGGCATGACGATAATCTCGGCAGGGTCGCCCGATACCTGCTGCGCTGCCCACAGGCGGAACAGCAGGTAGGCTGTGGAGCGCTCGCTCGGAACAGCGATTTTCCGTCCGGACAGCTCACGCGGGTGCTTGATGGCACCTGCTCCTTTACGGCTCAGCACCAGCGGGCCGCAGCCCCGTCCGAGTGCGCCTCCGCAGGGCAGCAGCCTGTAGTTATCCAGTACCCAGGGGAGGGCGGCGTAGGAGATTTTCAGCACCTCGGGCCCGCGGCCCTCTGCGGCCAGTTCATTGGTAATGTTAATATCGGCATAGGTAATATTCAGCGCCGGCGCATCCGGCACCAGCCCGTGCGCCCAGGCATGAAAGACAAAGGTATCGTTAGGGCAAGGGGAAAACGCAATATTAAGCTCAGCTGTCATCTATAGCACCTCCACTAAAATAGCCGCTGCTGCGCTCAAGGCATCCAGCGCTTCATTGATCTTCCACGCGGCCCGGTCGCGCGGGCCGACCGGGTTCGAGATCGCGCGCAGCTCAAGCGCCGCGATCCCCAGCCTTTGCGCGGCCACGGCAACCCCGTGGCCTTCCATCGCCTCCGCCGCCGCCTGCGGGTGGCGGGCGGCCAGGGCCGCGGCCGTACCGGCGGTGCCGGTCGCGGTGGACACGGTAAGCACGGTGCCCGTGCTTACCGGTAGCCCGGCCGCAGCCAGCGCGGCCGCAAGGGCCTGTACCGTGCCGCCGGGCGCCGGCACGGACACGCTGCCGAAGCCGAGCTCGGCAGCGCTGCGGAAGCCCTCCGGCGTCTCCGCGCCGAGGGCCGCGTCAAGCATCTCGCTGGCGACAACCAGCGAGCCTACAGGGGCGCGGCCCGGGAAGCCGCCGCCGATCCCGGCGCTGACGGCCCAGCCGTAGGAGCCGGCTGCCAGAGCGGCGGCGGTGCCCGCCGCAGCCGCAGCGGTACCGGCGCCCGCTGCAATGACATGGAACCTGCGGTCGCCCCGCAGGCCGCGCAGGACGGCATCCCGCTCAGCCGCGACTGCCGTCACAATCAGCACCTCCGCGTGTGCCGCTGCGGGCAGGGATTCACCAGCGGATGCATCCCGTTCCGGTCTGTCTGTTGATGTTGATTCCATTCGGGTGAAGCCTCCTCTATATGAACTGGACTTGCTTCTATTATTCGCACCCAAAAGGATACGCCGATTTAACGGTGAGGTCAAACCGGCTGCAAGTTCTGGCAGTTTCTATTGAGCTGACTGTAGGGTGGGGAAGAATACTCCATTACATTCAGTCAGGTGCTTTTCATACCATTTTATCTTTACTGTACGCGTGCCAAATGAAAAAATAAGCGGGAAAATATCAGCTAATAACGGAGAGCTCTTGAAAAGTACGAATGATATAGCTTGATCTGGAACCTTCCAATTTATTAGCGCTAAGAGGATGTCCATAACAAAGGCGCAACAAAGGAGCGAAAGTGCAATTGTATTTTATACTGTAGATCTCTTGCAAAACGCTCCAAATATTCATTCTATTGTATTTTGTACAATGCATTTCAGGTAAATGAGCTTTAAATGCCTAAATCAGAAGAAGCTAGTGTACAAAATACAATAGATTCTGTTTTTAGGCGCTTTTAACCGTAATCTGCTGTACAAAGTGCAATAGAACTCCCCGCGCCCCCCGGTCAAACAACTTTATTGCAAACAGTTGACAACGGCTGAAGCATGCTGTATATTTATCTTAACTTAAAGATAATTAACTTAAAGATAAATACAAAAGACAGGAGGTGCACATATGAGCGACAACAAGGAGACCCTTAACGCGGCAGCAGGCAGTCAGAGTGACCAGGATGAGGCAGTATCGCTGAAATTGTTCGTAGTTTTGTCTAAGGCGTATAAGAGCCTGATGGATCTGGCCGTGAAGGATATGAAGAGCCACGGGCTGGCTTCGGCGGAGTTCATGGTGCTGGAGGTCCTGTATCATAGAACGCGGATTCCGCTGCAGCAGATCGGCGAGAAGATTCTTGTGACCAGCGGCAGCATCACCTACAACATCGACAAGCTGGAGAAGCGCGGACTGCTGAAGCGTGTTCCATGCAGCGACGACCGGCGCGTGACCTATGCTGAGATTACGGAAGCGGGGCGGGAGCTGTTCGATGATATTTTCCCCCGTCATATCCAGTCTATACACAGCCTGATGGGCGGACTGAGCAGTGAAGAGAAGGCCCAGGCAACCCTGCTGCTGAAGAAGCTGGGCAAGGGAGTATAGAAGCGCAGGGCCGCCGCTCCCAGGTGCCGCCTGATTAGAAGTTCAGCCGGCAGCCGGCGTTATATGGTAAACTGCAGCCCGTCCGGGCACATCATGCAGCCATATTAACATCATTCAGTATTAATGCATGCATGGTCGTTATATTAATCCGCAGGAAGACTAGGCGATCATATGCAGCAGTAATGTTACCGAAGTTACCTGGGCAAGAACGCATGACTTAGAGTTCAGCAGAAGCAAATAGAGAGAATCAAAAATTTTTAGTCAATATCTTAACGTTAAGATAATTAAAATCGAGAGAATGAGGAGTGTTTAAAATGGTTAGTGTAGGTTTATTGTTGATCAGATTGGTAATTGGTGTAGCGTTTATCGGGCATGGTGCACAGAAGCTGTTCGGCTGGTTCGGCGGCTACGGTCCCAAAGGCACAGGCGGCTGGATGGAGTCCATCGGCATTAAGCCGGGCGTGCGCATGGCGGTACTGGCAGGGCTGATGGAGCTGGTTGGCGGGTTGCTGTTCACACTCGGCCTGCTGACACCGGTGGCTGCTGTCCTGATTGCTGCAACTATGCTTGGCGCGATTGTCAAAGTGCATGCTCCGAACGGCTTCTGGTCTACAGCTAACGGTATTGAATTTCCGCTGACACTGCTGGTGGTTGCGGTAGCGGTAGCATTGACCGGAGCAGGATCGATCTCTCTGGATGCCATCTTCTTTAATTAATCGAAACTAATGAAATATCATAAACTCAAATTCAGGAGGGCTTACTCATGACTATGCAAACTGCAGGAATTCATCATATTACCGCTTTTGTAGGGGATGCACAGCGTAACGCTGACTTTTATGCCGGAATTCTCGGGCTGCGGCTCGTTAAAAAAACGATCAACTTCGACGCTCCCGAGGTCTATCACCTCTACTTCGGCAATGAGCAGGGTGCGCCGGGCACAATCATCACCTTCTTCCCGTGGTCTACCGGACGCAAGGGCAGAATCGGCGGCGGGCAGGTGGGCGTAACTACTTATGCGGTACCTGCCGGCTCCCTTGGGTTCTGGGAGCAGAGGCTGGCTGCCTATCAGATTCCCGTTACCAAGGTTACCCGGATCGGCGAGTCCTATCTCTCCTTCGCGGATTTCGACGGGCTGCGGATTGAACTGGCAGAGCGTGAGGAAGGGGCGCTTAGCACCTGGTCCTTCGGCGGAGTCCCTGTTGAACATGCAATCAAAGGCTTCGGCGGCGCCGTACTCTACAGCACGGCACCGGATAAGACGGCAGATACGCTCTCCCGGACAATGGGCATGGAGCAGATTGCCGAAGGCGACGGCTACATCCGGTATAGAGCAGCTGGTGATATCGGGAATATCATCGATCTGAAGTCGGCTCCGGTACCGCAGGGGGCAGGCGGCACAGGAACTGTCCACCATATCGCCTGGCGGGCGGCAGATGATGCCGATCAGCTGGAATGGGGCCGCCGCGTACAGAGTCACGGCTATCAGCCGACTCCGGTACAGGACCGCCAGTACTTCAACGCCATCTACTTCCGTGAAGAGGGGGGAATCCTGTTCGAGATTGCTACTGATCCTCCGGGCTTCGCCCGTGACGAAGCTCCGGATGCGCTGGGACAGAAGCTGATGCTTCCGGCATGGTTTGAGCCGCACCGCAGCACGATCGAGGAGAACTTAAGCCCGTTTGAAATCCGCGAAATCGGGGTGAAGCAGGTATGATCCATATCTATAAGCAAGGTACAGATGCAAGTCTGCCGACACTTGTATTATTCCACGGTACCGGCGGCAGCGAGCAGGATCTGCTGCCGCTGGCCGGGCTGCTGGCCCCGGGCGCCCCGGTGCTCGGCATCCGCGGCAATGTGCTGGAGAATGGAATGCCGCGCTTCTTCCGGCGGCTGGCTGAAGGGATATTCGATGAGGAGGATCTGATCTTCCGCACCCGTGAAGTGAAGGGATTTCTGGAGGAGGCTGCGCTGAAATACGGATTCGATGCTGACAATCTTGTTGCTGTCGGCTACTCGAACGGGGCGAATATCGCCGGCAGCCTGCTCTTCCATTACGGGAACATCTTCCGGGCAGCGGTGCTGCTGCACCCGATGGTCCCGCTGCGCGGGCTTGAACTGCCGCCGCTGCAAGGTGTTCCCATCTTTATCGGTGCCGGGACTAACGATCCGATTATCCGCTCTGAAGAGACCAGGGAGCTGGAGGCACTCCTGAGCGGTGCAGGGGCAGAGGTTACCGCACACTGGGGCAATCAGGGACACCGCCTGAGCGCCGCTGAAGCTGAGGCGGCCAGAGATTGGCTGGCTAAACTCATAGCGGCGGATCAAAGCAAATAAATGAGTACCCGGACAACCGTCTGCGGGGCTGCTGACCAGTGACTTCATTGTCAACTGTAAGCCCCTGCAGGCGGTTTTTTATTGAAATAAATAGGAATTGATGTGTTTGCGCATAGAATTGCCCGTATCTATTTCCCGTTAATGCATAAAAGCATTGAACAATCCGGCTGCGATCAGGTAGTATGGGGAAATACAAAAATCGGGCCTGCTTAATAATCAAGGAGGTTGCCAGTGAAAGGTTGCGTCGTTAAATCATGATTAAGCAAAACCATCTTACAAGCCTGGCGGCTGACGGGCCGTCCAAGAAACAGCGGCTGCAGCTTGCAGTCATCCTGGGAGCCATTGCTACAATCGGCCCTCTGTCCATTGATATGTACCTGCCGGCACTGCCCGCGCTGAGCACACATTTCTCGACCAGTGCGGCTATGGTCCAGCTCAGCCTGACCTTCTTCCTGCTGGGGCTGGCCTCGGGCCAGCTGGTGGCAGGACCGCTCAGTGATATGCACGGCCGGCGTCTGCCGCTGTTTATCGGCATGGTTATTTATGCAGCTTCCTCGCTGCTCTGCGCGTTCAGTCCCTCCATCGGTCTGCTGATTCTGCTGCGTTTCATCCAGGGGCTGGCCGGCTCGGTCGGTGTAGTCATCTCCCGGGCTGCTGTCCGTGATATGTACAGCGGTCCGGAGCTGACGAAGTTCTTCTCGCTGCTGATGATTGTCAACGGACTGGGACCGATCTTCGCCCCCGTGATCGGCGGACAGCTCCTGAGAGTGACCACCTGGCAGGGTGTGTTTGTCGTGCTCTTCTTCTGCGGCCTGCTCTTTGCGGCGACTATTCTGCTGCGTCTGCCGGAGACCCTGCCGAAGGAGCGGCGTGTCAAAAGCGGTCTTAAAGGCACCTTGCACACCTTCCTTATTCTGCTCCGTAATATGAAATTTATGGGATATGCCCTCTCCCAGGGATTCGTTACGGCGGCCATGTTCGCTTATATCTCTGGTTCTTCCTTCGTACTGCAGATTATTTACGGGGTGACCCCGCAAATGTACAGCCTGATCTTCGCGGTTAACGGCATCGGCATTATTATTACCGGTCAGATTGCCGGCAGGCTGGCTGGCAGAGTCGGTGAACGGAAGCTGCTGGTCAGCGGCCTTCTGCTCTGTACGCTTGGCGGAGCCGCCCTGCTGGTTACACTGCTTGCCGGCGGAGGCCTGCCGGTGGTTCTGCTCTGCCTGTTCGCTGTTGTCTCCAGTGTAGGACTGGTATCAACCACCAGCTTCTCACTGGCGATGCAGGATCAGGGGGAAACCGCAGGCAGTGCCTCGGCACTCCTCGGGCTGCTTCCGCTGCTTCTGGGGAGCTGCGCCGCGCCGCTGGTCGGACTTGGCGGCAGCGGTTCTGCAGTGCCGATGGCACTGGTTATCGCTTCAGCCGGTGTCCTGTCTATCCTGTCTTATCTGCTGCTCTGCCGCAGGGAGGAGAGATCATGAGCCGCAAGGATTTCGCTACGCTGCTGTTGTTGGCTTTTGCCTGGGGCGCCTCCTTCCTGTTCATGCGCATTGCTTCGCCTGAACTCGGCCCGGTCTTCACAACCGAGCTGCGGGTTACGCTGGCCGCAGTAGCTCTGCTGCTCTATGCGCTGCTGACCCGGCGTAAGCTGGGGATTCTGAGGTACTGGAAGCAGTTCCTTATGCTTGGTGCGGTTAATGCCGCGCTTCCCTTCACCCTGATCTGCATGGCTGAGCTGCATCTGAGTGCTTCGCTGGCGGCAATCCTTAATACTACCACCCCGATGTTTGCGGCATTGGCCGCCTGGGGGACGCGCCAGGAGAAGCCGGGACTGGCCAAGTCAGCCGGGCTAATCATGGGTATGCTGGGCGTGGGCGTTCTGGTCGGCTGGAGTCCTGTACCGTTAACGGGTACCGTCCTCTTGTCCGTAGGCTTCTCGCTTGGTGCCGCCTTATCGTATGCCTTCGGAGGCCTGTATGCTTCACGCGTGGGGAAGGGGCTGACGCCGCTCGCGCTTGCCGCCGGACAACAGCTGGGGGCAAGCGTAGTCCTGCTGCCGCTGGCCGTTATTTTCGCCCCGCAGCATATGCCGTCTGCAGCAGCCGTATACTCCGTACTCGGCTTGTCGCTGATCTGTACATCGGTGGCCTATCTGCTGTATTTCCGCCTGATTGCCAGTGTCGGACCCGTGAAGACCGTCAGCGTAACGTTTCTGGTACCGGTATTCGGACTGCTGTGGGGAGCGCTCTTCCTCCATGAACCGGTCTATGCCAATACCATTGCCGGCTTAATCATCATTCTGCTCAGCCTGACGCTGGTTAACCGGAAGACCCGGAGGCCCTAAGCGGCAGACATTCAGCAAACTTTCAGCGCATTTTAACGTTATCTTTGGCTTAAAGGACTATATTGAAGGAATGAAAGGAGGGACAAGCATGAACATTTCATCTGTATCATCTTCAACTTCGGCTTCGTATACGTCCTCTAGCGCAAGCGACACAGCCGCACTTGAGAAGCAGAAGGCTAAGCTGGAAGCCGATCTGGAGAAGGTGAACTCAAGCAAGGACAACGAGAAGACCAAAGAGACCAAAACCAAGCAAATTGAGCAGCAAATCAAGCAGATCGAAGCGCAGATTGCCCAGAAGTCACAGAGTACAGGCAGTGCTTCTTCCGCGCAGGGTGCTGGTGCACCGCCGGAGAAGCCCGCTGACAGCAATAAGCTCGCAGCCGCATCGGCACAGCAGATTGCAACCGCAACAACGGATAGCGAAGGCAGATTCGATATCCGGGTTTAGTTTCAGACGTTTCAGATGAACAGCATGCTGCAGGACAGCTCCGTTATTGCCGTGGTAGCGGTGCCCGTTTGCAGCCGGCAACCCGTGTACAGCAGGAAGCAGGCTCCCGGACCTTATACCGTCCGGAGGCCTGCTTTTTGCTGTGTAAGGAGCCTTGCTGTACAGCAGACACACAAAATTTGGTATTCGATATACATGCTGTATGCTATGATACTGGGAAGTTAGGTTTGTGATTTTGTTAACTAATTAATAGTATTATAAACTTAAAGGGGGATAACGCTTGTATCAGCATCATCAGAAGGCTATTGAAGCCATAACCGGCAAGTTGCGGGCCAGGGAAGATGTGCTTGGAGTAATTATCGGCGGTTCCATAGCGCACGGGTATGCCAGTGAAACCTCGGATCTTGATTGTATGCTTGTGCTCTCTGAGGAGGATTACCGGAAGGCGCTTCAGACCGGAGACATCGGTTTTTTTGAGACGGAATCCACTCCGTATGAGGGCGGTTATGTGGACGGAAAATGCATAACGCAAGACTATCTCAGAAAGGTGGCGGAGCATGGGACGGAGCCTGCGAGGTATGCATTCAAAGATGCCTTTGTAGCCTATTCCCGGATAGAAGGTCTTGAGGAGCTGGTCCATGCGGCTTCCCGCTATCCGGCGGAGCACAAGGAGGAGAATATTCAGAAATTCTACGCCCAGCTGGAAACGTGGAAATGGTATTTTTACGAAGGGCTTAAACGAAACGACCGGCTGCTGATGGATTATTCCCGCACAAACTATGTTATGTTCGCCGGGAGACTGATCCTGGCCCACAATGAGCGGCTGTTCCCCTCCTATAAATGGCTGCTCAAGGAGCTGGAGAAGGCAGAGGCTAAGCCGGATAACTTCATGCAGCTGATGGACGAGGTGATCAGGCTGCAGACGCCGGAATCCATTGAGTGCCTGTACGGCAGCATCACGCAGTTTCATGACTGGTATACCTCGGCAGAGCACTGGACTGTCAGGTTCATGCTTGACAGCCAGCTGAACTGGCTTGAAGGCATCGTGCCCGTTCTGGACCTATAATGAGCCTGACTTGAAGCCGCCGGATGCCCAGTGTCCAGCGGCTTGTTCTAATCCTTGAAGGCAGTGTTGCCGTTTCTGCTTGGCATTGTGACCATTAAACGGGCCTTCTGCTCCCTGTGTTGCTATAATGGTGCATATGGAGAGTGCTGGATATTCCTGATTCGGGGATAATGACAGCAGTAAGGACAGGTGAAGTCATGCATTCTATGAAAGAAAGACTGGAACGTTTTAAAATTGTGCGGCTGCTTCTGTCGCTCTACCGGATCAAGGCGGTGCGGGCGCTTGTCCCGCTGATGATTATCGGCCTTGTCTACTGGGAAGGGCAGCATGAGCTGAAGCAGATTCATTTAGGACAGATTATTCATGAATTAAAGACGGTTCCCGCACCGGCGATTATGCAGATGCTGGGTATTTCCCTGCTCGCAGTTGCGGTGATGAGCGCTTATGATTACTTGATCCGCAGGCATTTCCGCCTGGAGACCGGACTCCTGGGCACCTTCCGCTATGCCTGGATTGCCAACACCTTTAACAATCTGATCGGGTTTGCCGGGCTGGCCGGAGCTGGCCTGCGGACACTGTTATACAAGAAGAGCGGTGTGCCTTCGGCAGTGCTGGCGTCGGCCATCGTATTCCTGTCGCCGCTTATGATAACGGGGTTATCCCTGTTGTCCTGGGGCAGCATTACCGGCCTTCTTCCGGCTGACGGGCTGCTGCATGAGCATCACTGGCTGGTGTTCGCGGTTTGGGGCATGGGCCTTTATTTGCCGTTTTTTGTGCTGCTTCAACGCTCCTCACTATTCGCCAAGTGGATCAACCGGGGGCAGGGCAGAACCCCCTGGCTTACGGTCGCTGCTTCTGTGGGGGCTTCTTTTATGGAGTGGGCGTTTGCCGGACTGGCCTTCTGGGTCATCGCCGGCCAGCTGCTCGGGGGGATCGGCTTTACTCCGGTATTCAGTATTTTCGTGGTCGCCGCAGTAGCAGGCATACTCAGCATGGCTCCCGGAGGTATCGGTGCCTTCGATCTGATTGCCCTGCTCGGGCTTACCCAGCTCGGGATCAAAAGCGATCAGGCCATGGCGGTGCTCGTCATCTACAGATTATTCTATTATATTGTGCCCTGGCTGATCGGGCTGGCGCTGGCTGCGCTGGAAATCGGCCTGCCGGGCAAGAAGGGAGCCGGACGAAGCGGAGAGAGCATCGAAACTCCGCTTACGGTCTGGCAGAGAATCTGGGGCTGGCCGGGCCAATACACCTTCCTCAGTGATTTGGGCGTATGGGCGCTAGGCAAGCTGGTGCTGGCCAGCGGCCTGATTCTGCTGTTGTCTGCGGCTACACCCGAGCTGCTCTACCGGTTGAAGGTTACGGAGGAGCTGTTGTCATTGCCGGTTATGCGGATATCCCATCATCTGTCCGTGTTAATCGGCTTCATGCTGGTCCTGTTATCACGGGGGATCTCCCTGCGGATCTACAGGGCATATGTCTGGACTAGTCTGCTGCTCTTCGGCGGAGCAGTGTTCGCTTTTACCAAGGGATTGGATTATGAAGAGGCGCTGTTTCTGCTGTTAGTTGCTCTGATTCTCTGGATCTCGCGGACCCGCTTCTACCGGATCAGCGTTCCGGTCAGCACAAGAAGCACTATCTGGTGGCTGATTCTCACCTCGGTTATTGCCTTCAGCTACTATCTGCTGGGCAGCTATTCCCATCATGGCTTCCTGAAGCATCTGCCGGCCGGCATTCAGCCGGAATGGCTGCGCCAGCACAGCAATGTGGCGGTTACGGCTGTTTCCGGACTGATCTTCTCCTGGCTGCTGCTGACGATGTTCATCACCCTCCGGCCGCAGCGGAAGGCGGATCAAATCTTCGCGGATAAGGATATGGCGCGGCTGGAGAAGTTCCTCTCGGAGGAATGGGGAAATGCTTTGAGTCATATGCTGTTTCTGGGTGACAAAAGCTTCTTCTGGGCACAGGAGGGCAAAGTGCTTTTTGCTTTTGCCAGAGTCCGGGACAAGCTTGTGGTGCTGGGCGATCCGCTCGGCCCGCTGAACCGGGTCAATGACGCAATCAGCGAATTCAGGCAGGCTGCTGATTTGTACGGGCTTACGGTAGTCTTCTACCAGGGGACACCGGCCTATCTGCCTGTATATCATGAGCAGGGCTACCGCTTCTTCAAGCTTGGCGAGGAGGCGCTGGTACCGCTGGAGAACTTTAAGCTGAGCGGGGCCAGAAACGGCAGTCTGCGGGGTGTGAAAAGCCGGTTTGAACGCGAGGGCTACCTCTTCGAGATTGCCGAAGCGCCCCATGCTGATGAGCTGCTGCAGGAGCTTCGCTTAATCTCTGAGGAATGGCTGGCCGGACGGCTCGAAAAAGGATATTCGCTCGGCTGGTTCAGCGGGCCTTACCTGCAGCAGGCTCCGCTGGCTGTGCTGCGCTCCGCCTGCGGGGAGGTGCTGGCCTTTGCTTCTATTGCCCCGGGGTATGACGGGCACAGGACGGTTTCGATTGACCTTATGCGCCACCGCAAGGAAACTCCCAACGGGACTATGGATTATCTGTTCCTCTGCCTGCTGGAGTGGGCGAAGTCGCGCGGCTTCCGCAGCTTCAATCTCGGCCATGCCCCGTTGTCTAGTGTCGGCCGAAATTCAGGAGCGCTGCGGGAGGAGAAAATCGCCCGGCTGGTGTTCGAGCGGGGCGGACACTGGTACGGATTCTCCGGTCTCAGACGGTATAAGGATAAATTCGGACCCGAATGGGAGCCAAGGTATCTGGCTTATCCGGCCTCGCTTACCTTGTCTGTCCTGACACTGGATCTGGTAAGGCTGGTCTCCCGTCATCCTGAGGGTAAAGGGTAGCCCGGCAGCGGCTTAAGCGGGCGGAACGGGGGTATGATCCCGAAATTACGAGGAGGCGGACGAAGATGGTGAATGCTGTACTTGAAATTATGGAGAAACGTAAATCGGTACGTACTTATGAGGTTACGCCGATTGCTCCGGCAGCCCATGCCTCAATTATGGAATATCTGGCTGCGGAAGAGAATCTGCGCGGGCCATTTGGCGGAGTCCCGGGCATCGAATGGATCTGGGCCAAGAACGGGGCAGGCGAAGGGAAAGGCATGAAGCTGGGGGCTTACGGAATTATTGTTAATCCGCAGGCATACCTGGTAGGCTCCGTGCGGAATGAGAAGCTGGCGCTGCTGGAGTTCGGTTACACCTTTCAAAAGCTGATTCTGCATGCCACCGGGCTGGGGCTGGGAACCTGCTGGATCGGCGGAACCTTCAACCGCAAGTCCTTTGCCCGTGAGCTTGAGCTTGCCGAAGGGGAAATCATCCCCTGCATTACCCCGCTTGGATATGCGCGGGAGAAGCAGCGGCTGCTCGATACTACGATGCGTTATGTGGTTAAGGCGGACAATAAGAAGCCGTGGAAGGATCTGTTCTGCGACAGCAGGTTCGGCCAGCCGTTAAGTCCTGAAGCGGCAGGAGAGCTGGCCGTTCCCCTGGAGATGGTGCGGATCGGCCCGTCTGCCTCCAACAAGCAGCCATGGAGGCTCGTGATGTCTCCAGACCGCCGGCAGGTGCATTTCTATCTGCTGCATACGCCTAATTACAGCGGCAACAAGCTGGGATTCCAGATGCAGCGGATTGATATCGGCATTGCCGCCTGCAATTTCGAGCTGGCCTGCCGGGAGCTGGGGATTGCCGGCGCCTGGACCATGAATGATCCGGGCATCGAGGCAGACAGCCCGCATCTGGAATATATGCTCAGCTACACGCTCAGCTAAGCTGCGCTATCCACCACAGCAGTGCCGCTGTGCCAAGAATGATCAGGGCAGCCAGTGTATCCCGTCTGCTCCATGACAGCTGGTAGGCTGGTGTACGCTGCCTGGCTGGATCATATCCCCGTGATTCAATAGCTGTAGCCAGCTCATCCCCCATACCCAGGACAAGAATCAGCAGCGGCACAATAAGCAGGGCGATCTGCCGCGGAGACCAGCGCCTTAAGCCGTGTGCAGGCCTTCCGCGTGAGCTCAGCGCAAGCTGCAGCTGGGCCAGCTTGCCGATAATCCAGGGGATAAACTGGAGTGTCACGGAAACGACCAGCGACCAGTTGCGCGTCTTTATTCCAAGCGCCTTCAGCGGAGCAATGCCCCATTCCAGCCCTTCGCGCAAGGGCATGCCGGTTGTGGTCTCGGTGAACAGGAAGCCGAGCGCGATAAGCAGCAGAAACCGCAGTACGCTGATTCCGCCGCTCAGCATTCCAGCTGTGCTGAAGCCGAGCGGCCCGACCGTGAAATCGGGCGCGCTCCAGCTGAGTGCGGACATCAGCCAGAGAAACAGAAACATGAGCAGGAACGGACGGAAGAAGCGCAGCGCCCTCCGCCGGGATATTCCTGCTGCACCGCCAAGCCCGGCCAACAGGCCTCCTGCCAGCAGCAGCGGCAGGAGGGTATCCATCCCGAGCACGGTCATTGAACCTGCCAGCATCCCCAGCCATTTGACGCGGGGGTCCAGCCCCTGCCAGCTCCACCAGCGAGGGGCTGTTTGCCGTGCTGATGCCCCGGCTCCCGGGGAGGGCAGGTCCGCTCCGGCGGATTCCTGCCGGTCCGGGTGATCCGCGCTGGCCGGCTCCGCCTGCACCTGTACTTGAACCCGGCCGTTGACCGGGAGGGGCAGGG